>NC_014664.1:2030000-2380000 GCF_000166055.1 Rhodomicrobium vannielii ATCC 17100
CGCTTCGCATCGAGCGGCACAGCGCGAACGCGCTCGCCATCGCGCAGTCGCTTGAAGGCCATCCAAAGCTCAAACGCGTGATCTATCCCGGCCTGAAGAGTCATCCGCAGCATCAGGTTGCCGCGCGGCAGATGAACGGCTTCGGCGGCATGCTGACCATCGACATCGATACAGACGAGGGAGGCGTGCGGCGCGTGCTGGAGAATCTCAACCTGTTCACGCTCGCGGAGAGCCTCGGCGGTGTCGAAAGCCTCGCGGGGCACCCGTACACCATGAGTCACGGTTCGTTGCCGCCGGAACGCCGCGATGCGCTCGGCATCGGCTGGGGGCTCGTGCGGCTCTCGGCGGGTATCGAGGACGCGGGCGACCTCATCGCCGACTTGCGGCAGGCGTTGGAGCGCGCGTAAGCGCTCTTTGCGGGAGGCGTGTCACTTGCTCGCCGCCTCCCCGGCCGCGGCCCCTTGCGTCAAAAACGAGCGCCGCCCGATCTCGCGGCGCAGCAAGCTATTGTTATATAAGCGCCTTTCCGCCCGCAATAGCTGCGACTGGATGGCGGGGCGATCCATGGCGCTCGCGCGTGCTTGAAGCCGCAACGCGCAGTGATTAGGTTGCCGCAAACACCTTTCCATCGGGGATCGAACATGACGCAGACGACAGGCCGGTTTTTCGACGATATCGCCAAGTTCATGACGGACGCGGCCGGGGCGGCTCAGGGCGCGCGGCAGGAATTCGAGACCGCCGCACGCAGCCAGGCGGAGCGCTTCTTTCGCAGCATGGACCTGCCGCAGCGCGAAGAATTCGAGGCAGTGAAGGCCATGGCGCTGAAGGCGCGCGAAGAGAACGAGCGCCTCGCAAAGCGCGTCGATGAGCTTGAGGCGGCGGTCGCTCGCTTGCAGGGCGCGCCGACGATTGACGGCGGCAATTTCTGACGAGGGCGCGCATCTCTCGCGCCTTGCGTTCCATCTGACCGGATGGCGTAAGCGGCGGCTTCAACTCGCCGTGTCGCTCTTCGGTTGCGCCGCCGGTTCGCGCAACACGTCACGCCGCAGCTTCGTGAGTAGGCGCGCCTGCGGAGCGTTCGCGCCCGCGACGCGCTGCGGCCTCGCGACCTTTGCGTTCGCCCGAAATCGACACATTGGCAACACTGTCAAGCTAACGCCCCTGCCACGATGTTTTCCCCGTGGAGAAAGTGTTGACGTGATTGCGCGTGACAGGCGGATCACCCCATAGGCTGAGAAGCATATGCGGTGAGACCGGGCGAATACGGCGGTTGTCGTAAGGGGCATGTCCGGAACATTCTCGCCGCAGCTCAGAAGGGAATTGGGATGACCACTGCCGGGCAGGATTACAACCGACTTTCACACCCCGTGGACCTCGTGGAACAGATTGCGTGCGTGCAGGATTGGACCTTCGAGCGTTCGAGCGAAGATGAGTTGACGGTATCCGTAGCGGGCGAGTGGTGCGATTATCATATCTCGTTCAACTGGCGCGACGATCTTGAAAGCCTGCATATGGCCTGCGCTTTCGACTTCAAGGTGCCGCGCAACCGCATACCCGAGATCTATCGCCTCCTGGTGCTGATCAACGAGCAATTGTGGCTCGGACATTTCGACATCTGGTCGTCGGAAGGCCTGCTGCTTTACAGGCAAGGGTTGATGCTGAACGGTGCGGAGCCGACGGCGAAGCAGTGTGAGGCGCTTTTGCAGGCTGCTATCGACACGTGCGAGCGCTATTATCAAGCCTTCCAGTTCGTCGTGTGGGCTGGAAAGCGCGCGGAGGACGCGTTGGCAAGCACCATCTTTGAAACCGAGGGACAGGCGTGACCGACACAGGGCGGACTTCATCGATCTTTCTCGTCGGAGCGGGCCGCATGGGCGGCGCGCTTCTTCGCGGCTGGCTTCGTGCAGGATTTCCGCCCACCGCCATCGCCGTACGCGAGCCGCAGCCTTCCGCGCAAATGACCGCGCTTCTTCAGGAAAAGGGCATTCCGATGCTCCCCGAAGATGAGCCGGATGTCATGGTTCTTGCGGTGAAGCCGCAGATACTGCCGGAGGTGCTGCCCGAGGTCGTCAACCATGTCGGCCCGCATACGGTGGTGCTGTCCATCGCGGCGGGACGGACGGTGTCCGGCATCGCGGACCAGTTCCGCGACGGCACGGCCATCGTGCGCGCCATGCCGAATCTGCCAGCCGAGGTCGGTCGCGGTGTGACCGGCGCTTTCCCGAACGCCAATGTGACGGATGCCCAGCGCGAGCTGTGCGACAAGCTTTTGCGCGCTGTCGGCGAGGTTGTCTGGGTCGACGATGAAGGGCAGCTCGACGCGGTGACCGCCGTTTCTGGCTCCGGCCCGGCCTATGTCTTTTATCTCGCCGAGTGCCTTGCGCATGCCGCCGAGGAAGCCGGACTTCCGAGCGATATGGCGATGAAGCTCGCGCGCGCCACGGTCGAGGGCGCGGGGGAGCTCATGCATCGCTCGCCGCTCGAAGCTGCGAAACTGCGCGAGAATGTCACCTCTCCCGGCGGCACCACCGCCGCCGCGCTCGCGGTTCTTTCGAAGGACGAGGGGCTCAAGGCACTCATGCGCGAGGCTATCGCGGCCGCAGCGCGGCGCTCGCGCGAGCTGTCGCAATAGCTGCGGGCTCCGATTGGCGGCGGAAGCCGCCCTTATATTGCGCTCTGAGCATCTGATGACCTCGCCTGCTGCCCGTCATCACAAAAGCGTGCGTAGAACAAAAGAGCGCATGGCTTCAGGCTCCGGCAAATCAACCGGATCGGCGCTGGAATGGGAAAACCGTTCGAACAGTTTCGCACCGTCGCGATATGGCTCGCGTTAGCGGCGGCGCTCACGCGCGTTGTGCTCGTGGCCGGGTTAATGCCAGTTGTCGCCGACGACGGTTTCGCACTCGTCGTCTGCCGGGGCGTGACGCCCGATCCTTCGCGCGAAGGCGCGCCCGTCGACCGCACACATGATCCTTGCCCCTTCGCGCTCAATGGCGTTGGATCGCCCGCGATTGAGCCGTTCAACTCGCCAAAACCGCGATGGACCGCTGAGCGGATTGCCACCCCGGTTCCAGATAGTCTGCCACGCCGCCCCGTCGCGATTTCGACCTTCCGGCCGCGCGCGCCTCCCGTTATGGGGCTCGTTTCGTAGTCGACTGCCGCACTGCGCCCCGTTCGGGCACTTGCGGCGTTTCGCAAAACCACATCAAACGCAACGGATTGGCACATGAAAAGACACCTTCTGGCGGCAGGCGCGCTCGCGCTTTCGGGCATCGCCGCAGCTTCCGCGCATTCCTATCTGCAAAACGGCATCTCGATCCTGCATCCGTGGGCACGGCCGACCGCCGAAGCCGCGAAGACCGGCGCTGTCTATCTCTCGCTCAGCAACAGGGGCGACGCCGCCGACACCCTCGTTTCTGCCTCCACACCAGTCGCGGACAAGGCCGAGATCCACGAGCACGTCGAGGAGAACGGCGTCCTCAAGATGCGCGCCGTGCCGGGCGGTCTGAAGCTCGCGCCGGGCGCTTCCGCCGAATTCAAGCCCGGCGGCCTTCACGTCATGCTTTTCGGCCTGAAGCAGCGGCTTGAGGAAGGCGCGTCCTTCCCGCTCACGCTGGTTTTCGACAAGGCCGGCCCGGTGCCTCTTGAGGCGAGGGTCCAGCGCGGCCCGAGCGGTGATGCGGCGCCCGCCGATGCGTCTGGCTCACACGGCGCGCATCAATCGGGGGATCACAACAGCCACTGACGTGTTGATCAAACCGCGCAGCATAGGCGAAGCAGAGCGTTTGCGGCTTTTCATCAGGCAGCTTGAAACGAAGCCGCAGGCGATATCCTGCGGCTTTTTCATTCAGGGAGATTACGAATGCCCTCCGAAGTAACGGGAAACATGTTGAAAGCAGGCGCGGCGATGCTCGGCTTTCATCTCGACCGGGAAGGGGGAACCTACTCTCTTCCGCCGCTTCCGTACGACTACAACAAGAACGAGCCTGCCATCGATGGCGAAACCATGCGGCTTCATCACGACCGCCATCACGCATCCTATGTTCAGAAGCTCAAGGCGGCGGCGTCCAAGGGCGGTGCGTGGACGAAGAAGCCGTTGCACGAAATCTTGGCGTCGCTGTCGTCGGTGCCTGAATCGGTGCGCGCGGCGGTTCGAACGAATGCAGGCGGCCACGCCAATCACACCATGTTCTGGCAGATCATGGGCGGCGATGGCGGCAAGCCGACCGGCGAACTCGCGGCGGCCATCGAGCGAGATTTCGGCAGCTTCGAAAATCTTCAGGCGGCGTTCAACAACGCGGGCGCCAGCCACACCGGTTCCGGCTGGGTTTTCGTCACCGTTGACGGAGACGGCAAGCTCGGCCTTACGACGAAGCCGAATCAGGACACGCCCTTGATGGATGGCGAGCGCGTGCTGTTCGGCAATGATGTGTGGGAACACGCCTATTACCTGAAATACAATGATCGCCGCGCCGATTATCTGCGCGCGTGGTGGTCCGTACTCGATTGGGACAAGATCGCCGAGCGCTACGAGGCGGCGAAGCGCGGCGCGCTTACCGTTTGACGCCGCACGGAAAGAGAGAGCATGATCTCATCGCACAACCGGCAACCACTTTTGCGGATCATGCTCTGACGTCGGCCGGTGCGTCGGCTTCCCTGTGCAACTCACTTGTGGAAGTCTCGGTCGCGCCGAGGGGGAAGGCGCGCGTGAGCGGGCAAAATCTGGCACAATCCGAATCGGGGTCGACGCTTGTGTAAAGGGCGATTTCGCCCCTGCCCCTTGCAAGCCTTCTTTTAGATCGATACGTCAAGCTCGAAGCACGGCGCGCGTTCTTCGTACTCCTGATCAAAGAGGAATCGTTTTGGGCCGCCTCCTGGCAACATTCGCGACGCTTCTGGTGCTGCTCATCGGCGCGGCCTTCACCGTGCCCGCTTTTCTGGACTGGAATGCACTTCGGCCGGACATCGAGGAGGCGGCATCGACGCTGTTCGGTCAGAAGATTCGGATCGTCGGCGATATCGACATCGCACTCCTGCCCGAGCCGCACGTGCGCGCCGCGAAGATTGCGACCGATCCCGCGCCGGGCGACAAGCTCGCGCTGAGCGCCGAAGCGCTCGATCTCTCGCTTTCCCTTCAAGGGCTGATCGGCGGGCATGTCGAGGCGAGCCGCCTCAAGCTTGTGCGGCCGGTGGTCATCGTTCAGGCGGCGCGGCGTGGTGCCAACCGCGCGGGCGCAAGCGCGGCGGGCCTCGCGTTGCCGTTCACGGCAGATGTCCGCTCACTCGAAGTCGAGGGCGGCCGCTTCACATTTGTGCCCGAACACGGCGCACCGCTCACACTTTCCGGCATTGACGGAAAGGTCACCGCGCCAACGCGCGGCGCTCCCTATCGGGCAAACGTCAAGGCCACCTTCGACGATCGCCGGTTCGATCTGAGACTCATGGCCCAGCTCGCGCAAGACTCCGGTATCAAACTTTCAGGCAGCGCGACCGACCTCTCCAGCAAGACGGTCTTGCATGCGGACGGCGTGCTCCGCGCCAGCTTCGCGCCGACTTTCGAGGGAGCCCTGACGCTGAACGCCCCGAAGACGGCGGGGCTTGGCGCGCCTTTGGACGTGCAGGCGAGTGCTCGGGCGAAAGTCGATCTCGATAGCGCCGCGCTGTCCGATCTCGTGCTGACGCTCGACGGCGCTAACCGCCCGCAGATTCTCGCAGGCCGCGCGACGATCCCCTTCACCGGGAACGCACCCGCCGAAATTTCCCTTCAGGCGAAATCGCTCGATGCGGATTCGTTGCTCGCGAAAGCAAGCCCCGCCGCTGGATGGGCCGTCACCACCCAGAAGCGCTGGGACGATACCCGCGCCGTGGCCGACCGCCTCCTCTGGCTTTATCCCGAAACGCCGGTTCGCCTCGATCTCGCGGCTGAGCATGTGCAACTGAAGGACGATTTCATTGACGGCGTGAAGCTCGAAGGCGCGCGCGACGGCAATATCTGGACGTTCTCAAACGCTGGGGCAACGCTTCCCGGCGACACCGCGCTCGCCTTTACAGGCACGCTCGCGCGCGACAGCGGCAACTCCGAACTCGCGGGCAAGCTCTCCGTCGATGCGCGGCACCTCGTGCGGCTCAATCGCTGGATGGCACCAGAAGCAGGCGGCAAGTATCCACTTGCGCGAGCCATCGCCTTCACCGGCGGCCTCAAGCTTTCCGAAAACGTGGCGGCGCTCGAGAACCTTGCAGGAACCATCGACGGCTCTCCCTTTACCGGCGGTGTCAGGCTTGACAGCCAACCGGCGCGCCGACTTTCGCTAACTCTCGCGGGCGACAAATTCATCCTCGCGGGCGCTGACGCAGCGCAGGACGCCGAGGCTTTTTCCACCGACGCGTTGAAATCCGCATGGCAAGGGACGCTCGCGCAGCTTGCGCCGTTCTTCGGCGAAGACCTTTCGGACATCAAGAGCGGCGACATCAGCCTCTCCGCTGGCGAGCTGCACGCAAGCGTCATTCATGCGAAGAACCTCGCCGCGCAGATCAGGTTCAACCCGGACCTCGTCACCGTCACGAAGCTGAGCGCTGAGACGCTGGACGGCCTGTCGGTTCAAGGCGAAGGCGTGGTGCCGCTGAAAGCCGCAGCGCATGGCCGGTTCGAGGGGCGGGTCGAGGCGCGTACGCCCGAAGCGGTCGCTCAGGCCGTTGCCGCTCTCGGCATAGCGCCGGAACGGCTTGGCGCGCGAGCGCGGATGATGGCGCCGGCCGTGCTCGCGATCAACTACGGCGCGGAGGCGCTGGGGCAAGGCGGAGCGGGGCAGATTACCGGCACACTCGGCGATGTCCGTGTCGATGGCCGCGCGCAGATCAAGGGCAATCTCGCCGACTGGCGGACGACGCCCTTCACCGCTCAGATCGGCGCGTCGTCGGCCGATGGCAACAAGCTCCTCGCGCTTCTCTATCCGAAAATCGCCCCGGCATCCTCATCACCGCTCTCGCCCGGCACGCTGAACCTTCGCCTTGGGGGCACATCGCAGCGCTTCGATACCTCGGGCGCGCTAAAGACGCAGCCCCTGCAAGCGCAGATCGACGGCGCAACGGCCATCAAGGAGCAACAGCCTTCGTTCTCCGGAAAGGTCTCCGCGACGGCCCCATCGCCCGAACAATTCCTCTCGGCACCGCTTCTGGCACTGCTCGGTGCGGAGACGAAAGCGCCGTTGCGCGTTGAGGCGACCGTCACGGCGACGCCCGAACGCATCGAAGCGACAAAGCTCAAGGCCGAGTCCGGGCGGAATGCCATCAACGGCACACTGGCCGCCATCCTCGCCGAACAACTCGGCATCGAAGCATCGTTGAGCGCCGATCAACTGTCGCTTCCGTCGCTGCTCGGTCAGTTCCTCGCGCCCCCGTCTCACGAATCCCCGCCAACCGACCCGGCTCCGCTGTGGAGCGAGCGCCCGTTCAACAAGATTGCGTTCGAGGAAACCTCAGCCCGCATCGCGCTCGGCGTGCGGACGCTGAAGCTCAGCGACGGCTTTGCCCTTTCCGACGCGCAGGTTTCCGCCGTGCTCGACAAGGGACGCCTCGACATCCGCAAGCTCGACGGCAAGGCGCTCGGCGGCACGTTGTCCGGTTCGCTCGTGCTCGACGCGAAAGGCCCCGCCGTCACCGCGAACGCCAACCTCTCGCTTTCCAATGCGGATCTGGCGCAGCTGCCCACGCAGAACATTTCGGCGCTCCTGTTGGGCCGCACATCGTTCATCATCAAGGCGTCCGGTCAGGGGCTTAGTCCGCGCGGGCTCATTTCGGTGCTCGGTGGCAAGGGGGCGATCGCGCTTTCAGAGGGGCAACTCGCGAAGTTGTCTCCCGCCGCCATCCAGAAGAGCGGGGACGATATGCAGGCGGCAGCCGCACCGCTCGCGGAAGACGCCATTGCGCGCAAAGCACAGGACGCCCTTCAATCGGGCGACTTTAAATATCGCAGGCTGCGCTTCCCGCTCGTCATCCGCGATGGAACGCTGGAAATTCCGCGTGCCTCCTTCCGCAATCTCCGCGACGGCACCGTTCGCATGCAGGCCGATCTTGACCTCGCGACGATGCAGGCCGACACTACGTGGCAGCTTGGCGTCAGTTCCGACCGCCGCAAGTGGCCGCCGGTCAAGGTCGTCATCGCGGGGCCGTTGCGCGAGTTGGGCGGTGCGCGCCGGTCGGTCTCCGCCGAGGCGTTCGTTCGCGCCGTGCTGGTGGGCAAGATGGAAACCGACATTGCGCGGCTCGAAAGCCTGAACAGGCCACAGCCCTCCCAGCCCGCCCAAGCGACTCTGCCACAGCCGGCGGCGACGCCCGCGCAGGCGTCGTCATGGACCACCGCGCAGGAGCCCGCACCGCGCCCTCGCCGCAAGGCGGATTCGGTCGCGGAGCAACAGCCCGTCGCGGCACCGGCGCGCCTGCCGTCCAGACAAACTGATTTCGAAAAGCGCATTCGCGATATGCTTGCGCCGCAGGGCGGACGCTGATCCGCTATTCGAAGAACTGCCCGCGAGGCCTCGAAACTGCATGAGGGGCGGGTCGAGGCGCGCACGCCCGAAGCGGTCGCTCAGGCCGTTGCCGCTCTCGGCATAGCGCCGGAACGGCTTGCCGCGCGAACGCGGATGATGGCGCCGGCCGTGCTCGCGATCAACTACGGCGCGGAGGCGCTGGGGCAAGGCGGAGCGGGGCAGATTACCGGCACACTCGGCGATGTCCGTGTCGATGGCCGCGCGCAGATCAAGGGCAATCTCGCCGACTGGCGGACGACGCCCTTCACCGCTCAGATCGGCGCATCGTCGGCCGATGGCAACAAGCTCCTCGCGCTTCTCTATCCGAAAATCGCCCCGGCATCCTCATCACCGCTCTCGCCCGGCACGCTGAACCTTCGCCTTGGGGGCACATCGCAGCGCTTCGATACCTCGGGCAGATGAGAGAGCAGCGCTTCTTGTGTTCGACGGCACAAGGCTCAGCGTGGAAAGCCCACTCGAATTCCGCCTCGTTTCGCCAAACCGCGTGAGCACCGCCCCGCCTTCGGAGAGACAGAAACCTCTTTCAGCAACCTTCGTGGTCGCCTGCACGGAATTGCTTTCCAGATGCGTCTTGGCCCTTGCCAAGCCGCGCAAAACCCGCTTTATATCGCCGAGCCGGCCGCAAGGCCGCACAGCGCCCCCTTCGTCTATCGGTTAGGACGCAAGATTTTCAATCTTGAAAGAGGGGTTCGACTCCCCTAGGGGGCGCCAACACTCTCCCAAGTCATTGATTTTGTTACCCTTTCTGTCCAGTGGGACAGAGGGTGGGACAATGCTCTCCAGGCTGAGCTTGGCCGCGCCGCTTGCGGCGAGCTTCTTTTGCGCGGCCTTGCGGGTGTAAATGCGCGCCATATTGGCGTCGTCCCAGCCGAACATCGCCATCAACTCATGCTCGCTTGCCCCGGCTTCGGCCGCGCGCACCGCACCGATCTTCCTCAACCCATGCGGCGAACATTGCGGCAGTCCTGCCTCTCTGCACCACTCACGAAAAATGTTGCCAAAGCCCGCCGCGCTGTGCGGCTTTCCGTAGGCCGTTTCAAGCCACGTCTCCGCCCCAAGCGCGCTCGCATCGAGGATGACGCGCAGCGGCGGCAGGATCGGCAACGTCAGAACTTTCGCGCCGTTCTTCCGGCCCTTGAACTGAGAGAAGGTGACAAACAATCCATCCCTGCTCTCGTGCTTCTTGCCAATCCGCACGGCATCCGAGCGGCGCACGCCAAGATAGAGCATGATCGCCATTGCGAGCCGTGGCTTCGAGCCAACGGGCCAATGCGCCTCGAAGGCGTCCACATCATCGTCGGTCCAAGTGTAAAAGCCGTCCGACCCGCTTTTCAGCTTTTCCACCTTTTCAGCCGGGTTGGTCGCGACGAGATCGCTCTTCAGCGCCCAGGCGAACAAGGCCGAGAGTTGCTTAAGGCGGAAATTCGCCGCCTCCGGCAGATCGGCCTTCATGTCCCGAAGCTTGCGGACATGCGCTCTCTTCATGGCGGCGAAGGGGGCGTCCCCGAGTTTCTGGCCGTTGCCGCCAACGATGGCGCAGATTTCGGTGAGGGCTGTGCGCTTGCGTCGCTTGGTGTAGTCCTCGAGCGACTGGAAAGCAGCCGATTTATAGTAGCGCTCGCATAGCCACTCAAAACTCTTCTCGGCCTTCGAGGCGGGCCCTTGCTCGCCAAGAGCAGCCTTGTACGCCGCCAGAAACTCTTCCGAGCCGGGAAGCCCGCGAAGTCGGGTTTTCGGCTTTCCGGGGCGGCGAAAATAATAGCGCACAGTCCCGTGTCGATCACGATCCCGCGTAATATATCTGAATTTCACAAAGGCCATAATTATCTAACCTCGAAATACATCCCCTGTTTCCCGGCACCTTATCCGAGCGCCTCATCCCACGGATTGCGTTCGATGTCCGGCGCTTGGGTCGACGTAAACGAGCCTTCCGCCTCTTCCTTCATCCGGTCCCAATCGGTCGCGAGGGTCGCCGCGTCGAAGAGAACCACGTTTTTGCGGAGACGATATGGCCTGTGCACCTTGCCTTCATGCACCATTGGCGCAGTTGGCTTTCGCTCACGCCGAGCCTCGCCGCTGCCTGGCTGGCTCGAAGCGCCAGTGGTGATGCAACATCGCCGATCCGAGACATGGGTGCCCCCGAGTGATGCGTCGTTAGTGGCTAGCATAATATTGCTATCAAATTTATTATAGCGTTCGCTAATGGCGCGCCAAGCACTTTCTTGTCTAACACCTACTTTTCGGTGACGACCTCGGCGGAAGGCAAGAAACCTCGGCAACCCCAATCGCAACCCGAACCTTTGATGTTAAGCTCCGCCGTCGAACAAGACACGCGCTGGTCAAGAGGCATCAAATCTGCTAGCAGATGCAAGAGTGCGATCTGCGGTGCGGCGATCCGGAAAGACCCATGACGACGATCACGATCACATCGACAAAGGGAGGCGTGGGCAAAAGCTCGCTTGCGGCAGGGCTATCGGTGCTTGCCGCCCAGGAAACGCGCCAGGTCGGGATCGTCGATCTCGACGACAGCCTCGGATCCTTGAGCCAGTGGTGGGCGCTTCGCGGCGAGCCGGCGGCCCCCTATCTCATTCGCCTGGAGGGCGCGCTCGCGGACGACGTCAGGCGCTATGCGGCGATCTTCGACTGGATCTTCATCGACACCTCGCCCTACGACCTCGGCGTCATCGAAGAGGCGATCAAAATTGCCGAAGCCGTGGTGATCCCGACGCGGACGAGCTTCTTCGACGCGATGGCGGCCAAGCAAGTGTCCGATCTGTGCCGCGAGCATAAAAAGCCGTTCGGCTTCGTCCTGGTCGGCTATCACAAGAGCCTCGACGACCTCGCGCGGCAAACCGAAGACGCGCTGTCTCCATTCGGAACGGTTTTCCGGACGAAGATCACCTTCGACCGCTGCTTCATGGAAGCGCCGATCCACGGCAAGGCCGGGCATGAGATGAATGCGAAGGCGCAAGCCGAAATGACCGCGCTCTGGCGCGAGGTCAAGGAACTTGCGGCGCAGGCCGAAGGAGGCGGGGAATGAGCGAGGGTGAAAGCGGCCGCACCATGAGCGATGCGATGCAGATCTCGCTCGCCAAGGGCTTCGGGACACCGAGGCGACACGCGCAAACGCCGCTGAAGGCAACCGGCCGTCTCATCCGGCGCGCGGGCGACGCCAAGCCGAAGGGGCCGCTGTCGCAGTTCAATGTGCGGATTGAACTAGACCTCAAGGAAGCCGTGACGAAGGCGGCCGAACGAGAGGGCGTGTCCCTTGTCGAATGGGTCGAACGGAGCTTCCGGGCCTCGCTCGATGCGAGTGAAGAAGCATCCGGCTGACGCGGCGGCGGCCGTCGTCCTGATCAAATATGATGCGTTCCGCCGCCTTTCCGGCGAGCATGAAAGTTCGCTCCTCGATCATCTCCTGCGACAGGATCGGCCGAACGCCAATTCCGTCTTCGAGCCGCCGCGCCTCGACGACGGCTTCGCCGCCCACTGACCTCTGCTGATGTTCCTGCTCGATACCAACGCCCTCTCGGAGCTGCGCCCGCCGGAACGGGCGAACGCGGGGCTCCCTGCATAGGCGGCGGGCGCAACGCGCGCGGAACTGTTCATCTCGGCGAACGATCGAGCTTGGCGTTGCTGAGGCCGAACGCAAGGAT
Source organism: Rhodomicrobium vannielii ATCC 17100 (assembly GCF_000166055.1). Classification (NCBI taxonomy): domain Bacteria; kingdom Pseudomonadati; phylum Pseudomonadota; class Alphaproteobacteria; order Hyphomicrobiales; family Hyphomicrobiaceae; genus Rhodomicrobium; species Rhodomicrobium vannielii. The sequence continues at coordinate 2,042,203 of NC_014664.1, forward strand.
GCGATCAAGGGAGCGGTCTTGCGCGCGTGGATCGACGCGTGGCAGACTTTCGCGATCGCATCATGCTGCAACCTCCGGAGGCATGCTCAAGTTTGCTTGGCCGCGCCAATCCGGGTGGTTACAAAGGTCGACCTTATGCCAGGATCATTTGCGATCCCTAAAATCGTCGCTTCCTTCTATCGCCTCACGCCGAATTCGTTCTAGCACCTCGGATGAACTTCCTTCTAGCATGTTGCTAGAAGGAAGTTAGGCTGAAGTGATAGATCCATTCTAGCCACTTGCTAGCATGTTGCTAGAAATTTGGGTCATTTCGATCTAGCAACATGCTAGACGCGTTCTAGCACCTTTCTGCGCCCGAAACGGGTGGTCGCGATAAGGCTCATCCCCCCTTCGAAAGTGATGGCAAGATGTGTGAAAGCGGGCCCACTAAGAGGGCCGCTTTCAGCCGCGCTTACTCTCCTTCGGATCGACGCGGACGCCGCAAACGACACCGAATTGACGTGCAGGTCATGCGTCTGCATGTCGGCGACTGAGCATGATGAGATGCCAAAAGCGTCGTCCGGTAATGCGCGAAATTTCGGCGAGGTCCGGCGCTATTTGCGGCGCGAAGTTCGCCTGAAAAAGGACGGCGCTGGGCGTTCCTGGAGGTCAGCAAAGCCTCTGCTCGACGCGCATTTTTACCTCTCGCGCTTGGCGCAGACCTCACCCCTTCAGCCGCAACCCCTCGTTGTCCAGGAACTCGATCCCGGCCTGTTCGAACGCCTGCCTGATGGAGCTGCGCACGATGGCGAGCGGCGTCCGTCGGCTATTCTCGAAATCCCGAGCGATCAGTAGCGCGCCCTTCTGATGAGCATCGTATCCAGCCCGCGAGGGCAGCGTGGCCGGGATACCGCAACCGCTGTTCGGTGACGGAAAGGGGGCCTACCGAACGGTCTTGTCCGGCACCCCTGACTTCGCTTCGAGCCATTCCTCGATGACGATCGCCGCGAGTTGAGCGGGCGGTCTCTTGTCAGCCTTGGCAAGCTGCACGAGGAGCGCCTTCTGGGAAGGCGTCAGGCGGATGGTCAGGGTTTCAGTTTTCTTCTCGTCCATGAGCACGCTGTATTCGATAGTGCTCTAAGAATTCATCGTGTACAAAAAAATCATGCGAGTGTTGTGAACACGGAGTTGCACGATGGAGAATGAAATCCGCCAGATCGCCAGCGATCTCGTCGAGGTCATCGTCAGATTGCAGTTTCTTGCGGTGAGGCTGGAAAGAGCGGTCAGGGAAGCTGGGCTGAGCCGAAGCGGGCCGATCGGTCGTCTTGAGGACTCGCTTTGACCTCGATTGCGCCTTTTTGACTTATACCTAAGTAAATAGGTTGGCGTCAGGTCGAGAACAGGTTATGAGCATTCGGGGCGAAGACAGGGAGGAAAGCCGGCATGAGCGAGCCCGACTGCTCGGACGACGGTTGGAACAGCGAGGTTGTTATTAGGCAAGAACAAGCTACTGACGACATGTTTGCCTATATAGACGAGCTGTATCTCAAGCATAAAGATGCAACGCGTAGCGGCGACCAGGATAACATCGCATTTCTTGAAGCTAAAATAAAAGAGGCTATCACGCTTCAGAGACGTCTTTACGCTTCCTTCGGCGTTGAAGTCTTTGAGCACTGCGCCGCTGAGTTACATGCTCTCAAAAAGTATTTCAGGAGGGATGCGTGAACAGCCGCTCTTACAAGCTTTCTCCTGAGATCCACAACGAGATCTTCGAGACCGTAAAACACAATACGCTCGCGAACGCCCAAGCCGCCGCAAAGCCGGTTCTCGCCATCATCGGTGCCCAGCCGGGCGCGATGCGATGGAGAATAAGTGCGGCATTAATAGAAGGCATGGACCCGGATCCGGTCATTTTCAGCGTAGCTGGCGCTCGGCACCTCCATCCTCTCGCCGACGAAATTTTGGCCGAGAATGAAAAGTCGTTCGTGCAGGCAACGGAAGCCGATGCCGAGAAATGGACCGAAAGCCTCATCCTTGCAGCAGTGAGCTGCCGTCGTAACATTCTGCTGGACGGTTTTTTGGGGCGTAAGGACGCAACGCTCAACGTCCTCCGCCAGGCGCGCGAGGCCGATTACGACACAAGAGTCGTGGCTATCGCAGTTCCCGAATCGATCTCGCGAGCGCGGATCGTAGACCTCTACGAGGCCGGAAAAGAAAAGCGCGGCTCGGGAACGTGGATCTCCGCCCATGCACACGACGGGGCCGTGCAGACCTTAGTGCATACGCTCACCGCGATTGAGGTTCGAAACCTTGCCACCATTGATGTCTTCGACCGAGACGGCGCGCTCCTTCTTTCAACGGAAGAGCGCCGGGATGCGGGCGGGGCCTTTCGGCGGGAAATGGCCAGACCGCTCGATGCGATCGACAAGGAGCGGCTGAAAACGATCCAGTTGCGTATCGACGCAAAGATGGAAGCGCGGCAGGCCGGTATCCTCGAAAAACTCGAGGCCCAGACGGTCATCCACAGCGGCCGCAGCACGGGGTTGGAGCGGTAGCGCTGCCGGGGCCTTTCAACGGCCCCGGCCAAGCGAACTGCCGCGTCGTTAAGAGAGTAAGCAGACCGGAGCCAGTTGTGACTCCGGTTTTCACTTATATTGCATCAATTTTGGTGAAGGCCATCGGGCTAAATTGAAATGTTTCAAGTTTCGAGTGCAAGTTTATCTAGCGCGCGGTGCAAACCTTTTCCAAGGCGTCGCGGATCATCTCTCACCGTGACAGGCAAACGCCAGAAGGGTCGCAAGATCGCCTCTGTCGGCGGCACGCAAGGCGGCGATATACACTAATCGCCGCTCATTCATCCTCTGCAGATCGAATCCGCCCGACCAGTGGATCGGGTTTTGATTATAGACGCGGGTCAGCACCATGTCGGCCATGATGCGGGCATGACGGCCATTGCCGTTCGGAAACGGGTGGATGAAGACCATGCGATGGTGAAGCCTAACGGCGGATCAAGCCCAAAGCGTTAAGATATGTGCAGGGAGTTGCATGCGGACCCAATCTGCGGAACCAGCAGCCCTAGCCCGAAGTGCGCGGCGTGACCGAAGGCGAGCGGCCCGGGAACTGGCTCGGCGAAGACGATTGCGGGGAAAGACGCGACAGCATCGGCGGGCGGCCCACCCCGCTTATCCCAATTGATCGCGAACTGCGATGCAAGCACGTTGTCCTCGCCGCACCAGGCGGCTGGCTCCCAGCCTATTTCGACGGGCGCGGGCAAGCCTCTCAGCAGAAGCTCTCGCAGCAACTGGGCCTCGGGCGTTTCATCTGCTCGCTCCTTCCCGGTTTTCGTCAGACGCCGCCGCGATGTGACGTAAGGCGTCACCCCCTGCCAAACCGCCGACGGCCCGAAAATGCCGTCAAGCGGACGCGGCCCCATCCATGAGGGCGCGACTTCATACCGGACGCCTTCGGCCCGGAACCACTCCACGGAAGCAAGCGCTGCGATCGTGCGCGCATCCATCCCGCTCGCGCAGGAAACCCAGATGTGGTCGATGAGGCCATCGCCATCTTCATCCTCCGGCAGCCAGAACGCATGGGCGTGTCCGCCTCTATCCGCGCCGTGGAAGCTCTCCGGAAAAAGGCCGTTGCCCATCTCGCGGCGCATGAAGATCGCGGCGCCGCGGATCGCCTCCATCACGGGGACGGTCGCCGTGAGGTGAGGCCCGGGAGGCGAAACCGACCACCGCCAGGCCTGAACAGGTTGGGTCCGTTGCATCATGGTTGGGTATCCCAGACGGGCTCGACCGTCTGTCCAAGAAAGATGAAGGCTTCACTCGGGGCGAGGATACGCGTCTTGCTCATGTTGAGCTTCAGTCCGCGCGCGGCAAGATGAGACGCCACAATGAGCTGTGCCTTCTGGGCCAGCGCCTTGCTCCTGCATAACACAACGAAGTCGTCAGCGTAGCGGACAGAAGCAAGCCCCTCCAACTCGAGGAGACGATCCATCGGATGGAGGAACAGATTGGCTAGCAGCGGTGAGATCGGCGCACCTTGCGCGATGCCACGGCCCCAGTAAGAGAAGCTCCGCAACCACAGTTGAATGAGCCTGACGATCCGAAGATCGTCTACCCAGATGAACAGGTCGTCGATCAGCCTCTTGTGAAGAATGCGGTCGAAATACTGCATGATGTCTGCGTCGAAAGTCCAGAAAAGGCCGCTGTTCCGAAGTCGGCGGAGATCGGCCAGCGCGTCGTCGACCCCTCGTCCCTCGCGGTAGGCCCAACTCGCGCTGCTGAAGTGATGGTCTACAGTTTGACCGAGCGAAAGCATCGTCGCCGTTTGCAGAATGCGGTCCACGACGGATGGAATCGTCAGCTTGCGCTCGCCACCCTTTGGTTTGGGTACGATGGCATGCCGCACCTTGCGCGGCCGATAGATGCCGGCAAGCGTCTCGGCTCGGAGCTTCTCCAATTCGACCTCCGCATTTTGCGCGAAGATCTCGATTGTTACTCCGTCGCCGCCGGGACCACCCTTGTTTTTTCGAACCCGCGTCCACGCTTGCTGAAGGCACGCGGGCGCGACCACCTTTTCAAGCGTAGCACCTTCGACGATCTGATTTGCGCCTGCGCAGCACGCTGACTGGGCTTGAGAATTCATTCGAGACTCCATCCTCACAAAATCGCGGCTTTCAGGTCGGCAATATCGTTGATCGGGTTCAGCAAGCTGAGTTGCGCCTGTGTATGCGCCGGGCCAAGGTCGATGACCATCAGCCGGTCTTCCTCGTCATGCATGATACGATGCAACCGGTTTTCGAGGCGGCGGATACGAGCGGGTGTCGCGCGGCAGAAATGAACCGACAACTGGCTTCGCCGGCAAAGGCCCTTGATCACCTTCTGAACGCGCTTCCAACGGCGCGGGCAGGAAATGTCGTAGGCAACCAGATAAAGATGGGCCGCCTTGCTCATGGCCGCTCCAGCGCTTCGAAGCCCGCGCCCGTTTGCAAAGCCGTCGCGATGCCCCTGGCTTGCCGCCCGATCGCTTCGCGGTAGCTCACCTGCTGCTCTGTTCCGCTGACTGAAATCGCGGTTGTGAGGCGCTTCTCCATGAGATCGATGACCGTGCGCTTGCCGGTCTCTCCGAGCCGCCAGCCATCGTCTGCTTCCGCGGCGTCGCCGGTTCTGATTTGCCCTGTATTGAAGCCCGTCAGCACCGCCTGGTCTGCAATCAGGGGACGGAACGGCTCCATGAGATCCAACGCCAGCGAGGCGCGGCCGCTGCGCGGCTGGTGGAAGACGCCGAGCCTTGGATCGAGCCCGACGGCCGCGAGCGCGCAGACGCATTCAGCGCTGAGCACCGCATACGCATAGGAGAGTGTCGCGTTGACGGCGTTCTGCGGCGGGCGGCGCGAGCGGACTTCGAATTCGACATCGCCCGCGCGAGCGGCGAACATGTGCGGCCATGCCGAGAAATAGAAAGCCGTGGCGCTGCCCTCGATGCCGAGCAGGCTTTCGCGGGATGCGTGCTTTGCCTTTTTCGCCAGCGCGGCGAGCGCGGTGAGACAGTCCCGGCCTTCGATATTGGCTCGACGCCGCACCAGACCGCGCATGTTCTGGATCTTCGCGGATATCAGCGCCCGCGCTATGGCGAGGCCGCGTTCTCCGGCCGCCTCGAAATATTGGGCGCGGCGGATGTCGAGCCCAGCGCCGTGCATGGGTTGGGCCAAAGCGACGGGATATCCATGCAAGCCCCGCCAGACGACTGTTGCGCCTTGGGCCGTCAGGCGGCCGATGCAAGCGCCGGTGACGCGCGCCCACCCATGGATATGCAAGGTTGAGACGAGTTCTATGGGCCGCTCGAAAACCGGCTCACCTGGCCGCTCGACGAGGAGCGTGCTATTGTTGACACGAACGACTGCGGCGCCAGAAAGAACGTGAACCGGCGCGGCTGCGGGAGAAAACCTTATGTCCTGCTCTGCTTCTTCTTCCAAGGAGAGGGGAGGCGGCCAATCGCTGGGCGGTGGCGCGGAGCCGAAAAGGCGCTGGAAAGAACCCCAAGACAGCATTGCTTTACCCGGTTACTGAACTTCAACTGGGCGCAGCATGCCGCAACTTGCCAGCCGAAAGCCACCTCTGCAAGCTTGCAAGCAAACAGCGGGAATTTTTGTGGTTCTTGGGCATCCACACTGTTGTGCAAATGCTCCATTAAATACAACCCGATGACCACCAAGGATGTGCTGGCCCGTTGATAACTGTGATCGAGGGGATACAGTGAAACCACTAAGCCAAAGAAGTCGACCGTGGCAACTGCTAGAAAAACGGCGCCGACCCGGCAACAGCTTGATTTTTAGTTCAATTCCCGCTATTGTGACGATGCAGTTCACGCTTCGTCCCGGGGCAAAATCGGATGCTTTTGGCGAGTCGTCAAAACTGCCGAAATCGCTCTTTGAAATCAGTGCGTTACAAGGTGTACCTCTCAGGCCGCTTCGGCGGCTTGCCCGCGTGAAACTTGCCTGCGGCGTCGGTTTGACACTTCTTGCTACTCTCAGGCCGCTTCGGCGGCTTGCCCGCGTGAAACGTTTTTCACGGCTTTCGTGCGCCGTGTTTCATCTCTCAGGCCGCTTCGGCGGCTTGCCCGCGTGAAACCAGAACAACAGGATGGGATTGAAAAATATCTGACCTCTCAGGCCGCTTCGGCGGCTTGCCCGCGTGAAACATTAATTGAAGTGCTATCATCACGTACATGAGACTCTCAGGCCGCTTCGGCGGCTTGCCCGCGTGAAACCGGATTTGGTCACCGGTGGAGCCGGTTGCAAACTCTCAGGCCGCTTCGGCGGCTTGCCCGCGTGAAACCGATGACATCGTCGGACTTCATCACCCCTCCGCCTCTCAGGCCGCTTCGGCGGCTTGCCCGCGTGAAACTACGAATACGAACGGGCTTGCCAATGTTGGAACTCTCAGGCCGCTTCGGCGGCTTGCCCGCGTGAAACGAGAATTCGTCCACCGTCTTGGCTTCACGCAGCTCTCAGGCCGCTTCGGCGGCTTGCCCGCGTGAAACAGGCGGGGCCTCGTCAACACCGCCGCGATGACCCTCTCAGGCCGCTTCGGCGGCTTGCCCGCGTGAAACGGACAGAGTCTGCTTTGGTCTTTTCCCGCGAACTCTCAGGCCGCTTCGGCGGCTTGCCCGCGTGAAACCTTTCAGTTCACGCATGGCGTTGCCTCCGGCTCTCTCAGGCCGCTTCGGCGGCTTGCCCAAAATGAAAAACGCCCCAGACCATGGGGCGTTTTTTTGTGCGCGGAGAGGAATGCTCGGTGAGGAATGTGATCGCTACTGCGTTGGATCGAGAGGCAGTCCTTCGTCATCTGTAATCGCCGGGAGTGATAGCCGTAAGCCTTTGCGCCTGCGCGGTTCCTCCTTCCTGCCGGATTCGTTTTCCCCGAACCATTTATAGTTTTCGCCCGCGGGATTCGGATAGTGGTCACGGCGCGGGTAGTGTGTCGGGAGGCCATCACGGTAGCCCCGAGCGGCCTGCAGGAAAGCTTGCGCATTTGGCAGGCTCACAAAGGCGCTGCCCCACGCCGCTTCAGCCTTCGCAATGAACGCGCCCGCGACGGTGGGGCCGCCGGTGAGCGGCGCTTCGATGCCGGAATAGTCGGGCTGACCGAAAAAGGCGCGATAGTCTGCAGCCTTGGCTGCACCCGTTTTCAGGCTGACATGCGTGATCGAAATCCGCGCGCTGCCGAAGCCAAGCGGCTTGCCGCCCCCGAGCCGGTGAAACGCTCGCGGCTTGACGGGTGGATCGAGCAGCCAAAGCAGAACGCCAAGCTCGACAATATTGAGGTTGACGACGTCGATGGCGGCGGTGAATTTCGTGCCGGGGCGAACCCATTCGGTAATCGAGCGGTTCTGGCTGTCTTGATTGCCCGTCTCCGAGAGCTGGCCGTTCTTGTCGCGTTTCAGCCCGCGCCGGCGGATATATTCGCGATAAGCTGCGCCGGGAGCTTCCAGATCGACGATATGCTCGTCTGATATTGTTGGTTCATAGTGCGCTTCCTCTACGGCTTTTTCTGGATCCCAATAGCCAGCGGCTTTGGCTTTGGCGCTGAGGGTAGCCGCGTGATGCGGATAAACCTTCCGCCCGCGCAGGTTCCATTTCTCGTGAGCGTCTTTGCCCTTTTCGAAATACGCGCCGCCCGCCGTGTTCGTGTTCGTTGGCATCGCTCTTCCGTCTGGCTTGCCGACATAGAACCGCGCCTGCGCTTCTTTCGGCGCGCCCAGAATGGCGAGCGGCAGGGCGGGATCGAATTTGTCGACGGCTTCCTCGGCTGCCGTCCCGCATTTGACCGAATGGATGCGAAGCTGGCCCTTGTATGCGCCCGCGCCCTGCTGATTGACCCAGCCGAATACGCGGTCCGCTGGCGACAGTTCCCGCGATTTGGTCGCTGGATGCAATTCGTGGGGCAGCAGCCGTTCCGGTGCAGCTTGCCCGAGTTCTCGGCTGATCATCACGGGGTATAAGCCCTCGATATTGCCGGCCCGGTCTATGCGTGCATAAACAAGGTCGCCAGGATTGAGCCGGGCTTCATCGGGATTGCAGACATGACGCGACCACGCGGTCCTTCCCGGCTCGTTGCCGTAGAATTTATCGAATGGCTCTTTTCGTCGTTTGCGCTGCTCGAGGTCGCTCTTATGTGTCCGATGATAGTCACGGACGAGATCGATATAGCGGTCCCGCCAATCAGTCACTAAAGGCACTTGATGCGATGCGCTTCCAGAGCTTGAAAAGAAAACACGCTCATCGTGTTTTTTCCCGAAGTTTTGGTTCGTCTTCACGACCCAGCCATTTACTTGGATGAGGCGCGCAGCCACACCTCCGACAGGTCTATGCTGGCCATATCCCTGCGTGCTCGCTGGTGGTTTTCGCAAGTTCGAAGAAAGACCGATTGCCGCGATCGATCGCACTCTCCAATACTTGAAAGGGCCTTTCGCCCAGAGTTCTATCCAGCAACTCACCGCCTGCGCATGCTTTGGCCAGCCTCCCCCGTTCAACTGCACACCATGTGTATGATCATACCCACCGGTGCCCTTCTGATACTGAGGTAGCCAAGCAGCATAAAGCGTGTCGTTGGGTAGTATCCAACGACCTAAATCATTATTCCATGTCGGCCGCGCCCCACCCCAGGTGAGCCCGTCGTGCGAGCCAAGCAGCATTTCGAGGTTATATCCGTCATCGGAGATCCGGGCCGGCACCATGGCAAGGCCGTCGCCGGCAGCCATTCGTCTGGCCGGCGGCTTTTCGTGCTTCTCGAAAACGCTGAACCGCGAATTCGTGACCACTTCAAAGGCTGAGCGCAGCGCACCCTTCAGGCTCGTCGCGGGCAGAAGCGGCCGCCCGTCCGGCCCTCGGCGCACGCCGAACGTCTTATGCTCCGCGTCATCCTCGTGTTCTTCCGCCCTCGCGGCATCGCGGATTAGAAGCGGCGTTACCGTCTCGATCTCGATCTCGATGCGGCCGCTCCACAAATCGCGGTGATAGCGGTCATGTCCCTTGGGCTTCTCTTGCCCCAGAAGGCCCTCCAGCTTTCGGCCAAGCGGGACGAAATTGTACGGGTTGTGAAACTGTGTCACTGGCTCGCTCCGCTCTTCTTGCCGTCATCCGCAACTGCCCGAAGTCCCGTCAGCCGCTCGCCGACGAAGACGGCATTGCCGTATTTTGCTGTTCCGAAATATTCGTACGCGGTCAGTTCGACACGCGCGCTGCTCTCGACCGGCACCCAGAGCGTTCCGATCCGCGACGATGTCAGTTTCGTGCCGCCTTCGCCGGGCTTACCGACCGGTTCGCCCCAGATGAGGTAGCGGTTTTCCCGCTTGATCACATAGGGAACGGCTTCCCCGCCCTTTTCGGTCACGTCATCATTCGGTTGTTTGAGTTGAACTTCATGACCCGTAGCGGAGCTATCCGAGCAGATCCGGAGTTCGCCCGTCAGGCCGCTTGTCCTCTCCCATCGAGCATCGAAATTCGGGCCAAACAGGCGAAACTCGAAGACCAAGTCAGGATCGAGAGCTTGCCCTTCCGCAGTCTCGTCGCACCCGTAAAGAGAAACGTCAGCGCCGCTACCCCGAAGCGTGCAGAAGCAGGCCTGCTCGGGCGAAAGGACGAAGCCCCTCGACACCTCGCTTCCGAGTGAGTTGCCTACGTATGACAGGGCTTCGGCGGCCGTCATGTTCTCGAAGCGCCATTGCCGATATTCGAGTTTTTCGGTCATGCCGCCGCTCCAATCTGTTGATTTGCAGGGCTTTCCATCCGGGATAGCCGCTCGATCCCCGCTCGCCACGCCTTGCGCAACCGCTCGACCGCCCCACCGTCAAGCCTCAGCTTGCCCTCTTCCCCGTCGATGCTTGCCGTCAACCCAGCAAGATCCTCGAGAACGTTCCGTACGAAGCCGTCCGGATGAGTGTCGAATGCCGGGACATCGAGGTTCAGCTCAGTCGCCTTGGCCGTGCCTAGCCCTCGGTTCGCTCCGAAGCCGAGCGCAATCTCGCCGCCGACAAGGTCGGCGAGCGTCAGCAGCAGGAGAGCTATTGCCGCGAGCGCATCGGCCGTGTTGCCTGCCTCACCTCTTCTTGGAAGTCGCGCGGGATCGATAACGATCTCCAGTTCGTTCCAAGAAAAGTTGCACGGCTCTAGTACGGAGAACAACGCGCCATCAGATGCGCCGCCAAGCCAGCGGTCGATGGCGACATGCGCGGCCGGGTCGAGATAGGGCTCGCCGGAATCGTTCCACTTCAGTTCGGGAAGGCCTTCGGTCCAGAAGCGCAGATCCGCGCCGGACGCGCCGCTCAGCATATGCTTCTGGACATCGGGACTTATTTCCGTTGTGGAGAAGCAATCCCCGACGCTGAGGGGCGAGCGCCCGGGAAGCCAGTGCCGGTTTTCGTTTTCCCCAGAAGCGGATGCATTGGCGGCCCCGAACAGATCTGTAACGATCTGAAACCGGGCGAGTTGCTTGAGAAAGTTCTTCCGGAGTTCTGGATGCTCGGTCGGATCGAGGAGCGTCGCGATTATTCGTTCGGCCTGCGAACGAAGCGCACCTTTTACCGAAGAGCCTGGCAGCACGAGGCGCAACGAGCCGTCCTTCGGGCTCGTCAGCGGGAGCATGTCGACGGCCATGCCATCGACCCCTGACTTCACCATAAGCGGGCCTTCGGGTTTCCACTCGATTTTGATCTTGATCAGTGGACGGTCGCGAGCCTGCTCTTCCCAGTCGGCGCAAAGCACCTCGAGCCCGCCGGGTACTCCCTTACCCCGCAGAGCAGCAAGGGCATGTTCCTTCCTCCCGAACCTCTGTTCGTTGACTTCAAGTTTTTCAAGCCGGACAGAACCAAGACCTCGACTCACCGATGCCCCCAAAGGCACCGCGCCCTGCTGAAGCGCGTGGACGAGCGACGCGACTATTTTCGCGTTTTCGGCTTCTCCGGCTGTCTCTTCAAAGACCAAATGGAAGAAAAGCCGGGTTCCGGCGGGCAAGACCTCGCGGTCGAACTTCACCTTGTCGGCGGCCGTGCCCGTGTAGCGATCAATTCCGACGCCATCGCGAACCTCGGGCGCAAGGGCACCGTCCTCGACAATCGCATCCTCGACGATCACGAAACTGGCGCGGTCCGGTTTCGTGCGAGCCTTTTTTTCCTCTTCGCTTTCATTGTCAGGTGCGACTGGAAGCTCCTGCGATCCCACACCCCACAGGTTCATCCATGTGTCAGGATAGGTCTCCCGGCACCACGCTCGAAGAGGCCCGGCCAGACTGGTGCCCGGCACGTAGAACTTGCCCTCGCCATTCATGGCAAGCGGCAGATCCGAAGACGACGGGGTGTCGAGGCCGCCGACGTGAAGCGGCGTCAGGCAGAGCAGTTGCCCTTCGACAGTAACCCGCCGCGCGATATGCCGACTCATGCCGCCTCCTGATTAGTATTGTTCGTGGCCCCGTCCTGGTCAGCCGTGCCGTTTTTTTCGCCATGCCGCTTGTGGGCGCGCATGGCTTCGAGAATAAAAGTGCGGACCGCGAAACGGGCGAGTTCCGGATGAGTTGTCGAATCGAAGCCGTCGGTTGCGGGACGTGGAGCGCCCAAGAACCGCTCATCGTCCAGTCCCTGCAACCCGAGATTCTGCCAGATCTTTTCGTGCGGCCAGGTCTTTTCGCACGTCCGCTTGAGCAACTCCTCAAGCGAATCCATCGCCTTGCCGTCCCATTTTTTGGAATCCCGCAAACGCTTGAGCCAATCTTGCAGGAATTCGATGTCCTTCTCTGTCAGCGTACCCATCGCTGCCCTGAGCCCGCCAAGCTGGCTCATGCTGGGCTTGGCGCCAGTCCAGCCAAGAAGCTCTTTGCGCGCGTCCTCGCTCGAAACGGCCATCTCTGCCCTGAGCGCAATGCAGCGTTCCCAGGCGACGCGATGAATCCTGTTCAGATACTTTTCTTGCTGGGGATCCTTTTCGCGCTTCCCCGCAGGCTGATTGCCGTCTTCAAAACTGCCGGGCTTCGCCTTCTCTTGTCGCATGTCGCTAGACTCGTTCACGAGATGGGCATGGTTCACGAGGAGGCAGCCGAAGCCTTCGCCCTTGCGCGCGCCGATCCCCTCGCGTTCGAGCGCCTCTACCTTCGCGGCATCGATGGTCACGCCTTTAGCGAGTTTCAGTTCGGCGACCGAGCCCGCTTGCAAGGCGACAAGCGTCGGCCGAGGCAAGTTCCACCGCGACTGCCAGCCATCGATGCGTTTCCACCGCAAATTCGCCCAGGAACCTTCGAGATCAAACAGAGCATCTGCACGGGAGCCCAGCAAGCGCGCGACTGCCGAGGCAATTGCCTTCAATCCGCCATCCAGTTCCACGCTCGGAAGGATGGCATCGGAGGTGAGCCAGATCGTGACATATCCGTCCCGCGTTTTCCGCTCGCTCGCCCCGCTGGCGGCCCCAAGAGGCTCAATCTCGACGACGCCATATCCGGCCTGCCTCGCCCGGCCGAGGCGCACGGTCCCTGAAAGCGCGGCGCTATCGACGGCACCGCCCCTGATCCAAACCTCGGAGCGGAATGTAAGACCGGGTGCGAGGGCCTCGTAGGTGTAGACACCGCCGACCGTTTCATCCGGACGCTGTCGCTCATCCTCAATGGTGTTGTGCGTGCGGATCACCTTTGGAACCGATCGCAGATGAAACTCGCTAGCCCCAACGAAGCCAGCCCGAATGGGAACATATTGCGCGTTTTCACCGCTGGCGGTTCGCGGTATCTGCCTATAGACGCCTTCGCCTTTCTTCGCTTTTTCTTCCTCCCAACAGAGAGGGACAGGAAGCCCGCGCCCACCGTCGATTTCCGGCGTCGCGGCAAGTATGCGGACATCGCCATTCGCGATCAGGGTCCAGATGTTTGCAAGTCCGGCTGCTGCAAGGCGGCTTGCGATTGGCGCGAGAAGAAGAGCGCTCGGAATGTAATCCCGGCAGGTGATCACGTTACCGCGCACATCGTCAGCCGCCACGAGCGGCGCCAGAAGCTTGAGTCGGAGCGGTATCTTCTGCCAGTCACCCGATTGAACCGAACCGAAGGCCCGCTGCTCGACGCCGCTGTTGGACGCATTGGGCAGCGATGGCGCATCCGAAGCCCCAAGTATGGCTGCCGCCCCGGTTGCATCCGCAGGCAATCCGGCGTTTGAGAACGACAGCTTCACTGCGCAGCGCCCGAGGCCGCGACGCCTTTTACCGCCGAGCCTTTCGATCATCGCGGCCGCGCCCAGAAGGAAGGCTGCCACCACCCGCATATCGGCATCCGGGCAATCCACAATCCCTTTCGCTTCAAGAACGGCGCCGCCGCGCGCGACCTCCTCGAAGCGCAGGAAGTCTTCCTTCGCCGTGCCGGAGCGCGGATCGATCGATACGCCGGGCTTGATGAAGGTGAGCGCCTGACGCAGCACCTTCTTGCCGGCGGCGCGGGTCGCCGAGTCGCCGCTCGCGTCTGCGAATTCGGCGCGCAGGCTTGCCGGAAAGCGCGCGTCATCGACCGTCAGAAGACTCGGCGTCGGCGCATCCTGGCGCTTCGGGGTCAATACGGGTTCGCTGCCGAACAGGCGGTCGGCAAGTTTCGACCACGGACCGTCCTCCACGCCATCGTCGAGGCCGCGCGCGAGAAGCTGGGCGGAGTCCCGCCAGATGCCGCGAACCGTGGCAGCCGGGATGTACGGGAGATCGTCCCTGTCGCGGTCGATGAGGCGGTCGATGGAGCCATGCCGCCCTTGCCCCGAACCGATATGCCAGTCCGAGATCATTTCGATGGATAGGCTGAATTGTAAGGTCATTGATCGCTCGCCGCGAGGGGTTCGAGGGCAGCCTGGCCGGCGAGGTCGGCCAGATCCATGGCGTCGAGGAGATAGGTGCCGACGAGCCTGTGTTCGTTGCCCTCTTCGTCCTTCCAGGTGCCGTCATCGACGAAGAGGCTCCGACTGTTTCCGGTCAGGCTCTCCCACGCGAAATTCGGATAGCGGTGATGGATCTGCGCCAGCCGCCCATCGGCCACCTTGCGCCCGAGATAGATCGCTTCACGCAGCGCGTGGGCCTGCGAGCGGGGCAAAAAGGCATCGTCCCCGCGCTCCTTGTCCGGATCCGGCTTCTTGAGCAGCGCCGCGACGGCGCACAGAAGCGAGCGCTCGCCTTCGCTGTAATGACGGCGCTCCGCCCACTCCTTCGCTTCGTCCGTCGCGGCCTCAAGCCTCTCCTGCGGGGTGACCACGTAGGGGCGCATGGTGAGCGAGGTCTTTGTCTTGTCGGCGTCTTCGAGGATGAGCCGGTCGCGGATCGGTTCGAGCTTTCCGCCCGAGGAGTCGAACACCACCTGAAAATCGAGCGCCGAACAGGGGATCTCCTTGAAATGCTTCTTCGCGGCCTTTGCGGAGCCCGTCAGCTCCTCCGCGAGCTCGTAGGCGCGGTGGAACGGGAAGTGCGGCTTCACGATGGCGATGCCCGCCGCCACCGCCACGAAATCCATGCCGATGTTGGGAACGAGCTTGCCGAGATCGCCCGCCAGCGCCTCGCGCGACACGTCCTCGAAAGCGCGGATATAGGCTGCGGCGAAGCGCACCGCGCGCTCGCCCTCGCAGATCACGGTGAGGTCGTCGCCGCCAAGCACGACGGGCGCGACCGGCAGGAAGTATTTGCGGCCCTTGCCGGTTTTCTCCCGATCCTCGATCTTCTTCTTGATGTCGCCCCAGGTTTCCTCGATGGCCTTTCCGGCGGCGGCGCGCGACCAGTCGTCCACCGCGCTTGAAAACCCCTTCAGCGCCTTGACGTAGTCGTCGGCTGAAGCGTCTTTCTCGATTCGGTCGACGAAGTTGAGGAACACCTGCCCCAGCCCGTTGCCGTCGGCGTGCACGATGGCGATCCAGTCTCCGATGGTGCCGTCCTCGGAGGCTTCCTCGAAGGCGTCGAGCGACTGGGCCAGCGGAGCCTTGGTAATCTTGCCGATACGTTCATGCGCTTCCGCACGCACCTTCCCATCGCGGCGGGCGAAAATCACCTCGGAATGGGCGGGTGCGTTGCCGTCGCGGCTTGCCTTCCAGTTGAGCGCTGCCGCCGGATAGCTGCTCGACGCGCAGTTCTCGACGAACGGCAACCGCTGGAAACGCGCCTGGGGCGGCGGCAACCGGGACGCGACCTCGTTCACGAGGCGGTGCGCTTCCCTTATGGCATTGTCGAGGTCTTTCGCACTCGGCCCCTTGATCTCGGCATGAGCGCCGCGCGCGACGACGCCGGGGCATTCGAGCAGCGTCCGCAGCGTCACATCGCGGATGATAGCCTCGGCGTTCGTCCTGCCGCGCACCAGCACGATAGCCTTGCCCGACGCGCGCACGACGATGTCCGCGCTTCCGGGTTCGAGCTTCTTGACCGCTTCGTCGACGAAAACTGTGCCGACCCTGTAGATGAGTTCCGACGCCCCTATATTTTCCCGGAGGCGATTGGTCTGAAAAATGGTGTGCTGGTTGCTGGCGGTCTCGATGAGAACGACATGATCGAAAGTGTCGGAGCTACCCACATGCATCCCCGTTAAAAAATGAACTATGCAAAAATACAGATACCCTGATGCAGCGACAATGCCTGCAAGCTTGCGAGCACGCAAGGAGGTTTTGCGGCGCAACTGGGACACCCACACTGTGGCAGCCGCGCCTCAATCAACACATCCAAAAGCCCTATGGGGATGTGCCCGCCTGTTGATAACTGTGGCTGCAAGGGAACAGTGAAACCACAAAGCCAAAGAAATCGAACGCGGCAAATGCTCGAAAAACGGCGCCGACCCGGCAACAGCTTGATTTTTAGTTCAATTTCGGCTATTGTGACAATGCAGTTCACGCTTCGTCCCGGAGTAAATTCGGATGCTTTTGGCGAGTCGTCAAAACTGCCGAAATCGCTCTTTGAAATCAGAGGATTACAAGGTAGCCCTTTCAGGCCGCTTCGGCGGCTTGCCCGCGTGAAACTCGCCAAAACCCCGATTTTTTAGGAGCTTTTCTCTTTCAGGCCGCTTCGGCGGCTTGCCCGCGTGAAACGGATTAGAGCGAGGCCGAATGCACCTTCCACACTTTCAGGCCGCTTCGGCGGCTTGCCCGCGTGAAACTCGCGACTCCGCATACCAGTAAGATAATCATCGCCTTTCAGGCCGCTTCGGCGGCTTGCCCGCGTGAAACTTCAACAGCATCGATATCGCGCCAAATAAAATCTTTCAGGCCGCTTCGGCGGCTTGCCCGCGTGAAACGGCGAACCTCGTCAGGATTGGTAATCCAATTCCTTTCAGGCCGCTTCGGCGGCTTGCCCGCGTGAAACCTTCTCGATGACATACGTCAACATTAGCTTTGGCTTTCAGGCCGCTTCGGCGGCTTGCCCGCGTGAAACCCATTTTCCGCGACAGCATACGGCCTGATCGCCTTTCAGGCCGCTTCGGCGGCTTGCCCGCGTGAAACCTGCGCAAGAACTCCGATAATTTCATGATGCGTCTTTCAGGCCGCTTCGGCGGCTTGCCCGCGTGAAACCCGTTTTCACTGATTAACGAAACCCAGAATTCTTTCAGGCCGCTTCGGCGGCTTGCCCGCATAAAAAAGCGCCCCGTTTGAGGGCGCTTTTTCTCATTGCACGCAGACAGATTTTGACGATTCCGGAGATTTTCGATGCTTGTTTTACTCAGGGATTTTCTGACCTCGAACGACTTCACTGCCTTCCTCAATGTCATTCAGCTCGGCGGGGTGCTCGGTATCGGCGCCACGCTTTGGCAGATGGGCCGGGACCGTGAGCCGATTGCGATCTGGGTCCAGTCGGATGACGGGCGGACCAAGCTGATCGGCACGATCCCGCGCCGCGTGCTCACGCGCGCCGAAGTCACGGGGTGGATTTCCATGAAGGCGGGGCGGCCGCGGCTCGATTTCACGCGGTTCGAGCCCAACTACAGCTTCCCGGATGATAAGGTCGTCGTTCCGATGACCGCGGCCGATTTCGAGTTGCTCGAAAAGCCGCCGCACCGTCCGAAGCGAGCACCCTCGAAAGGGCGCTCATTCGTGCGCCTCACTCCCAGCGGTGGAAGTCGTCCCCGTCGAATTCCTCGCGCCACACGCCCTTGCCTTCAGTAGCGACGTCGTATTCGTCGTGGCGCAGGATTTCGGCGACGTGAACCCCGTTGCGCTCCACCCAGTAGAACAGGCGTGGCCATGATCCCGTCGTGGTCTTCCAGATGAGGAGGTTGGTCTTGCCCGCATAGCGCTCGCAATGACCCGGCTTCGCGCGCAGCAGCGGATCGCGGATTTCGGCGAGCGCCTCGAGCGTGGCGGGCTCGGTGCCGCTGCCCTTGGCCTTGCGCCAGGCGCGCGGCGACAGCAGCACTTGGCTCGTCGACGCTTCGAACGCAAGACGCTCGAACATCAGGTCGCCCGCCGCACTCGGAACCACGAGGCCGTCGTCTTCCTCGATCAGCACGCGGAACAGCGGATCATCGCGATAACCGTGGCCGGGCAGCAGCGCCTCGAACTCGTGCGCCTGCATGATGCCCTTGTCGCGAAGCGCGATCAGCGCGTCAGCCGCGAAGCCCAGCCGGTCCCAGTCGAAGGTCAGCGGAAGCGCGGGCAGCTTGATGAGCGTCGATGTCCATTCGTAAGAATAATAGGACGGCGCTTGCTGCGTCATGCCGTAAAGCGCCGCGAACGGCAGCACCGACTTGAACCCACCATTCATGTTGAGCACGAAGTCGAGGCCAAGCTCCTGCGCCTTCGCCTGCGCGCGCCGAAGTTTCTCGAAGAGATTGCGCACGCCGTCGCGGCGGAAAAGCGTGGCGTCGGTCATTTGCAGGCCGGGCACGGGCTGCACCTCGCCTTCGGCGCCGAATTCGTTCTTGACCGTCTCGCGGACTAGTTCGGCGCAGGCTTTCCCCACCGGCGTGTCGCTTGCGAGAAGCAGCACGTGATCCTCTTCCGAGCAGCCGAGCTTGCTCAGCACGTTGATCTCGGCGCTGGCTACCGTGTAGTAGCGCGCGCCGTCCTTTGCCTTTTCGTCGCGGAGCCGCTGCCTGACCCGGCGGCTGAAACTGTCGGCCGGTTCATACTCCTCCCGGCCAGCGACGGAGATGCCCGTCAAACCAACGATAAGCCGTCCCATTGCCCTCTCCCTCAATTGCTTTCGGAATCGTCGTCCACCGCGCCAAACCGGATCGCCGAAACCGGAAGGTCGAGCCCCAACAGCGACTGCGATCTGGCCTTGCGCGATTTGACTTCATAAGTCGGCGAGAAATGACCGAGCCGCTCGCGGATGCGCTCGTTGAGGCGCGCCTTGGCCTGTTCGAATTTGTCCGGGCGGGGATCCTCCTGTTTCGTGTCGCCGATTTTCGCGAAGTCGCGTCTCAGTCGATTGAGATCGTGGAAAGTTGTGAGCGGCAGGCTTTCGATCTCGGCGATGAATTCATCTCCGCCGATTTCGGTCCAGTGCACGAAGCCATCGCTTCCCATTCCACAGAGCCGCCGCTTCGCCAGCAGCGAATAGAGCGAAAACTGCATCGGCGTCAGTTCGAAGATGATGCCCTGACAGGAGACTTTTTGAGCAGCCCGGTCGATGACGAGTTCGGGAGAAGTCACCGCCGCCTGCGCCCGCGCGACGGTTTCGGTGAAACTCCACGCGCCCTCAAGGAGATGCATTGGCAGCCCTTGCCGCAGCCGAACGAAGGGGATCTCGGCCAGCACGATCCGGGCCTTGTCCGTGCTGATCGGTACACCGGGGTTGAACTTGTCCTCAAGGTCTCGCGCAATTCGAGGCGGGAAGAAAAACTCCGGGTGCTGTTCGAGCGGCTGAGGCTCAACGAGCACATGACTGAGGCTGTCCTGCGGGCGGGCGAACAGGGAAACGGCAAGCCCAAGAAGAACGCCCATCGTCTTGCGTCCCCCCGCGATCGAGAAGTGGATTGCCGCACGGTCGTCTCTCGTCACCTCGTGCACCGTCTGAATGATGAGGTCCGCGAGGGCCTTGTTATGCGCCTCCGTCGAGATGTCCCCGAGTTGAACGCCGTCCGCCTGAACCACATGGATGCGTCCGACCGTCAGAGCTTCAGCGACTGGAAAGCCGAACTCGGCCTCGAATTTCGCGAGCTGCTCCTGGGGCGGATTGAGCAGCATTTGCCTCGTCCGCGCCTCGCCCTGGGCGGTGGTGATCACGTGAATCTCGGTCGGCAGGAACGGCGGCGTTCGCTCCATACAAAGAGCGTAGAGCGTTTCCGTCACGATCTGAGGCGCAAGTCCTACCGTGCAAAGCAGAATGCGCCTCGAAAAAGTGGATGCGTCACGCATTGACGGCAACTTTCTGACCGGTCAGCAGCGCAAAAGAAGAAGGGGGAAAGTGGAACCGCGCCTTTCGCGGGATCTTGTCGTTCCACTTGAAGCAACTCGTGTCGAGCTGATTGCCCCCGGCCTGAAGCCTCATGATGCCGAGGACTTCGCTCCGTGTGACCTGGAAGCGGGGGATCCTCGCGACGGCAAGGCTCTCGCCGGAGCGGTCGTTCACTGCAATGATCGTGATCTTCTGGTTGTTCCGCAGAGTTTTCGCTAGATTCCATGCCACCAGAAAGAACGTCGCGTAGGTTGTCACGATGCGAATGTTCTGTTCGGTCACGAATCCTGCGATGATATCGAACCACGTGTAAAATGCCGCCATGACACAATCCCCATTGTCTCAAGCATTATAAATATGACGTCGGGCTATCAGTTTTCTGAAATCCGGCGCGCCTCATATTCAATCAATTGTGCTCCGAGCCGCTCCATATCATCAGCCGTCAGCGCGATCCCGCGTTGATCGGCCGGCAGCGACATTTCAAGATGAAGATATCGCGCGCCGCGTTCGTTGATTTGCGCGATGATCTGCACAGGCAAAGTGCCGAGCACGACATCGCCCTTTTCGATCTTCGAAGGATCGAGATGGGTCACGAGTTGCGCCTCAATTCCCTTCCGAAGCGCCCAGTCGATCGCCCCCTCATGCCTCGTTACAAAATATGTCGCCATCTGCGCCTCCCAGCAATTCATGCAAGTCACATTATACTTGCGTCAACGAGATGGAAGCGTCGCAAGCTTGCGGCTGCTGAAAGAGCCGAATCGCGACCAAAGTGTTCGGACCATCGATCCCGCAGAAGCCGCATCATACCGATTCACATCGTGAAGCGTTGCACGCGGCTTTGCAGGGCCGTCGGAGGACGGCTCTATCGGGATGAGCGGCTGCCCGGCGTGCAAAAACGCTGTCGCGCGTATATACAGAAACCTTGACTTTCAGCAGAGGTTTTCGTATATACACTCTCCATGGTGACTATCGTCTGGGACGAACCGAAGCGGCAGAGCAACCTCGCCAAACATGGCTTGGACTTCGCCGATCTGGACGAAGAGTTCTTCCTCGGCGCTCTGGTCGTCCAAGCGAGGCACGAGCGTTTCCAAGCTATAGGGCGTTTCGCCGATGGGACGATAGCTGTGGTGTTCGCCGTTCTTGGCTCTGAGGGCGTCTCGGTCATATCGATGCGCTCCGCGAGCCGTCGCGAAAGGATGCTGTATGGGAAAAAAACATCTCTCTGACGCCGAAGAGGCCTTCATTCAGAGGCAGATAGCAAGCGATCCGGGCAATCCCGAGTGGACGAACGAGGACTTCGCCAACGCGAAGCCATTCGCGGAGGCATTCCCCGCTCTCGCTGAAAAAATGCGCAAGAATGTCGGCGGCCGCCCAAAATCAGACGCTCCTAAAGTCGCTGTGTCTCTGCGCCTCGATCAGGATGTGGTAGATAAATTTCGCGCTACTGGGGCCGGCTGGCAGACCCGGATCAACGATGTGCTGCGCCGAGCAGTCGGCGGATAGTGTCCTGAACGGCAAATCAGCTACATTCCCTCCGTGTCTGGCAGCCGCATCGTTCGGAGATGTTCAAACTGTCGTCCGATCCGCTCTTTGTTGAGAAGGTGCGTGATATTGCGGCTATATTCAATTGCGAAGCGCGCTCATGGCACGGGTGGCATCGCCATATGAGCCTCGTCATGGCTGCGGCGCCCTTTGACAAGCTAGCCGCCGATTTGCGACGCGCTGCTGCATCAGGCAAGCCGAACAAAACGAGGCCGCCAGAAACAATCGCCGCCTGACCGTCATGGCCGCGCTCGTCCCATCCGTTCGGAAATCCGCTATCTCCTCGCTCGTATCCCCTGAAGCCGCCTCTTGGCAAAGCCTTCGTCATCGCCTGGTCGCTCTGGCGACGAGCGCATCAGCTGAACGCCGCTTACGCCCATTACAAAGACGCCAAGAAGCGCAATTATAGTGCCAGTCTACCCGACGAACTCCTCGTGGCTGACGGTTTTGTTTTGCGCCGTGTCTTTTTGTGCCTTCCGAAGATCGCCCTCCGAGCCGCTTTTACCAAGCTTGTCGTAGAAGTTCTCGATGACTTGAGGAAGCTGGCAGGAGCAAAATTCTGACTTATGATCACCGTTTTTCGAAGCGCCCTCTAAAACGAGGCAACCGTCGGCAACGGCACGCTTCAAAACCAAAAATCGAGGTAACGGACTGCCGTCAATGGTAGACATCGCAAGGTTACTCACAATATCGATTATCTGCGTATCCTTTTCGTAGGGCAGATCGTCCAGATGAGCCACACGCGCAGGCGGGTACAACGTGTTGCCATGCCCGCAATTGGTATCATCGAGAGCGCCGCCATAGACGATTCTCAAGGTTCTCCCCAGGGCCTGTTCGCGCGCGAAGATCTCGCTGAGGGACGAACAGACCTTGGCGGCTAGATTCTTCTTTAACGTATGGAAGGTGGTCGCGTCCGCGATGTTGCCATGTTCGAAGAAGACAAGGAGATTTTTCCAGTAGACCTCTTCTTCTTGGAAAAATGGGGCCCCATTTCCATCCTGGATCACAAACATTATCCAAAGATAGGCGGTATAGTAGTTTGAGACATCATTCGTAGGTGTATCCTTTTGCGGGTTTTTTGTGCGGAACCCTTGCGGATCGCATTCCAGGACAACCCTGCCGCGACCCGGGTCGCGGATCAGTTTTTGGGCAGCGCAGACAACATCTTCTCCCAGGTCCGGTCCCCACTTGAACCTGCCCTGGACTACGCTCGGAACGGCCAAGATGGCGCTTGGCGCGAAGCCGATCCTCGGATCAATATTTGGGTCTTTCAAGCTGAGCCGCCCCCGGATCAGCGCACCAAAGTCGCCATTGTCATTATCCTTGAATATAAGGTCAATGGATTGGTTTTCGTCACCATAGCCGTATTGCAGGGTCGTTGTAAGGCCCTCGGTCTGCCATTCAGGACAATCGCAGGGCGAAATGCTCGGCCCCCAAAGCAGCCAGCAGTTAAACAGGAAGGCTCTAAGCTCACGCGTTTCAATCGAGTAATGGCGGTCGTCCTTAACCAGTGCACGGTATCGATCAATGATCAAGCGCCAGCCATCCTCGTCGTCAAACCGATTGAGGATGCCGGTCAAGAGGAAGATCGGCGAGATGTAGCCAAACTTAATCGTTGTTTGAGTGAGGAACTTCTTCTCCGCGTCAGGGTCCATCTGACCCAAGACATTGAAGTAGCGCTTGATAAGCTCACGGTTGTCATCGAGCTTCTTAAAGCTTTTGAGGACGACAGAGTTCTGTTTGGCTCCCTGCGATTGCGACCTGCGGAAGGGCGACTGCAGGAACTTGAAGATCTCCGCCTTGAGATCCCATCCATCACCTTCAAAGCCGGTTTTGGGATCAGAAAGAACCTTGCGCAAGTCGCTTACGATTTCCGCTTCGCGGACCTGTTGTTGCTTGCGCCAAGCATCTATTTTTTCTTTATATTTCTGTTCCGACTTGAAATCGTACTCGTTTGGCTCGGGGTCCGCAGGATTTATGATTTCCAGTTCGACGAGTTTACGGGCCGCCGCAAAGCGGTTCGCGTTGGAGAAGAAGAAGGACTTGAAGTCGGCTCTCAAGATCAGAAGCATTTTCGCGCGTGCTTCGCTGTGCGAATCGCCCGGACCAAGCAAAACGCGTTTGATGAAGGAAACGCCTCGATAGTAGCCGCGCAAGCGGTAGCCGATCAACATAATAAGAGTAAGGGCACCGAAGGCGCTGCCAATCCATTGCTTGTAAGCCTCGACTTCAGACCAAGAGAGAAAATGCATCGATTTGTCCCCCAATATTTTTAATTACATACAAATCTCCAGGTCGGTGAGAACCCAGTTCGAAGGAGCCCACGCGAGTGCTCTGGCGCATACTTTTGGCCAGAGTGCTGCACGCTCTCAAGCAAACGGATGCGCCTCAAGAGCTCGAGCAACCAATTTATTCTTGTGCACATTCAAATTTTAATCTTGATGACGGTGGCAACAGTGTGGGTGACTTAAGAACAATTTTCACTGCTCTCGTGAAGCGAATTTGACATTTGAATCAGTTCCTCTCGCGAGAAAATCCGAGCCGGGGAGAAGGGGAACTTTCTCTCCGCGAAGGCACTTGGCGCGCAGCTCCGTAATCTGTGCGTTTGCACATCCGTCCGTTGAGGCATCCTTGCCTTTCAGGACCGAAATGCTGAAAAACCTTTCGAGGTGAGCGCTCAGCAGGCAGGTGCCGACCGTCTCATCTTCCAAGCCGAGAACGGCATAGACAAGTGTCGTGTCGGGTGCCTGGTCGGCCGACAAAGGCGGCTGAACGTAAGGCGTATCAACGATCCTTGCGCCCAGGCTTGCCCAGATTTTTATGCGGCTTATCTGGTCGACTCCTGTAAGGCTTGTGTCGCGGTCGTACTGATCCGGGGACATCCTGAACGGGTCGTTTTGTTCGATGAATATCGGGAGTTGCGACCGAGTCTCGCGTAGGGCGTCATCGGGGTTTGTTTGCTGGAACAGCCTCATGGCTATGTCGGGCAAATCGGATACGAGCCGTCTAAACTTTCCTCGTTTTCGCTCGCTCAAATTGATGAAGATGTAATTCAGATTTATCGAGACGGTTTGCACACCTCCGGAAGCCGATGCCGGCAACAAAAAAACGGTGAAATTTGCTCCGCCTATCCTAGCACCTGTCGAGGGATCCCGCGCAACTAGCGCAAACTCGCGGAATGGCCCATACCTTAGAGCCAATTGGGCGTAGGTCTCTCCGCCGTTGAGGGCAAAACATCTGACGAAGCCTTCAAAGGTTTCCTTCTCGTTTTCGAGCACGAACGCCTTGTCGTAGTCGGCGTAAAACTCCTCAAAAAGGTCGTCCGCCTCAATCGTAGCGTCGATTTTGAGCCCTGTATCCGAGGTGAAGCCGAACTTGCCGCTTATACCCGCCACCTGTTTCCCAACTCCAGTTACGGCAGGCGACATGCACTGCCGACATACTTTTACCTTCGTCCGAGTATCTGCGATTAAATAAGTTAAAATTATTACGAGATCAAGAAATTCGCGTGGCGGGGTGCAAGCCGCCTTATCTCCGCCGAGGCCTATTTCGACTCAGCAATGTTCTCAGAGACCGGCGACGCCTTGAACGTGTAGCTGAAACGAAGGGTGAGGCCGATCTGTGCCATCACGTTCGGGACTGGCTGACGGGTCCAAAATTTTGGCAAGCAACTCAAGGCCCTGAGGTTCCCAACACCCTTCGAAGCCATCCAAATACTCAGCGAGGAAGAAACCAGACCTCTTCATCGGTGTCGGCTGTCATCTCGACAAGCCGTGGCGTTTCTCGATGATCTGTTCGAGCCGTTGCAAGGTCACCCCGCGCGTCAGTTTCGCGAACGCCTCTGCTTCCTGCAGGGTGACGGGCTTGACGATATAGCTGTCGCCTTGCTGGAGCACGATCGCCGGGCGGCAGCGTTCTCCGGCCGCGATAGACGAAGGGACCGCGATCTGTCGGACAAAACGGTCGATGCGGCGGAAAGCCGGGGCTGCGTGCGGCGTGCTCGTTGCGCCGCGCGATGTAGTCGTCGAGGATGTCTTGCCGCTCGGCAAGCGCCGCTTGCCTCTGCGCCTCAAGGCTTCGATCTTCGAGCGTGATCTGAAGGCCGGAAACTGCCGCCGCCTTCACCACCGCCGCCTTGAACTCCGCCGTTCCCTCGATTCTGAGCGGTTGGCCTCCGAACCGCGTCGCTCCGAGATCGATGGCGAGATAGGCCGCCTGAAGCGAAACCTCGGGCACATAAATCCTGTCGGCACTGTCGATCGCCTTGCCGCCGTCGCGCAGGTAGTAGATCGATGACCCGTTCTTCAGCACGTAAGGCTTCAGGTGGCTGTAGACGATCCGCCGCGCATCCGCGCCGCTCGGCGCCCAGGTGAAGGCGGTATTCAGCGCCTCCCGCTCCCTGCTGCGGCGCTGGAGAAGCGCGAGCGCCTGTCCATCGCCCTGCTGCGCAACGTGCGCCAGATAATCGTCGAAGCTCCAACGCGGCCAAGCGCGGCTGACGACATCCTGTCTGTCGGACATCTCGTGGGCGATCTCTCTCGCCCGCCGCGTCATCTCCTCGCGAAGCCTTTTGAGATGATCCATCCGGCCCTCGGGCGGCCTCTTGTTTGCGCTCCTCGACCTCAAACGCTTGTACTTGTCGAGCACCGGCTGAAAGGCGTCGTTGGCGTCCTTCCTGATGCGCTGGAGTTCCTTCTCGCGCGCCCTGCGCTTCCTGATGCGGTCGAGGTGATATTGCGTCCAGAGGCGGTCGTAGACCGGATCGCGCCTCGTTGCCCGGTTGACGTGACCGGGCGCAAACGTTTGCCCATCGCCTTGAAAAGGGCCAAACCGCTTCACGAACTGGCCGATGCCGAAGGCGCGGTCGACGGTGCTGGCGCGGACGCGGCGACCGGTCTCGTCTTCGATGCATAGACCCGCGCCGCGCTGCCTGAGGGCGAGCTTTCTCGCCTCGAAGCGTCGATGCACCTCTTGCCAATCCGCCGCGCCGTCGAGCATCGCGATCCCGACGCCCGATTTCTGGAGGTCCGCCCGAAAGGCGCGCGTGACCTCGATCGGCTGCGGGTCGGTCGATCTGCCACGAAATTTGGTCGGGTGGATCTTGTTGATGGCGATATGCATGTGAAGGTGGTCGGTGTCGATGTGGACCGCCGACATGCGTTGATGCGCTTCGAGCCCGATGGCGGAAACGAGCCGCTCCTCGATCTTTTCCAGCACCTCGTCGCCAGGCCGCTCGTTGTCTGCGAAGCTGACGACGAGGTGGTAGGTCTTGTCCGCGCTGGCGCGCGTGTTCTGCTTTTGCGTCGCGATAATGTCGGAGAGCGCCCAGTCGGGCTCGTCCGTCCCGCAATTCGTGATCCTGATGCCGCCGACGCGACCGCCGGCGCCTGCCTTGTCGAGGATGTAATCGGATAATCGCTCGATCACCTCCTTCCGGCGCGCGCCCTTCGGGCCGAGGATATAGGTCGCAAGCCCCGTATAGCTCGACGCGACGCCGCGCTTCACGCGCTTGGCGATCATCCTTCGCGCTCGGACAGGATGCTCGCGTTCACCGCGGCTTCGAGTTCAAGCGCTGCGCGCAGTTCCGCTTCGGGCATCATCTCCAGCTTTGCTGCCTCGAGGAAAATCGCCCGCCGCATGGTCCCGATGATCTGTGCCGCTTCATCCGGCACGCTCAGAAGCCGCGCTCTTCCCCAGGCGGAGAGGCTCAATCCCTCGGCACCGGCCCGCTCCTTCAGGGCGTTCATTTCAGACTTCGTAAGCCTAATCTTGAGCATAGACGCCCGGTTCTCATTACCCATCGCTTGCCTCGCAGTTTGTCAAAGGAGATGCAGTCTTCGATGATCGGCAGCACTGTCGCGCGGTCGCCAGAAAGCTCATTTGCGGTGGGACATTCGTGAAAAGAGCCATGAGATTACATAGGCCCTGATTGTCCCACTTTTTCTACTAAGTGATTGTTTTATCGCGCTTGTTCGACTCCCCTAGGGGGCGCCAAATCTTAATGGGATCAATGCGTTAGCATTCCCAACCCGCAAAAATCCCCGCATTGAATCGCATTGGGTATTCCGGAGAAATCCCAAACCTTTCTTGACGGCGTTTCCGCGCCGCGGCGGGGGCTTGCGCTCCTCGATCGCCACCTGCCAACCTGGCGCGTGACGCGTGATCTGTTGAACGCGGCGCCTCTTCGCCACGAGGAATGGCATTAGCGAAAAATCGTTCGAACAGTCAGGCTGCGGCTGACTCGCCAGATGCGCGTTTTGTTCGAATGGCCTAGATTAAGATTGCCGCTTCTCTTGGCATTTTGATTTTCGCTATTCAGCATGGACGTTCACATGATCGAGAACCGCATGCCCGTTGACCTTGCTTTCCAAAACCAGGTCGCGACGCTCCCGCTTTCCGGCCTCGTCGATATGTTTCTTTCTAATGCTCACCCTAAACTCTGGCTTCCGCCAATCCAGAGATCGGTCGTCTGGAGAAACAGCCAGATCATAAATTACTGGGATAGCTTGTTTCGGGGCTATCCAAGCGGCACCGTGATGGTTCACCGAGCCGTTTCATTCGGGCGTGATAGCGAGGGCAGGACTGGAGATGTTCATCCTGAGGATTATCTCCTGTTCGATGGTCAGCAGCGCCTGGCAACCGTCTTGCTGGGCTTCGGCAAAGGTCCGCTAACAAGGGAGCGTCGGATCTGGGTCGACCTGGGAAAGGAGCAAACGGGCGAACTGCGATTCCACCTGCGCATAAATTCGACGGGGCAACCGTTCGGCTACAGGGAAAACGAACCCAACCAGAAACTGGAATTACGAGTAAGGCGTGCTTCCTATGATAATTGGAAGGGGGAGAAGGCCGACGAAACACCTCAAGCGATTTTCGCAGGCATCCCCGATGCGTTCCCATGGCCTTATTTTGCCGATAGTGCGTGTGCCGTTCCGCTGGATCACGTGACCGCTATCTTGGTGGAAGGGGGGTGCGAGGACGCAGTGAAAAAGCTATGTGGATACGACAACGCCAAGCCAGATGTCGTAAGCGCTCTCATTGAAGCTCTGGAAGCGGCTCTCAGCTCCACGGTGATTTTGACGCAGGTGGATCCGTCTATTGTCTCGAGATCGGACGAGTATGCTCGCCTGTTCGCTCGTATTGGCCAGGGGGGAACGTCCCTCACCAATGATGAACTGACTTACTCTCTCATCAAGTACAAGTTTCCGTTCGTGCACGACACGATGGGTGCGATCACAGAGCGGGTAGGACGTTTCGCCTCCGAGGTCGACCTTGTGCTTGGCGCATTTCGCATCTCTAAGGCCTTGGCTCCCTGGGTAGAGGCTAAGGACTGGGAGAAGACAGGCCGCCCCATCCCCCAACAGATCGACAAGCTCAATAGCGGCAATGCCGCAGCCACTAAGGATCATTTCCTTTTCCTCATCCCGGCTCAACAAACATCTGACGTTTCCGGTCAGCTTTTTAGCGCGGTTAAAAAGCTGAAGGAGGCCCTCATTTATGACACGCAGCGAAATCCTTCAGGCCTGCCACCGATGCTGATGGCGCGCTTATCGCGCGAATTGCTTGATGTCCTTCTGCTGCTGGCCGTCCATGAAAAGGACGTTGATTGGTCCGCGCGCAAAGAAAATATCATCGCCTTCACGCTTTACTGGCTCCTGTTCGTTGAGAACCACGAGAAAGCAGCCCTCCATGTATTCAGCGTTGCGGCGAATACGAAGCCGGGAGGCGTATCGACGGAGAGCGAGAGCCTAAAAGCCCTCATTGCCGACCTAACCAGCAAGTCTCTTTCGCGTCAGGTACCGGCGTCATGGATGTGGGATGAATATAGGAATAGGATCCTTGGTTGCGGCGGGCTCCTGACATGGGAAGATCGGTTCAAAGCGTTTGATGAAGAAGGCCGCAGTCCTGGAGCATCTTTGCGTCTTCTTTCAACTCATCAGGAGCTGATTTTACAAGCGTTGACGTGGCTTCAAAGGTCTTATCTTGCCGATAAATTCAGCAATTACGATCCAACATCGGCGCGAGACGAAGATTTACCCGTCGATAAAGACCATCTCATCCCACAGCATATATTTGGACTCGACTTGAGGTCGACTTTTTATCCAAAAGATTATCGGGTTAGCAAAAACTTCCGTGAGCGTCGTTGGGTTATCGGAAACTCCCTCGGCAATTTCCGACTTATTGACGCCTCAGAAAACCGTCGACGTAAAGCTACCAAGATCGATAACGAAGAGCATATAGAGGGCGGTCGCTACGATTTTATCGATGACCTTGATGCCTGGAATGGTCTGATCCGAGTTTCTCGCAAGGAAGACGAGGAGTCTGCATGGACCGAGCAGGATGCCCTATTATTCCAGCGTTTGATCGACACGCGAACCCTGGATCTTGTGCAGAAGATCGTCGAAGAGGGAGGGATTTCGAAGCTGCTTCCTGAATCATGAGCTCTTATGGAGTTTTTCCGAGCCCGTTGGGATCTGAGGAACTGGAGCGCGATCAGAACCGCGCTTCGATCATGCTGCCATTGGCGGCGGGGACGATTTCGAAACCATTGGGGATATGCTGGCGGACCAGCGGCACGTGTGAGATCACGCCAACAGCGCGCGTCTGACCGGCGAGGTTGTGCAGCGCGGTCAGAACGCGATCGAGCGTCCCCGACTCATTGTCGGCGTCGAGGCTGCCGAAGCCTTCGTCGATGAAGATGGTATCGAGGCGGATGGCGCCATTGGTGCTTTCAACGACGTCTGAAAGCCCGAGCGCGAGGGCGAGAGCGGCGATGAAGGTTTCGCCGCCGGAGAGGGTGGACGTCGGACGCGTGCGCCCGGTGTAAATGTCATCCACGCACAGCCCAAGCCCCTTGCGCCCCGCGCCCTTGGTCTCGGGCTCGCGTACAAGCGTGTAGCGGTTCGCCGTCATGGGCCGCATTCTGGCGTTCGCAGCTTCGAGCACGCGGTCGAACATGGCACCGATGGCGAAGGTTTCGAGATCGACCTTGGCACCGTCCTTCCCGCTCATATAGCGGGCCAGTTCGCGAACCGGCGCTGTTTCGGCTTCCAGCTTTTCAACGTGGCGAAGGCGCGCCGTTACGTCCTTTTGCAATTTCTCGCGTGTCTCCAGCACGTGGCGCGCATCATGGCAGGCTTCATCGGCGAATTTCTGCGCCTGCTCCGCACCGTCATGCGCCTTCTTCAGGGCGTCGATGTCGGGCCGATTGAGGTCTTTCGTTGCTTCCTCGGCCTTGCGGACATCTTCTGAAGCGATGGCCACGGCGGTCGCATATCGCCTGATGTCTTCCTCCAGAGCCTCAATGCTGGCTATGAATGGCTTCGACGCCTGATAGGCTTCCGGTGAGAGACCCGCCGCCGCGCGCGCCTCGTCAAAGGCGCTCTGCGCTGCCGCAAGCTTTCTTCTGGCTTCGGCCAGATTGCTCTCGGCGTTGGTCGCATCGCGATCGGCGGCTATAAAAGCCTCTTTGGCCTTGTCTTTCGCTTCCTCAGCCGCCCTTAGCGACGCGTCATACTGCTGGATGGCCCGTTTCGCCTCATCGATGGCGCGGTCGAGCGCAGGGCTATTGCGCAGGTCGTTCGGTATCGAGGTCAAAGCCTGCTCAAGCCGCTGATTCGCAAGAGCCTTGCACGTCTCGGCCGCGTCTCGCGCCTGACGCGCCGCCTCGATATCGGAGTCGGCCTTGGCGACAGCCGCTTGAGCCTTGCCAAGGGTCGCTTCCAGAACCGCGAGGTCGCGATCAACTCCGAGCTTTTTGAGGCTCGCCTCGGCGGCTTGCAGGGTATCGCGCAACTGCGTGGAGGCCTGAGCGGGCGCTTTCAGTTCGGCAAGGTTGCGCGCGATTTGCGCATGGTGGGCTTGGGCGGTGGCGCGGGCAACGCTGGCGCGGTCGTAATGGTCTTGCGCGACCCGAAGTTTTTCCCGAGCACTCTCATAATCCGCCGCGACGCGCTCACTTTCATCGCCTCCTTCGGCAGGCGATGGATGATGCAGGGACCCGCAAACAAGACAGGGCTTGCCATCTATCAGCCGCCCCGCCAGCAACGCGGCGTGGTTTCGGAACAGGGCAGACTCCGCGTCTGTCATGGCCGCCTTTGCCGCTTCGAGTGATCGCGATGCGTCATCGAAAGCGGCGGTCTGTCTCGTAAGGCCGGCTTTAGCGGTCGCGATTTCCCGAGACTTTGTCTCAAAGGTCAGCGCAGCCGTCAGGTCAGCGTTGAGGCCGGCAATCGAAGCCCGAAGACCGGCGCGCTGAACCTGATTTCCGCGTTCCGCGTCGAGGGCGTTTTGGCACCTCAGAGCCTCATCGCGTGCGCGCGTGGCGGCGCGAGTCCCAGCGTCCAGCGTGGTATTGGTCGCATCGAGCGCAGCAATGGCGCTTGTCAGTTCATCGCGATGGGCCGCGGTGCCAAGGAGTGTTTCGCGATGCTTGAGAAGGTCGCGTTCGCGGACGCGCTTTTGCTCAAATTCATCTTTGCGCCCGGCGAGAAGCGCGTGCGCTTTCTCCCGGTCGGCGTAATTTTTTTCCGCCGCAGAACGGAGGGCGCGGGCGTTCGCGAGCGCTTCGGCGAGGTCGGCGACGCCTTTCTGTTCGATACGCACCTGATCGTCGAACGCGACGAGGGTTTGAGCTTTCCGAGCGCTGCTGACCCTCTCGCGCTTGACGGCGAACGCGTCGGCTTTCTGCTTGAGCCCGTTCAGCGCTGAGATGGCGGCCGCGTATTGCTGGAAGCTTTTATCCTGCTGAGCTGCGGTCTGAAGTGCCGCAAAGGCGGCTGCACCTTGCGCCTTGCATGCGGTCAGTTCTTCCAGTTTCAGCTCGACGTTCTTCCGCGCCTCCTCAATGCCGATGGCAAGGGCATCCATCCCGGTAAAGCCTGCGCTTTGGAGAAGCCCCTCGCAGACGTCCCGCTGTCTTCGGACCTCCTTTTCAGCATCGTCCGCCCGCTCTTTCATGCGTTCGGTGATGCTGCGATAAAGGGAGACGTCGAAAAGCTCTCTCAAAATCCCCATCCGCTGGCTCGTATCGGCGGTGAGAAATGTTTCAAACCGGCCTTGCGGCAAGAGCACAATCTGACGGAACTGCTCGGCCTTGTAGCCCAGTAGCGCCTCGACCTTGAGATTGACGTCCCGCACCTTCCCTTCGGCTATCAGGGAGCCGGGGGCTTCATCGTTCAGTGCCTCAGCAGGCTTGCCCGTGACATCGAACAGCCTGGCTCTATGAGGTTCGCTCGTCGTGCCGCCGCCTCGTTTGGCGGGGCGCTCCTGCTCTGGCGAGCGGGCGACGCGATACTGATGGTCGCCAATCGCGAACACGAACTCCACCTGCGTCGGGAGATTCGGCGCGGCGTGGTGGGATCGAAGCGAGGCGTTATCGACCTTTTCCTTCACCGCCTCGCCAAACAACGCGAACGTCATCGCGTTGAAAATGCTGGACTTTCCCGACCCGGTCGAGCCGTAGATGCCGAACAGCCCGCAGTCGAGCGCATGCCGGAAGTCCACCACATGGCGGCCTGCGAAAGGGCCGAATGCCTGAATGACGAGGTAGATCGGCTTCATGCGATCTCCAGTTCCGGCTCGCGGCTCTCAACGGCAGAGCCATGCAGCGCTTGTGCGATAAGGGCCTGCTCCGCGTCGGTCGGCGGGCTGTTGCGCGTAAATTGCAGGAATTCGGCGATGACCTCCGCCGGATCGGTCAGTTTGGTCGCGCGGGCGACACCGGGGTGGTGGGCTTCAAGAGCGATATCCTTTTCGTATTCGAGGAGGCAGGCGTTCGGATAGAACTCCCGGATGCGCTTCATCGGGTCGATCGCCCTGGCGTCGTCGGTCAGGACAATGCGAAGGAAGTCCTGGCTGGGATTCAGCGCTCCCTCGCTCAGGATGGCTTCCATCGTACCCCTGATGGTCCGTGCGCGCCGCTTCAGTTGAAACGGGATGAAGCGCTTGGCGATACCGCCATGTTCTGCCAGATCGACTAGCAGCATCCCCTTGTCGTGATCGTCCTCGCCGAAGGCAAACGGTAGCAGCGAACCGGAATAGCAGATGTGTTCGGCACCAGCGACCGTCTGCTCCCGGTGCAGATGTCCGAGCGCCACATAATGCGCGCCCTCGAAAACATCGACGGTGACGGTTTCGATGCCGCCGACGGCGCGGCTGAGCGAGCGCTCGCTTTCACCCACAACGGCACCGGAAACAAAGGCATGGGCGGCGATGACCCAGCGCGCACCGGCGGGCACATGCTCCTTCGCCGCGGCGACCTGAGCCCGCAAGACATCGACCGGCGCGGCGATAGCGGTGTCGTGAAAACATTCGCGTGCCGCGTATTCATAGGCGAAAGGTAGGCCCGAGATGGCGACGGGGCCGAACTCGTCTTCAAGGATGAGGGGCACTTCAATGGCGGTGAGCGGGCCGCGAACCAGCGCGCGATTGCGGCTTGCGAGCAAGCCCATGGCGCCGATGCGGTCGGCAGAATCGTGGTTCCCGGCGATGACGATGATCGCGGTTTCGGTATCTCTCACGACGCGCTGCACGAAGTCGTTGAAAAGCCGGACGGCAGCTTCAGAGGGGGCCGCGCGGTCGAACAAATCTCCGGCGATGATGAGCGCCTGCGGCTGCTCAGCCACGATGACCGCGTACACTTGTTCGAGCACATGCGCGTGGTCGTCGTCCAGCGCGCGGCCATCGAACTGACGCCCGAGATGCCAGTCGGCGGTGTGCAGCAATCGCATTGTCTTCCCCCGCAAATCCCCTCGTGCGTCTAGTTTTTAGATGGACTGCGGAATATGGTCAAGATAACTTGTCGCTCATGCACAGGAATGATCCAGCGCAGGCTTTCCGCCATGGGGCTTACGAACGGCTTCGGTTCATAGAGGACCGGCTGTTCTGGGAAGCGCGCATCAATCGCTCCGATCTCATCGAAGCCTTCGGCATTTCGCCAGCTCAGGCTGCCATCGATTTCCGCGAATACATGAAGCTTGCAGGCGAGGCGATCTCGTACGATACGCGCGCGAAAGCCTACACCGCCTCTTCGTCCTTCGTGCCCGTTCTCGAAACCGTCGATGCGCGGGCGCGACTGGATGAACTGGCGCAAAGCGGAGATCCGTTTACCGCGAAACTGCCGCACCTGAACCGGCCTTTGCCTGCCGATGCGGCGGCCCGCCTGAGACATGCAGCACAGAAGGGGCGGAAGGTTCTGATCGACTATCAGTCCATGACGCGTCCTGACGCTCACGAGCGCTGGATTGCGCCGTCGCGCCTTGTCAGTGACGGTGAGCGCTGGCACACGCGCGCCTGGTGCTATGAACGGCGGGAATGGCGGGACTTTGTGCTGGCGCGGATTCTGGCCCTAAAGGCCGATGAACCTGCCGGAGAGGTTCCCAGCGATGATGAGTGGAACACTCAAATCGCGATTATCCTGAAACCCGCGTCGTGGCTCTCGGACGCTCAGAAGGCCGCCGTTGCTTGCGAGTACGCCATGAGCGACGGGAGCCTTCGCATCGTCATTCCAAAAGCCTTGCGCCTCTACGCGATGCGGCGCTGGGGGCTGCACCAGAAGGATAGCAGGCTGGAACTCGCCGAGGAATGCGTCGTCGATGCATGCAGTTGAGGGGCGATCCAGGCGAATGCCAACTGCTGGCGACCTTGGTCTTACAGTGGCGTGCAGCTTCTATTTTCTCTTCTATCCCCGGCCGCGACGATCATCGCCATGGCGATGATGGATCACACCCCCACCCAATAAAAAGAAAACACAACGATTCAATGATTTGAAAGGTATTGGCGCCCCGTAGGACTTTAGCAAAAGCTAGTAAGAACAATAGCTTATGACTGGAACCGGAACCCAAAAGCGCAAGAACGTGCAAGGAAACTAAATAAGAGGTGAAACCGGGCGCGGCCGAAACCGCGCCTTCAACAGTCCCATCATCGTGAAATGTAGGGCAATACCCGAGGCAGAACGGTATTAACGTCTTCTTCCGCGCCAATCTCGAATGGAAAACCTGCACCAGCAAAAAATTTCGACACGATGCTTACACGAAGGCGAATAAATGCATTCTGTTGTATTTGCTAAACACTATTTCTTGCCATTTTAGACCCGACAAATTATGACATCCGTCAAAACTTTGCTGTTATATGCGCTAGCCATTCGGTTACAGCTTGCACCGCTTCAGAAATGGAAGGGAAATAAACTGCCGCCAAACCTCCAACTATCGCCGTTCCCGCAGCCTTTCCAAAAGCTTCGACGAAGTGATCCACAGCTTTATCAGCTTTGTTCCCTAACCAGTTTGACACCTTCTGTAAGCGCGAGGTTGCCTCGGCAACTTGAAGGGCGTTTGGTTCCTGCTTGGTAAGCTCGGCAGAGATAGTTTCCTGTGCTTCTCTTGCCTCATGAACAGCGGCTTCCTCGGACGCCTCTTCGTCAAACGGAGGTCTATTATGCCCTATGGCACCATGCGAGGGCGTTGACGCAGCCAAAGCTTGTTTAAGATGTACCAGTTTTTCGATAGCGGTTTGACGAAGCTGTAGCTCAGCGTCGTCACCGTATTTTGGCGTGATGCCAGATTTCAAATCGATAAGAATGTCATCCAATGACTTGCGTTTTAGCTTTTCATCAAGGATTTCTTCTTCCCATTCGTCAGCTGGCGGCTTTTTGTCAGAATGATCAAGCCCCGGAGCCCATTCCAGAATGCCATCTTCGTCCTCGATATTCTTGGCCGCTTCCTCGATACGTTCGAAACGTATTATGCTGCCAAATTCAGCTTCAAGCTCTTCAAGGGCATCGTAAGGTCCGCCCCACAAATATTGGTAGCCTCCCTCGCGGCTTTCATAAGGGGTTTCGTGAGCAGGATCTTCAAAGTTCCGCTCAAACCAATACCGCATATATGCATTTTGGCGCTCCCGACTGAGACGTTTCAGTTGCGAGGGCGTAATGCCCCTTCCGTTCAAATGATCGTCCATGTCGCTAAAATAGCGTGTTTTTGCGGGCATTGATTAATCGACCAAATTTTTTCGTAAAGCTAGTTGTTTATTCGAGGGAGGTATATATCTGTCGTAAGCCTCCGCTGAGGGCCGCCTTGCGGGGCGTGTAAGAGACAGGTCTTGTCTGTGACGCTTGTCGCGACAGGAGCTATGCCCGTGCCTATGTCTGGAGATACTTTTGCCCGCCGGTATTCCGTAGTTGCTGATACCCGGCGCCGCTGGAGCGAGGACGAGAAGCAGGCGATCATCGCCGAGGCTTTGCAGCCCGGCGTGAATGTGTCAGCGGTCGCCCGCAGGCATGGGATCAAGCCAAGCCTTCTGTTTCGTTGGCGGAAGCTGGCCAAGAACGACGAGAAGCCAGAGCCCGCACCGGCATTCCTGCCGGTCTCTCTGACGGCGCCAGGGAAGAGCCGCGACACGATCTACGATCACAGCGCCAGTGACGCGCCCGCCGCCGATAATCGCATCGAGATCGAGCTTTTGAACGGGCGGCGCGTGCGGGTTGGCCCCGGCGCCGACATGGGCGCGTTGAAGCGCATTCTCGATATTGCCGACGGGAGGAGACCATGATCCCGGTTCCGACCGGCGTGCGGGTGTGGCTGGCGACGGGTCACACCGATATGCGCAGGGGCTTCCCGTCGCTGTCCTTGCAGGTCCAGGAGGTTTTGCAGCGCGATCCTTTGAGCGGCCATCTGTTTTGCTTTCGCGGCCGCCGGGGCGATCTTCTGAAGGTGATCTGGCATGACGGCCAGGGCGCCTGCCTTTTTACGAAGCGTCTGGAGAAAGGCCGGTTCTTGTGGCCGAGCCCGGCTGACGGCGCGATCTCGATTTCGCCCGCGCAGCTTGGCTATCTGCTCTCCGGGATCGATTGGCGCAATCCGCAAAAAACCTGGAGACCGACTTCGGTTGGCTGACGGTTTGCCTTTGAAAACGTTGGCGAACCATGATTCTCTTGTCGGGTGACCACGCCGCTTGACGCTCTTCCTTCCGACCTTGCCGCCGCGCATGCGATGATCCTCGCCGAGCGCGCCGCCCGCCTTTCCGCCGAGGCCGTTGCGGCTCGCGCTCGCGCGGCGACATCCAGCACGGACGCGCTGATCGCTCATCTGAGGCTCGAGATCGAGAAGCTGCGGCGGGTGCTTTACGGTAGCCGCTCGGAGCACAAGGCGCGGCTCCTGGAGCAGATGGAGCTTCAGCTCGAAGAGCTGGAGACAGCCGCGGCCGAGGACGAGCTTCTCGCCGAGACAGCCACAGCCCGGACGCAAGGCACGCCATCCTCTACGCGCAAGCATCCATCGCGCAAGCCTTTCCCGGCGCATCTGCCGCGCGAGCGCGTGGTGCTCCCGGCGCCGACATGTTGTCCGTCTTGCGGCTCGACGAAGCTGTCGAAGCTCGGCGAGGACGTCACCGAGACGCTCGAGGTTGTTCCGCGCCGCTGGAAAGTCATCCAAACGGTGCGCGAGAAGTTCTCCTGCCGGTGCTGCGAGGCGATCGCGCAACCGCCGGCGCCCTTTCATGCAACGCCGCGCGGTTTTGCCGGGCCGGGCCTTTTGGCCATGATCTTGTTCGAGAAGTTCGGCCAGCACCAGCCTCTCAACCGGCAAAGCGAGCGGTATGCGCGCGAAGGCGTCGAACTTTCCGTCTCGACGCTGGCCGATCAGGTTGGGTCCTGCATGGCGGCGCTGCAACCGCTCCAGGCGCTGATCGAGGCCCATGTTCTTTCGGCCGAACGGTTGTTTGGCGACGACACGACGGTGCCGATCCTGGCGAAAGGCAAGACAGTCACCGGCCGCATCTGGACCTATGTCAGAGACGATCGCCCTTTTGGCGGGACCGCGCCGCCGGCCGCGCTTTACTACGCTTCGCGAGACCGAAGGCAGGAGCATCCCGAGAGCCATCTTCGAGACTTCGCCGGCATTTTGCAGGCCGACGCCTATAGCGGCTATAACGGGCTTTACGATCCGGCGCGCGAAAAAGGCGCCATCGTCTCGGCGCTGTGCTGGGCGCACGCCAGGCGCCAGTTCTTCGAACTGGCTGACATCGCCGCCAACGCGAAGCGCGGCAAACAGGCGCCGGCCATCTCCCCGATTGCGCTGGAAGCGGTCAAGCGCATCGACGCGCTGTTCGACATCGAGCGCTCCATCAACGGCCTTCCCGCCAGCGAGCGCCTGCGCGTGCGCCAGAAGCAAAGCGCGCCGCTTCTGGCCGATCTGAAAACCTCGCTTGGCGAGGAGCGCTCGCGATTGTCGCGCTCGGCTTCCGTCGCCAGGCCCATCGATTATCTGCTCAAGCGCTGGGATCGGTTCGCCGCTTTCCTTGGCGACGGCCGCATCTGCCTGAGCAACAACTCGGCCGAACGAGCGCTGAGAGGTTTTGCGCTCGGAAGAAAGTCGTGGCTCTTCGCCGGTTCAGATCGCGGCGCCGACCGGGCCGCCTTTATGATGACGATGATCATGACGGCCAAACTCAACGGCATCGATCCGATGGCTTGGCTGGCCGATGTGCTCGCCCGCATCGCAGGCCAGCCGCAAAGCCGACTCCATGAGCTGCTGCCCTGGGAATGGAAGCAGCCCGGCTTGCAACTGGCGGCGTAGTCATCAACCGCAAGCGCTCACGCTGCGGCCCTCACCGGATGCTTACTATCTGTCGCGACATTATATTCAAGCTCAAGCCATCAACTTTTGCTCATAGCGATGCGAAAATCGGTAACAGACGAAGCTTGCAGAAAAGGGGAAAGGGGCACGGTCTCGGCCGCGCCCCCTCGGTGTCAACGGTTGCGCTGAAGGGCGACAGCCGGGCGCTTCGGCAGCGTTTGAACCTGTGCTTGCAGGCCCGAGAAGTCGGCCCGGTCGACCAAGCGTGGTGAACGTACCACCCGAGAATGACGGCAGCGCCCGCCCCAAGCCAGCAACGCCCCTCGAAGCTTTTTGCTCAAGTCGACAATGATTGACACGAAGCCCTTGAGCAGAGCTAGCAGCGCGTTCGCCGCCGGTCCGAGGAAATTCGAGAGCCCGGCGGAAAGCAGGGTTGCGACATTGCCGAGGCCCCAAGCCGTCAACCGGCCGAGAAACCACGTCAGGACTGTGCCCATTATGCAGCCTCCTTTACGGAAGGTTTCGGCCCTTGATAGGTGCCGTCTTGGTAGTCGGCCGCGCGCCGCTCCTGCGCCCAAGTCGAGAAGCCGGAAACAGCCTCGCCGACGCCTTGAACCTTCCCTAGCGTTTCGGGCAGGTTGTCGGCCGCCCCGATTGGAATGCCGAATAGCATCGCAACCAACGCGATCAGGTTGCGGCCGGCGCGCAGAATGCGGGAAAAGAAGTCGCCCTCCTTTTCGAGCTTTTCGCTGGAATGGCCGCCACGGCTCCGCAGTGGCCTCACCGAAGTTGCCGTCAACATTTTACCGGGCTTGTAGCTAAGCGCCCGCAGACGGGCTTGCAGGGCGAATAGCGCCGTCTCGCGAGGTGTCTTCTTGGATTTGCTAAAGTCCCGTGAGCGGGAGACCAACTGCAACCTCACCAAATGCTTCGACAACGGCAACCCAGTGAAGCTCGCAACAAACAATGGTTGCACTCGCAACAGGAAACCAAACTGAAACAGGGCGCGGCCGAAACCGCGCCCTGTTTGTTTTTGGCGAAGCTACAGCCGAACGTCGCCGGATTGGTTTCCGTTCCTATGATAGACGTATTGCCAGACAGCCTCGACTTTTTCCTCCCATAACGTCTCCGGGTAGGGCTCTTGCGGTAAATCATCTAGTGTAAAGCGAATTTCGGAATGGACGGCCGCCCTCGTCTGCTGGTTTTGTCGCCAGAACTCAACCCGAAGCCCCTTCAGCTTTGCGAACAACTCCCGCGCCACTTTCTTAACCTCGTCTTCCTGAGCCTTCGTAAGCTTTGGCTCCGGGCGGGTCAGGAGGTCGAAAATTGCTAGTTCGTCTTCGGTCAGGCCCTCGGCAACGGCGCGGCGCTCTTCCTCCTCCATTCGCGCGATCAGCTTCTTTAGCGCGTCGAAGAAGGCTTCGACGTCGAGCGTCCCGAGGTTATAGGCGTCGACGAGCTTTTCGAGCTTCTCCACGAAATGGACGCGAGACGGATTTTGAGCTGCCATCTCCGCAGCCTTCTTTTCGACAGATGACCGGAGTTTCTCCGCCGTCGTCTTGGGCTTCTGATTGAACAGCCAGCCGAGCTTATTGAAGTCGATATCGGAAAGGTCAATGCGACCGCCGCATTCGTCGCCCTCGATGATCGGGGCGCTGATGGCGATACCTTCGATCCGTTCGTCCAGGAGCGCTTCGATCCTTGCGGCGACCGCCGAGAGGTCCACGGGACCAAGCTTGGCCCGCAAAGCCTCAGCAAGCACATGCAGCGTCGCAACCTGTTTGAAGTACGCCGACGCCTTGTCGTCGGGGAGCAAAGCCTTGTAGGAGCGAACCGCGCCTCCTGCGCGACGCATGAACTCCCGGCGCCGCTCGTCCGGGGCGATAAGGGTTTCCACGGCGTCACCTATCAGCTTCAGGCGGGAAAGCTTGTTTGCGGCTGGGATGGCGTCTAGGTCCACGCCTATCTCATCGCAGAAGCACCGTGCCGACGCGAGCGCTGCCACCAGCTCCTCGACAAGCCCGTCCTTGTTCTTGATCGGGCTGTCACCGCCCTGAGAGGCGGCATAGATCGCGAGCGCCTTTTTCAGGTTCTGGAAGACGCCAACGTAATCCACGACCACGCCAGCGGCCTTTCCCGGCGCGCGTCGGTTCGCCCGCGCTATGGTCTGCATAAGCGTGTGGTTCTTCATCGGCTTATCGAGGTAAATCGTGCTGCATGTCGGCACGTCGAAGCCGGTGATCCACATCGCGCAAACAAAGACAAGGCGGAGCGGATCGTCCGGGTTCTTGAAGCGCGTTTCGAGGTCTTCCTCCTGCATCCGCTTCCGATGGGGAACGATGTCGAGGCCCTTGGCCTTCAGGTCGGCGATCTCATTCTGCCCTTGGCTGACAACGACCGCCATATCGAGGCTCTTCATCCAGTCGAGGCGGGCAGCCAAGGCGGCCTTGGCCTCGTCCGGAGTGGCCGCGAGGCGCTGCTCCTTTTCCGCAATCAGCGCTGCCCACTGGACCCGAACCTTGTCGTACATGCGGACAGCGGTGGCCTTGTCGATGGCCACGAACATTGCTTTCCCGAGGTAGCCTCGCGCTGAGAGATGACGGACAAGGTCGGCCGCGATCTCGTCGAGCCGGTCGTCGCGCGTAATCAGGTGATACTGGCGCCCGAACTCGCGGTGAAGCTTCTTTTCCTGCTCCTCGTTCAGAGACACTTCGTCGAGAAGGGCTGTCAGATCGTCCCGCAGTGCGTCCGAAGCGATCTGCAACTCCGGTTTCCGGTTTTCGTAATAGAGGGGGACCGTCGCACCGTCGGCTGCCGACTGCGCGAAGTTGTAGACGGAAACATATTCGCCGAAGACATCGCGGGTTCGCTCTTCTTCGCCAGCGATCAGCGGCGTTCCCGTGAAGCCGATGAAAGCAGCGTTCGGCAATGCGCGGCGCATGTTCGTCGCGAGCTGATCGTATTGGCTGCGGTGTGCCTCGTCCGTGATGACGATGATGTCCTTCCGTTCGGAAAGCACCGGCATCTGCTCGAAGCTCTCAGTCGAAAACTTATGAATGAGCGTGAAGACGTAGCGTTCTTGCCCCGCGAGAAGCTCTCGCAGGTGCACCCGGCTTTGCGCCTGCGCGTCTCTTATCTGCTTCGTCAGCGCCCCCGTGGCGGCGAACGTCTGCGCGATTTGGTCGTCAAGCTCCTGCCTGTCGGTGACGACGACGAACGTCCAGTTGCCGCCGAGGCGCCGCAAGACCTTCTCGGCGAACATCACCATTGAGAAGCTTTTGCCGCTGCCCTGCGTGTGCCAGAAGACGCCGAGGCGCCCCTGATTGTCGGCGATCTTCTTCACCGCCTCGATAGCGCGATTGACGCCGAGCACCTGATGGTATTTCGCCGTCAGCTTCCGCAGCCCTTCGCGCCCTTCCTCGAAAAGCACGAAGTTTTCCAAGAGGTCGAGGAAGCGCCCCGGCGCGCATGTTGCGCGCAGCATGGTTTCGAGGTCCGGCCGGTCCGGGCCGTCTTCTTCTAACTTCTTCCATGGCGCGAAACCCTCGAACGCCGCGTGGGACGGCCCCATGAGCGTTTCGATCCCGTTGGATAGCAGCGTGAAACCGTTCGCGTCGAAGAGCCTCGGGATCGTATCCCGGTAGTCGCGCAGGTTGGCGTCGTAGGCTTCCTGCACAGGCGCCGTGGGCGCCTTCCATTCACACAGGAGGACGGGAATGCCGTTGACGTATCCAACGGCATCCGGGCGCCTCGTGTAGCTCTCGCTTGCGATCCAGATTTGCGAGGCAAGGCAGAAGTCGTTGGCGTCGACATTCACCCAGTCGATGAGTTGGACGCGCTCAGGCTTCAGCGAGCCGTCCTCCTGTGCCACCTGTACGGCCACGCCGTCCCGCAGAAGCCGATAAACCTCGCGGTTGGCTGCCACCGCCGACATGGCGGAACGGTCGGCCGTCAGTTCGTCTTCGGCCTGCGCAAGCGCCTTTGGCGGCAACGCGGGATTAAGCCGCTGGAGCGCAGCCCGCAGCCGCGCTGGCAGATAGACAGTCCGAGGCGATAGACGGCCTGTCGGGCTTGTTGGCCCCAACACCTCCTTGAAGAGGTTTTGAACCTCCCAGCCTAGACCCTCGAAAAGCTCAAGGGCGCTTCCCTCGACAAGCTCACCCTCGCTCGCAAGCGCGCCTGAAAGTGAGCTTGAGAGGTCGGCGGGAGACATCAGGCGGCGCGCTCCAATTCGCGTTCGGCTGCGGTGACCGAAAGTTCACCAGAGATCAGGCGTGGGAGAAGGAGGTCGCGGGAAGCAACTAGCCGCCGATTGGCGGCCTGCAGCGTCGCGGCCAACTGCACACCGTTCAGCACATAGTCACTGAACTTCTCGCGCAGCTCAAGAGGCGGCAAGGGAACGGGGTATTTCACCAGAACAGGCCAATTGGCCCTCGGCATCTTGGTTCCATTCGAGGTCTGCACGGCGTGTGCAACGAAAGCATCACTTGATGCGACTGAAAGCACAATGGCAGTGAGGTCATCTGAACGCGCTCGTATTACAATAGCGTCCGACGAGCTAATT
Source organism: Rhodomicrobium vannielii ATCC 17100 (assembly GCF_000166055.1). NCBI lineage: Bacteria > Pseudomonadati > Pseudomonadota > Alphaproteobacteria > Hyphomicrobiales > Hyphomicrobiaceae > Rhodomicrobium > Rhodomicrobium vannielii. The sequence continues at coordinate 2,085,734 of NC_014664.1, forward strand.
CCATCACAGGGCGCCCATACTACCTTATGGAAATACGGCCTTATTTTTCCGAAGAGGATGTCTCCGGGTCGAAATTTGAGTTTGGTGCTAGTCACTTCATCGACGTTTCCCCATTCACCCAAGGTCGTGGACCTTCGAGGCAGATGCTCAAGCCCAACGTACGGGGTATCGGGACTTACATCCGACGGCAGCACGGCATCACGCACTTCAGACGCAAGCTCGCCTAAGGTGCTCCAAATCCAACCTGACGGCAGGCGCCCACGAGGGATATCGGCCTGATATCCAGGGAAGCGGAAGTGGACGAACCACTCCTCGAACAGCCGCCGCGCCATCTCCTCCAGCACCGCGATGCGTCGCCGGTTCACCTCGATCAGGTCGTCATACGCGCGTAGAATTGAACCAATCCGACGTTGCACGGTAATAGGTGGGCACGGGATCAAAACTCCTTCTATCTGACTACTGCTCATATTCGGCTGAGCGGCACCGTCTGCTAATCTAAAAAAAATACGTTCGTAGTCCTTGCTTCCAACTAATGCCCAGAAGAATGCAGCATCAACGTCATTTGGTCTTAGTCTTGCAACTCGTTGATTAAGAAGAATTGAACGTGAAGTCCTTACCCTCCCAGCTTTTCCTGCGGTCGCTCCCGTCATAGCAATAATTATATCGCCATCTCTCAGCTCGAAACGCCCGAGTTTCCTAGAAAAGAGTGTTGGAGGTATGCAGTCGACATCGTTTAGGTCTACGGTCCCATCGCCAGCTATATTCTTAATTTTTACAACGGGAATGCCCGCATGGGACCAATCCTGACTTTTAAAAGCATAGCCAGGCGTCACTTCACAGACTTCACCCAGGCGAACGAATGGCCAGCCGCTCTTCATACGTTCATTAGCTCCAAAGTTCGTTTATTAATAATAGCTTGAAGCCTTTCAGCCTCCGCGTTCAGCTTTTCAAGTTCATCCCGCAACGTGTGCCATTTCTCTCGAAATTCGTGGTCGTCCTGCTTCTGACCGGGCGCGAGGCCGACGTAGCGTCCGGGGCTCAGGCTCCAGCCTTCGGCTTCGATTTCCTTGCGCGTTGCGACGCGGCACAGTCCCGGCACGTCGCGGTACTGAGTTTGTGGGAAGGCCTCCTTGATCAGCGCCGCGCTTGGCCCGACTTGAATGTCCTTCCCGCGCCAAAGGCGGACGATATTTCCGAGAAAATCAATGTGCTCGGGATCGAAGACGCGGTGTGCCCGCGTCTCTTGCCGGAACAGATGCCGGGCGTCGATGAACAGCACCTCGTCCGCGCGTTTGCCGGTGGCCTTCCCCTTGTCGAGGAACCATAGCGTTACCGGCAAGGTGACGGTGTAAAACATGTTTGGGCCGACGGCGACGATGCAGTCGACGGCGCCGCTGTCGATCAACTTCCTGCGGATTTCCCGCTCGCTGCCGCCCGCGTCGCTTGCGCTGTTGGCCATGACGAAACCGGCGCGGCCTGTGGCGTTCAGAGCTGCGAAGAACTGATTGATCCAGAGGTAGTTCGCATTGTTGACCGAGGGCAGCCCGAGCGGGAAGCGGGCGTCCACCTTCCCGGCGTCGTTGACGAGGCGCTTCTGATCGACCTCCGGCTGGTTGAATGGCGGATTGGCCATGACGAAGTCGAACTTGCCGATGAGCTTGTGCGGGTCGTCGTAATACGAGTTCGCCTCGCGGATGTCGCCCGAAAGCCCGTGAACCGCCAGGTTCATGCGGCACAGACGGAGCGTGTCCGACATCTTCTCGACGCCGAAAACCGCGATTTCGCTCGCGGGTGCCTTGTGATGGCGGCGGACGAACTCCGCCGAATGGACGAACATGCCGCCGGAGCCGCAGGCCGGGTCGAGGATCGCGCCGTGAAACGGCTCGATCACTTCGACGATGAGCTTCACGATGGATGCGGGCGTGAAATACTCGCCGCCTTTTTGCATGAAGGACGAGGCGAACTCGCCCATGAAATACTCGAAGATGAGGCCGTATGCGTCGCCCTCGATCTTCAGAGGCGCGAGGAGGCGCAGGATTTCGCGCAGCGTGTCGTTGGGAATGTTGCCGTATCCACGGGGAAGCGCGCTCGCCAAGTCCGGGTTGGCGTCCGCGATGCCCTTCATCGCTTCGTTCAGTTCCGCGCCCAGGTCGGCCGTTCCCGGCAACGCGAGGAGGCGCGAGAAACGCGCCTCGGGTGGCAGGAAAACGGCGCCGCGCGCTTGGTAGTCGGCGGGCTTCGGCTTCAGGCGGCCGGTGAATTTCGGCGCCAGTTGCGCGTGGACCGTCTCGAATTTGGCCTCCATCTGCCGCAAGGCGATAAGAGCGAGGACCGGCTGCGCATACTGGTCCGGCCGGAGCGCGCTGTTCGTCCAAAGTTTGTCGGCGGCGGCAAAAAGGGTCTTCGAGAGTTCGTTCAGGTCGGTGGCCATGCGTTCCGTGCGTTCGGGGCGCCCGCTTGGGCGATGGTTTCCAAATTGCTTATGAAGCCGTCCTAAAGCGGTGCCGTCAATGTGGCATCGCCGTTTCGGTGGCCGGTTCGCCGCGAGGCGGTGCAACGGCGTCACAAACGATAATGGCGCGCGCTGCTAGCGCGAGACTTTCGGCGAGCGCGACAGGCGGCTCGCGCATGCGATGCCGCGCGGCTCTGTGCGAATTTCGGGGGCCTCTCTTTAGCTTCCTTCGACGACGCAAGCAGGAAGTTTCTGACTGAACACGGAAGGAGAGAGACAACGAAGCGCCTAGTTGACTGGCGATTGCCTCGACAGGGAGGGAAAAAGATGCAGCAAGGAGGGGTAAGAGAATAAGAGCTGTTTATAGGCGCGCCAAAAAGCGCGCGCCAGATGGTGACGGCAGAAGCAGGGTAGCAGCAAATGATGAGTTGGAGGCGGCAGTTGAAACAGGTCCGCAGGGTAAACTTCTCACCAAAGCCAACACAACGGTATCACTAGCCGCAGCGCTTATAATCGGAGAGGCCTACGATTAGGGGCGCATTCTGGCGCCCCTATCAACGACGCTAGTTCAACTCGCGCGTAGGTACGTTGGCAAATTTGCATGTGTCAAGAACAAATTAAGAACTTTAATAAAAACAAAAACTTAAGGTAGCAAAAAAGGTCCTATTGTCTGTGTACGGACTTCGATTTTTGAGTTGTAATTTTGCAACACCGGAAAATCCGCTGTCGATTTCGCTGCTCAGGTGGATGGCGTGAAACGGGCTTCTAGCAGCCGGTGTGGTGTAGCGAAATGCGAATTTCAGCCCCGCAAAAACACGTCTTTTGCGGGGGCCGCGCGCCCGCATTGGCTTGGCATACCACAAAGAACCTAAACATACCCCCGGGGGGAGGGGAGCCAGCGCTAACGCTAGCGGCCACAGGAAGCCGCAGGGAGCCGTTTGTTTCGGCCGCATACGTTATAGCGCTTTTTCGTCTTCCGCGTATGTGTCGCAGCCAGTGCCCGTCAGGTTAGTTAATCAGCGCCAAGGTTTGCTATGAAGTGAGGACAGCTAGTGCACTGACGCAAACATAGGATTCACAAAGCAGACGAAGCAAGGCATGCTTCAGGCATGGCTCAAACCGTCTGCATCCTTCTCTCGTCCGAAGACCGCTCACGTTTGGCGGCGGTCATCGGGGACCGCAACAGCCCGCAGAAGCACGCGCAGCGGGCAAAGATCGTGCTTCATTCTGCTGAGCGCCGTTCCGTTTTCGACGTCGCCCGCTTAAGCGGCGTCAGCCGGCCAGCCGTATGGCGTTGGCAGCGGCGCTACGCCGAAAAAGGGGTGGACGGGCTGTTGCGCGACCAGACCCGCAAGCCAGGCAAGCCGCCTTTGTCAGCGAAGAGCGTCGCGAAAGTGCTGGCGCTGCCGTGTTCCGAGCCCCCCGGAAACGCCACGCATTGGACCGGACGCGCTGTCGCCAAGGCGGCGGGCGTCAGCTTGCGCACGGTGCAGCGCATCTGGGGAGCCCACCGCCTTCAGCCGCACCGCTTGCGCACGTTCAAGAAGTCGAACGATCCCGCCTTCGCCGAAAAGGTCGAGGATGTGGTGGGCCTCTACATGAGCCCGCCCTGCCATGCCGTGGTCCTGTCCATCGACGAGAAGAGCCAGATCCAGGCGCTCGACCGCACTCAACCGGGCCTGCCGTTGAAGCCCGGCAAATGCGCGACCATGACCCACGATTACAAGCGCAACGGAACCACCACGCTGTTCGCCGCACTCAACGTGCTGGATGGAACCGTGCTCGGCCGCTGCATGAAGCGCCACCGCCATCAGGAGTTCATCAAATTCCTCAACGCCGTGGAGCGCAAGGTCCCAGCCGGCAAGATCATCCACGTCATTCTGGACAACTACGGAACCCACAAGCATCCCAAGGTGGACGCCTGGCTGGCGGATCATCCGAGGTGGGTTTTTCACTTCACGCCGACCTCGGCGTCCTGGCTGAACGCGGTCGAAAACTTCTTCTCCGCCATTACCCGGCGGCGCATCCGTCGTGGCGTCTTCAAATCCGTCGCCGACCTCGAAGACGCCATCAAGCGCTACATCGCCGATCACAACCGGAACGCAAAACCCTTCGTCTGGACCAAAACCGCCGATGAAATCTTCGACAAGCTCAACCGCCTCAATCTGCACCTTCTGAATGAGTCAGTGCACTAGTTGAGAGGCGGCGACAGCCGAAGCGCCTATCTGCGGGCCAATCGGGCGCTCACCGGAAGCTTCCACGGGTGCCGTATCTCATCGGCAGAAGTACTCGCGCAGCCCGCGCCAGATCGTCGACTAACAAATATCAGTTATGCTGTATGACACATGCCTATGGGTAAGGCGAAAACACCGCTGGCTTCCACGTCGGGTCGGCGTATTCTTCGGCCAAGACGCCGACGAATGAGGAAGAAATGCTGCGCTCTGTATCCGGCATATCGGTGGCAACGCTTATTTCCCCAAAAGCCGTCGCCGTACCGAAGTTCGACATCGGTCGATTTTGCCACGAGTGGCGGCAACTCATGCCGAGGCAGACGAGCAACTTGCTCGGCAAAATTGAAGCAGGTACTCCCCAGAAAACGCGAAGTTCTAGTGCGAGCGCCTGGCAGCGAGAGTTTGCTGAACTACATGGTTTGTTTGTCAGAGCATTGAGAGGACAAATGATGATGCACCGGCTCAGCAATAAGACCGATCACGATACTAACAAGGTCGACAACTGGCGTCGAATTTTCCCGGAGCCCTGCGAAGGTGGCATCAGGATCAAACTGCCGGTGGAAGGCGAAGACAGCATCGGCAATGAGCGTCGAGAAGAGGCTGAACGGGCATCCGGTTCACATCGAAGAAAGAAAGCCGGTGAACGGTGAGTGACGGGGAAGTGCTTCATGAGGCGAAGTCGGCGGAGGCGCGAAGTTCAAGCCGGCGCCCATTCCGGCGATGACAAAAGTAGCGGGAAAAGCTGGGAGGGAGTTGCAAAGCGCCGTGGCCCGCAGTAAGACTGCGGCAGTCTCAGAGTGCCACGTTTTTAGTTTACTCACGCCGCCCATGCGCGGCCCGGCACCTGCCTTGAATACATTCCCCCCGGCATACCTGCGCCCCGCTGCGGCGGCCGAACATATCGGCGTGTCGCTGCGCCAACTCCAAATCTGGATCGATGAAGGAAAAATCCGCCCGCCGTATTCGGCCGGGCGCATGAAGGTTTTCGAGCGCTCGCGGCTCGAAACTGACATGGCCGCGCTCGTCGGCCATGTCGTGGAAAGTGAAACGGAAAAAGGATTTAGCATATGGGAAAGCCTGCACAGCAAAGCTTCAAATACGTCCGGCGAAAGAAAGGCCGGAACGGGAAAGAACACCTCTACTATGAAGAGCCGGGCAAAGAGCGGGTCGCGCTGCGCGGTCCAATAGGTAGCCCCGCGTTCCTCGCCGACTACAACGCGGCCACGGAGGCAGAGGAACTGCCCAAGCGACCGCGTGCGGCCGCTTACAGCCTAACCGCTCTCGTAGCCGCATACCAAGGCAGCCAGCGTTTTCGCGCGCTCGCGCCGTCCACGCAGGCAGTCCGTCGCCGCATCATGTCGCGCTTGGCCGCCGTATATGGCGATGGCGACATCCGCAGCATGAAGCGCGGCGACATAGTTCGCATGACCGAAAAGCTCGCCAGCGGCCCGGAAGGCGCGCGAAGCCTTCTCAAGCTGACCCAACAATTAGTAAAGCTTGCGATTGATCTCGGCTGGCGCGACGACAACCCGGTGCGGGACATTTCCCGGCCGCGCATCAAGACGGACGGACGGCACTGCTGGACGGAGGCCGAGATTGCCGCATACCGCAAGCGGTGGGACGTCGGAACGCGGCAGCGGCTGGCGTTAGAGCTTCTTCTGCAAACGGGGCAGCGGAAGGGAGACGTGGTTCGCCTGTCCCGCGAGCATGTAAAAGGCGGGCGGCTGAAACTGACGCAGGAAAAGACGCACGTTTGCGTCGACGCGGCGATCAAGCCGGAACTGCTCAAGATCATCGCGGCAACCGTTACGGGCGTGCAGACCTTGCTCGTCTCAACGAAGGGCACGCCCTATGGCACGAAAGCGTTCTGCGGCGTCTTCCGGGCTTGGTGCGACGAGGCCGGGCTGCCGCCCGAATGCTCGGCGCACGGGTTGCGCAAAGCGTTCGCGCGGCGCATGGCCGAAGCGGGCGCAACGGCGCACGAAATTATGGCTGCTGGACCTTGAACGAGGTCGAGCGTTATTGCAGGGCTGCGAACCGGGCGCAGCTTGCGGACAGCGGAACAGCGAAGGTGGCCCGCATGTGAAACCGCTTCCAAAATGGTTTCAGTTTTTAGCTGTAACGTTTTGTTTTTATTGCAGAATTTTTGCTAATTGGCGCCCCGTAGGAGAATCGAACTCCTGTTTCAGCCGTGAGAGGGCCGCGTCCTGACCGCTAGACGAACGGGGCGAGCGAAGCCACACATTAGAATGCGCCGCGCCATCGATCAAGCGCAAAACCGACGACACGCACCGAAACTTGAGCCGACCCGAAGTGCCGAGCTTTGCGCAGGCGGCCGAGGGGCGTATGACGTAACGTCAAGCGCGGAGGCGGACGTAAAGACTGCCTTTCAGTTGGCTTTTTGGAGGCCGGTACTCATCGCTTTCGGCCCCTGCCGCCCTAAGGACTCGGGGAGGCCGAAAGCGCGCCGACCCACCGCTGTCGCCCTTTGGCCGCTGCCCCCTACCGGCGCGGGACTTGAAACCGGCCGCGCTCCTGCCCACTTAGGGGGTCCAGTACGATAATCGTGTCGCTACCCTCCCCCTTATAGTGCAGAATGATCGATCCGTTGTCCGCGGATACGCTCCTGAGTTCGCCCTGCCCCAAGGCAAGCGTTTGCGCGTAAGGCGTGGTCGCGGGCCCTGTGGCCGGGCTTGACAGAGCGGGCCTCGTCGCGGATGCCGGGCCAGAACTGAGTTTCGCCGCCTGCCGCGCCACTCCATAAAGGAGCGCGATGATGCCGGCGATGAGCAATGTCGTCATGATCGTGACGGCAATCTTGAGCATTCGGACGCGTTCGGGCGTCCAGGGGCCGGGGACCGGGCTTTGCGCGTTTGTCATGGTGATGATCCAGTCCGGTGACGGCTTTCAAGAGGGGCAGGCAGAGGGTCAATGACGAGCGACGAATTTTCTCCCGCCCGCTATGAAGCTTCAGAAGACGACGCGGGCGTGCGCCTCGATCGCTTTCTCGCGAGCCGGATAGAGACACAAAGCCGGGTTCGCCTGCAAGAGCTTATTCGCGCTGGGCACGTGGTGCGCCTGGCGGCGGGGCGCGATGCCGAGACCTCGACAGATCCGAGCGCGAAGGTGCGTCTCGGCGATACGTTCGAAGTCACGACGCCGCCCGCCGAGAATTACGCCGTCGAGGGCGAGGCCATCGAACTCAACGTCGTTTACGAGGATGCCAGCCTGATCGTGATCGACAAACCGGCGGGCCTCGTCGTGCATCCCGGCGCGGGAAATCCGAATGGGACGCTCGTCAACGCGCTGATCGCACATTGCGGCGACAGCCTTTCCGGCATCGGCGGGGTTACGCGGCCGGGCATCGTGCATCGGCTCGACAAGAACACCAGCGGGCTGATGGTCGTCGCGAAGACGGACAAGGCGCATCGCAGTCTGTCGGCGCAGTTCGCCGATCACGGCCGGACGGGCGCGTTGCGCCGCGAATATCTGGCGCTGGTGTGGGGAGAGCCACAGCCCACATCCGGGCGGATCGAGGCGCGGATCGCGCGGCATGCGGGATCGCGGATCAAGATGGCGGTGGTGCGCAATGGCGGGCGCGAGGCTGCCACGATTTACGCAACCGAGCGCGTCTTCCGGCTTGGAAATGTAGAAAGCCAGAGCGCGGCAATGGGGAAGTGGAACAAAACGGCCACGCTGAGTGTCCTTAGATGCAAACTGGAAACGGGCCGCACTCATCAGGTGCGGGTGCATCTCGCGCATATCGGCGTCCCCCTGGTAGGAGATTCCGTTTATGGCGCAGGCTTTAGAACAAAAGCGCTCGCCCTCCCGGACGAAGCAGCAAGGAATTTTGCGTGTGCGGAGAGACAGGCGCTTCACGCCGCGGGCTTAAGGTTCGAACATCCTTCGTCACGGAAGGTTCTATCTTTCGAGAGCCCGTTGCCTGAAGACATCGCGCAATTGTGTAACGCTCTTGAAAGGTTCGATGCAAAACTGTCCAAGAATTAAGATGCAGACGCATAGCGGGAAGCGTAATGTGGGTTCAATCGTTCCGGAAACGCGAACGAGTTCTCCAACGGCAGCGGGTCATCCGATGCGGAGGGTTTGAAGCATGAGTTCATTGCCGTCAGTCGCTGCAAGTGGTGGCCTCGCCCGCTATCTCGAAGAGATTCGGCGTTTCCCGATGCTTGAGCCTCAGCAAGAATACATGCTCGCCAAACGTTGGCAAGAGCACGAAGACGCCAAGGCCGCGCAGAAGCTCGTTACGTCGCACCTTCGCCTTGTGGCGCGCATCGCCATGGGCTATCGAGGCTACGGATTGCCCATCGGTGAGGTCATCTCCGAAGGCAATGTCGGGCTGATGCAGGCCGTCAAGCGCTTCGATCCAGACAAGGGCTTCCGCCTTGCCACCTACGCTATGTGGTGGATACGCGCTGCCATTCAAGAATATATTCTGCGCTCGTGGAGCCTCGTGAAGATGGGCACCACGGCGAGCCAGAAGAAGCTTTTCTTCAACCTGCGCAAGGCGAAGAGCCAGTTGCAAGCGCTGGAGGAAGGAGATCTTCGTCCCGATCAGGTCAAGACCATCGCGACTAACCTCGGCGTGCCGGAAGAGGACGTCGTGTCGATGAATCGCCGTCTTGGTGGCGACGCTTCGCTCAACGCTCCGCTGCGCGCCGACTCTGAAAGCGGCGAGTGGCAGGATTGGCTCGTGGACGAGGGTCCGAATCAGGAGACGCAACTCGCCGAAAGCGAGGAGTTGAGCCGCCGCCGCGAATATCTCGGAGCGGCGATGGATAGTCTGAACGAGCGCGAACGCCGCATCTTCACAGCGCGTCGCCTCGCCGACGATCCGCTCACACTTGAAGAGCTTTCGTCCGAGTTCAACGTGAGCCGCGAGCGCATCCGGCAGATCGAGGTGCGCGCGTTCGAAAAGGTGCAGAAGGCGGTGCAAAAGGCTGCCCTCAAGGCCGAAGCACCGCGCAGCCCGGTTTCCGGCGGCGGTATGCCAGCGTTCTCGGCTTCCGCTGCACAATAACGCACCGTTACAAAAGCATCGAAAGCCAGCCATTGCGCTGGCTTTTTTTGTGCCTGCGGTGTGAGTGCGCCAGTCGCCGCCGGCGCTTCCCCACGACGCGACCCCACGCTGCCAACCAACGCGCCAGCTGCTTCTATGCAGCAACCGGCACCGGGGGCCCCATCGCTAGCGGCCGCTGCGGAAATTTCGGCCACGCCTCCCTCGCAATCCAGCTCGGCTCTGCCGGAGCAAAGCGGCACTCGTTTGCATTTATTGGAAGTCACGCTCAAATTCGCCAAGCCGCATAGACCGAAGATTTCACTCGGTTGTACTACTCAGTGGGTATGGACGCGCTTGGTCGACTGCATTTGAATGGATCAAAACGAGGCTTCACCTCGAATGGGAGAACGACCATGTCCACTGCCCCGATCCTGCACCTGGCCATTCCCGACGGCATGAAGATCACGGGTCCGATCGAACCTGGCTATGACCGGGTGCTGACCGGCCCCGCGCTCGAATTCATCGGCGAGTTGCATCGCCGCTTCGAGCCTCGGCGGCGCGAGCTTATGGAGGCGCGCGGCGTACGTCAGGCGGCGTGGGACAGCGGCGCGTTGCCTGATTTTCTGCCGGAGACGAAGAAGATCCGCGAGGTGGACTGGACCATCGCGGGCATCCCGGACGACCTGACCGACCGGCGCGTGGAAATCACCGGGCCGACGACGCGCAAGATGATCATCAACGCGCTGAACTCGGGCGCGAAGGTGTTCATGGCCGATTGCGAAGACTCGTTGTCGCCGACCTGGGCGAACGTCGTCGAAGGCCAGATCAACCTCGCCGATTACTGGCGCGGCAACATCGATTTCACCGAGGAAGACACCGGCAAATCCTATGCAGTGGGGCCGAACCCTGCCGTGCTGATGGTGCGCCCGCGCGGCTGGCACCTCGTCGAGCGTCATGTGACGGTGGACAAGCAACCGGTTGCGGGCGCGCTTTTCGACTTCGGCCTCTATTTCTTTCACAACGCGCAAGCCGCGCTGGCGAAGGGCAGCGGCCCTTACTTCTACCTCCCGAAGATGGAGAGCCACCTCGAAGCGCGCCTCTGGAACGAGGTGTTCCTGTTCGCCGAGGAGCACCTGCAACTCCGCACCGGCACCATCAAATCAACGGTTCTGATCGAGACGTTACCGGCCGTCTTCGAAATGCACGAAATTCTCTACGAGCTTCGTGACCATATCGTCGGCCTCAATTGCGGTCGCTGGGACTACATCTTTTCATACATCAAGACGCTGCGCACGAAGCCAGATCGCATCCTGCCCGACCGCGGTCAGGTGGTGATGAGCAAGGCATTCCTCAAAGCCTATGCCGAGCTGCTGATCCAGACATGTCACCGGCGCGGCGCATTCGCCATGGGCGGCATGTCGGCGTTCATCCCGAACCGCCGCGACCCCGAAGTGAACGACAAGGCGCTTGCCGCCGTTCGCGAGGACAAACTACGCGAGGTCACCTACGGCCATGACGGCACGTGGGTGGCGCATCCCGATCTCGTGCCGGTCGCGCTCGCCGTATTTGACGAGCACATGCCGAAAAAGAACCAGCTTTCGAAGCTGCGCGAAGATGTCGCAGTGGGACAGAGGGAGCTGCTCCAGCCCCACGACGGCACGCGCACCGAGGAGGGGCTTCGCGTCAACACGCGCGTCGGCATTCAATATATCGAGGCATGGCTGCGCGGGAATGGCGCGGTGCCTTTGTATAATCTGATGGAAGACGCAGCGACGGCCGAGATTTCGCGCACGCAGAATTGGCAATGGCTGCATCATGGCGCGACGCTGGAAGATGGCCGCAAGGTCACGCCCGAGCTGATCGAAGCGATCATCTCCGATGAGATGCTGAAGCTTCACGAAAAGCTTGGCGCGTACTACGAGAGCGGGCGTTTCCCGGAAGCGATCGCCTTGTTTCGCGACCTCGTCATGAGCGGGGAACTCAATGCGTTCCTGACGCTTCCTGCTTACAAACTGATCGAATGAGGCGGCACGTCTTCGCCAAAGTAGTAAAAGCAGAAACGAAAGTACAGCCTAAACGTGTATCAGTACACTAAGCAACCAAAGGTGGTGGATGGGAAGGTTTTTTATACCGACCCGGTTAAGCGCGTTTTAAATAGGTCGCAATAAAGTTCACCTCAGGTCTTTGATCGCGTGTGAGAGTACTATGACCGACTTGTTCCGCCCTCGCCTTCGCTATGTGCTCGGCCCCGATGGGAGTCCGCTGACCATCGCGGATCTTCCTCCCCCAAATACGAAACGCTGGGTTATTCGCCGAAAGGCTGAGGTTGTCGCGGCTGTTCGCGGCGGCCTTCTGAGCCTCGACGATGCCTGCCAGCGCTATAAGCTGACGATCGACGAGTTCCTAAGCTGGCAGCGCCTCATAGACCGGCACGGCTTGCCGGGCCTGCGGGCGACCAAGGTTCAGGACTACAGGAACTGATGCGCAAAAGGCGGCGGCTGCCTATTGAGCCGCCTTGCCTTGCGCCGCTGCGTTGTCGAGGAACAGCAACCCGTCTTCAAGAGAGACAATCTCGGGTCCGTCGAACTCGTAGTCCTCGCCATCCGCAAGACGGATCACGCAGCTTTTTTCGCAAAGCGTTAGCTGTTCGCCTGCCTTGATGGTCTGTTCCGCCTGTTTGTCGCCTTCAATGACGATCAATGTTTGATCGGTAGCGTCGCGATTGGTCACGGATATGCCGAAAGCGGACGCCGGCAACAGCGCGAAGGGCGCGATCATGAGTATCCTGCAAGCCAGCCGCATGGTTCCCTCGGGGCGTGTGGTACGACGGTGATACGGGCTATGCTTACAGGAGGATGCGGAAAAAGGGGAAGAGTTCTCTTCCGCCTTTTCCTCGCCAACAATTCCTACTTTTTCCCGCCCTTTTTGGGTGGGGCCTTCTCTTCGGCTTTGCCTTTCGGCTTCGCGGCTTCCTTCGGCTTCGCTTCAGGTTTCTTTGCCATCGTCGTATCACCTTTGAAGAACGCGCCAAATCGAATAGGCGCATCACGGAGTTTGCGAGCAACTTTACCGGAGCGCAATTAAAATCTGCGCCCGGCAGTAGAAGCTGCTCCCGCCTGAGAGAAGAACGAGCATGACCCGCCTTGCCCACTTGATCGCCCTATGTATAGCCGCTGCCGTTGCTTGCTCCCTGGAGGCCAGGGCGCAGGGGCACGCCTCCGGGGGAGCGTGCTGGTCGGCCGCCGAACTCGCGGGCAAGCCGGGCGAAAAGTCAATTCACCGAGAGACTTACGATCCCACCATTGAGCCGCGCGACCTGGCCGAGCCGCTCGCGCCCGTGGCGCCAGCGCTTCGCGGCTCCATTCGCAGCGTGAAGCTTCCGCCGGGCGAGAAGCTCGTCGCGCTCACCTTCGACCTCTGCGAAAACGCGTGGGAGGTGTCGGGCTACGATGCTTCCATCTTCGACACGCTGCGCAAGAGCGGCGTGAAGGCCACGTTTTTTGCGAGCGGAAAGTGGCTGATGGATCACAGCGAACGCGCCCAGCAACTCATGGCCGATCCGCTGTTCGAGGTCGGCGCGCATAGCTGGACGCACAGAAATTTCCGCCTCCTGCCGCCGGACGAAATGCGGCGCGACCTTTCGCTTAATCTCAACGCGGACGGTCGCCTTCGCCGCGAGCTTTCCGGCCGAAGCTGCTATCGCCCCGGCACAGGCCCGGTTGAAGCCAGCCGCCCGCTCGTCTTCCGCTTTCCATTCGGCACCTGCAACACGGAGGCGCTCGACGCCGTGAACGACGCCGGGCTGCTCGCCATCCAGTGGGACATCCCGACCGGCGACCCGGCACCCGCCCAGACCGCCGACGCCATCGCAAAAAGCGCCGCCACCGCGAAGCCCGGCTCGATCATCGTGATGCACGCGAACGGGCGCGGCCATCATACGGCGGAGGCTTTGCCGCACATGATCGATGAGTTGCGGAAGCGCGGTTTCGGGTTTGCTACGGTGAGCGAGTTGATCGCGAAGGGCACGCCGGTCATCAAGGACACCTGCTACGAGCTCAAGCCGGGGGATAACGTGAAGTACGACAAGCTTTTCCCGCTGGACCGCGCGAATAACGCGGCACCGCCGCCCGCCGCCGCTGCGAAGCACGCACCCGCCCCGACCGGCTGGGGCGCAGATGTCAAGAACACTGCCCCGGCAGCGACGCACCCCGCCGCGCCAATCACGGCGGACAGGCCATGACTGCCTCGCCGCACGGCCCGTTCGAAAATTTGCGCCACGATCTGGGCGACGCGCTCATCTTGAGGCCCCTCAAGCCCGAACACGCGAAGGCGCTCGGCGCGGCTATGGCGGAGATCCCGCCCTGGTCGGTCGTCAACTGGAGCGCCCCCAGCATCGCCGCTTCGCTCCAGCGGGAGGTTCCCGCCCTCAAGCGGTTCGAGGTTCTGCAAGATGGGCGGCTCGCGGGCATCGTCGCGATCCAGAATCCGTTCCTGCACGGGCCTTATCTCCAGCTTTTCTGCGTGCTGCCGGAGTTTCAGGGGCGCGGACTAGGCCATCGCCTGCTGCAATGGATGGAGGACGAGGCGCACAAAGGCGGCGCGCGCCAGCTCTGGCTCTGCGTCTCCACGTTCAACACGCGCGCAGAAGCCCTCTATCGCCGCTTCGGCTTCGAGCAGGCCGGGCTTTTCGACAAGCTCGCGATCGACGAGTCGGATGAGATTTTCATGCGCAAGCGGCTGTTTTGAACGCGGTCGAGCGGTGCGACTGCAACTTGGTTCATCAAGCGTTTTGATCGGCGGACTCCGTCGTCGGCGACGACGTCTTGCGCTCCCCAATGTGCCAGATCTTCTCGGCGCGACTGCCGAGTAGCCAGAAACTTACCGCAAGGATCGCAAAGAAGATGGCCTTGTGAGTGCCGTCCCAGAAATGTTCGAAAAACTTGGTGTAAAGGGCGATGCCGAGGAAGGTGAGGCCAAAGCCCTTGATCGTTCCGTGCTCGCACCTGAGCCCGTAGCCTATAGCGACAAGCGCAGCGAGGCCGAAAGCGATGGACCACAACGCCAATTCAAGGTCGCCGCTCCTGTGGAAATGCGTGAAATCGACCTGATAGCCGAAGATAGACAGGATCCAGAGGGCGATGAAGAAGTAGAGAAGCCCGACGACAAGCGTAGAGCGGGCAAAATCTGGAAACCGCTCGGACCTTTCAACAAGGACACCAGCTACGGCGAGGAATGCTCCGAAGGCGACGAAACGAATGGGGTAGTCCATTCCGAGGTAATACATGCCGAAACCGGAGACATAGCCAGACTCAGCGCCCATCCAGCTACAAAGGCTTAACAGCGCAAAGATCCAGATCAGGTTCGAGCGCGACCAGAGCGCGACTGCCGCATAGATCAGTGAGGCCAGCAAAAGCAGCAGCGAGAGGTGTCCCTTTTCGGCGTCGAAAGCGTATGACAACTGGCCGACCGCACCCACTGTCGCCACGCCGCCCAGCGCCATGATGGCTTCGTTGCTGAACACCTTGTGCGGGCTCACCTCACGCCGTCGCGCTCCGAGCCAATAGAAGGCTCCCGCAAGGACGCCGAGTGCCGCACTTTTTACCTGATAGGGGGCAGAAAAAATTCTCCTCAACAGGGCGAGCAGTTGCTCGTCGGCGAGGACAGCCCCAATCGCGATGACGACGCAGGCAAGCGCAACCCAGAAGCAATATTTCGCCAGCGCTTTCCAGTCGAAGCCGCGCACTACGATGGTAGCGGCGAGGCGCTCGGCTACGGCGGGGTCGAGCGCACCATCCTGCTTCCAGGCGACGACCGCGCTCAAGATCGCTTTCGCCTGATTTCTGCCGACCACCACGCGCATGCTGGCCACCTCTGCCGATGGAGTTCCATTGCGTGGCCCATGTATAGGCGCGCAATGCGACGGCAAAAGGGTGGCGAAGCATGGTCGGGCCAGTGCAGCCCGAAAAAGCGCCGCGACTCTGCCTACGCCACCTCAAGCACGACGCGGCCGCGAACCTTCCCCGCCAGGATGTCCTCGGCGAGCGTGACCGCATCCTTCCACGAATGCGTTGTCGTCAGCGCGGCGAGCTTCGCGCGGTCGAGGTCTTGCGCAAGCCGCGCCCAGGCTTCGAGCCGTTTCGCCTTCGGTGCCATGACCGAGTCGATGCCCGCCAGCGTCACGCCGCGCAGGATGAACGGGGCGACGCTCGCGGGGAGGTCCAGACCTTGCGCGAGCCCGCATGCCGCGACCGTGCCGCCATATTTCGTCTGCGCGAGGACATTCGCGAGCGTATGGCTGCCGACGGAATCGACCGCGCCCGCCCAGCGCTCACGGCCGAGCGGCTTGCCCGGCGCCGAAAGCTCCTGCCGCGCCACGATCTCCGACGCGCCGAGCGATTTCAGGTAGGCTTCCTCTTCCGGGCGGCCCGTCGAAGCATGCACCGTGAAGCCGAGCTTCGACAGCAGCGCCGCCGCGACGCTGCCGACGCCGCCGGACGCGCCCGTGACAAGCACCGGCCCCTTGTCCGGCGTCACGCCGTGCGCTTCGAGCGCCAGCACGCAGAGCATCGCCGTATAACCCGCCGTGCCGATGGCCATCGCATCGGCGCGCGAAAGCTCGGCGGGCAGCGGCACCAGCCAATCGCCCTTCACGCGGGATAATTGCGCATAGCCGCCGAGATGGGTTTCGCCCGTGCCCCAGCCGTTCAGCACCACCTCATCGCCGGGGGTGAAGTCGGGATGCGACGACGTTTCCACGACGCCCGCGAAATCGATCCCCGGCACCATGGGCCAGCGGCGCACCACCGGGGCCTTCCCCGTGATGGCAAGGCCGTCCTTGTAGTTCACGGTCGAATGCGTCACGCGCACCGTGACATCGCCCGGCATGAGGTCCGCATCCGAAAGCTCGGTCCACGCGACGGCCTGACCGGTTTCGGTTTTCGTGAGAAGGAGCGCTTCGAACTTTTCCGTCATGGTCGAACTCTCATCGCGATTGAAACGGGGATGCCCGCAGCCGGGCGGTTTTCGCGATTATAGGAACGTTCGTCCTCTGCCGCGACATGCCGCCGCGACCGCCTTTAGGCGTAGCCCTCAAAAAGAAAAGCCAGTGCTCAAGCGGAGGCGAAACATAAAACAGTTCAACCGGATGCGGCCCGGAATTGGGATGCGACGTATCCATTTCGTAGGGAGGCGAAATAATCGTCTGATATTGCAGTGCGTTAGCTGCATTGCACAAACGAAAAACATTTGCACTTTCGCATAAGAGGCCCGATCATTCGCGCAGAGGTCAACATCTCGAAGGATGCACGTAGATGCCCCTGTCCGTCGAACTCGTTCGCATCGCCACGTTTGCGGTGTTCGCGTTTCTCACAGCCTTCGTGATCGGCGTGGTCTGACCGCACCGTCAACGGTCGCGCGATATCGTTAACCCTCGCGACGAACCTCGCAACCGCGCGTTGTCCCCCACGTTGTCGCCCCTGCGAAACGCGCCTATAGTCCGGCGCAATCGAAATGCGACCCCGGAGGCATTGTGACACGGCGTGCATTCATCTGCGGCCTGGCTGGCCATTCGCTGAAGCCCGAGGAGCGGGCATTTCTCAGCGACACGCGGCCCGCCGGCATCATCCTTTTCGCGCGGAACGTCGAAAATCCGAAGCAGGTCGCGGCTCTAATCGACGAGGCGCAGGACGCGGCGGGTGGAGACGGGCGCATGATCGTCATGGTCGATCAGGAGGGCGGGCGCGTGCAGCGTCTTTGCGAGCCTCACTGGCCAAAATATCCGCCCGCGCGCGCGTTCTGCGCCATGGAGGCTGCGGACGAAAGCCGCGCCGAAGCGGCAAATCTCTGCGCGCAGGCTATGGCGGCGGACCTCGCCACGCTCGGCTTCAACACCACTGCCGCGCCCGTGCTCGACGTGCCCATTCCCGGCGCGGACAACATCATCGGCGACCGCGCCTATGGCGAGGACGTCGAAACCGTGATCGCGCTGGGCCGTGCGGTGGCGGACGGGCTTCTCGCGCAGGGCCTCCTGCCGATCATGAAGCACATTCCGGGGCACGGACGCGCCATGGCGGACAGCCATCTCGCGCTTCCGGTGGTCCACACGCCGCTTGCCGAGCTTGAGGCGCACGACTTCGCGCCCTTCCGCGCGCTGAACGACATCCCCATGGCGATGACGGCGCATGTCGTCTTCACCGCCGTCGACCCCGCCGCGCCCGTCACGGTCTCGGCGAAGGCGATCCACGAGGTGATCCGGGGCTACATCGGCTTCGACGGCCTGCTCATGAGCGACGACCTCACCATGAAGGCGCTGAAGGGCACGCCCGGCGAGAACGCACAGGCGGCGCTGGCGGCGGGCTGCGACCTCGCGCTTCATTGCACAGGCGACCTGGACGAGATGCGCGCCGTGGCTGCCGCGTCGCCGGTGCTTGAAGGCGATGCGCGGCGGCGCTTCGAGGCTGCGCTCGCCCGCGTGAAGGCGCCGCGAAGCTTCGATGTCGCTGCGGCTGAGGAAGCGCGCGCCAAATCACTCGTGGAGCGAATTTGACATTCGGGTTCCGGCATTTGCTCGCGAGAGCGCGGCGGACAAACGCAAATACCGAGATGGAACCACTGGCAGCGCTCGCGTGAATCGCTCAAAGTGATCGCGCGAGGTGTCAAGCGGAGATTCGCGTGAGCGACGAGACAGATAACGGAGGAAGCAATGAGACGCGTGCGGTGCGGCCGGATCGCGGCGCGGATGCCGTCGATAGCTGGGACGCGCCGGAGCGCATCGAGCCGGAAGACGAGGCGGACATTCTGCTTCTCGAACTCGACGGCTTTGAAGGCCCACTCGACCTGTTGCTTCAACTCGCGCGCACCCAGAAGGTCGATCTCGCGAAGCTTTCCATCCTCGACCTCGCGAATCAGTACCTCGCCTATATCGAGGCGGCGCGCGCGCTCCGGCTCGAAATCGCCGCCGATTATCTCGTGATGGCTGCGTGGCTCGCCTACCTGAAATCCAAGCTGCTGCTGCCGGAAAAGGAACAGGAGCAAGATGGCCTGTCCGGCAAGGAACTCGCGGCGCAGCTCGCCTTCCGCCTGAAACGTCTCGAAGCGATGCGCGAAGCTCTGGCGAGCCTGATGGGTCGCAAGCGCCTCGGCGTCGATCTTTTCCCGCGCGGCATGCCGGAAGGCATCCGCATCGTGCGCTCGAACGTCTATCAGGCCAGCATCTTCGACCTGCTCAAGGCCTACGCCGAACAGCGCCAGCGCACCGCCGTCACCGAGGTGAAATGGGGTGGACGCGTCGTCTGGTCGATAAAGATGGCGCGCGACCGGCTCTCGAAGCTGCTCGGCAAGTTGCCGGACTGGGCCGAACTCGACACCTTCCTCGAAGAATACAAACCATCGGCAACACTCGCCAACACCGTCACCGCGTCGAGCTTCGGCGCGACGCTTGAGCTTGCGCGCGAGGGTTATCTCGAACTGCGGCAGGATCGGGCGTTCGGGCCGCTTTATCTGAAGTGGCTGACCGACAAGCCGAACGGGATCGACGTGCTGGGCGTGGACGTGACGGCCGACGAGCGCAGCGACGACGCAACGGAAGAAGCCAATATCGAGGACACCGGACTGGCCGAAGACGCCGCCTGATCTTGCGCGCGCACTGGCAACCCGCGCCCGAAAAATCACCACAATTAAAGTGCTGGCGGTCCGCGCGACAGTCAAGCCCGTGCTGTGCGTGCGGCGGGCCAAAAGCGTGATTCGCAAACATGGCGCGGGGTTTGCGATGCGATCAATGCTTCAGGAGCGCGCTTTTTATCGATAATGGGGGAGCCGCATCAATGGCGAGCGAGCACGGCATTGTGTGCGAGAACGCGTTCTGCGCATGCGAAACGGTGGAGTCTGAGCACGTGTCGGTCGAGGGGCGGCGCTTTTGCTGCATCGCCTGCGCGGAAGACTGGGTTCGCCACAACGGCGCGCACGTCGAGGCACCTGTCCCGGCGAATCGGCACGGAGCGCGGCCGACCGACGCCCCGCTCGGCGACGTCGGTGATTCGCTCATCTGATGCGATTTCGGCGCCGCCTGCGAGCGACTGCCTGAGCGCGAAGCATCAAGGTAACGCGCGGAAACGACATGAAAACTAAAAGACCCTGTTCGTCGAGACGAACAGGGTCCAGCTTCAGGCTCGTGGGGAAAGCACCTTGGGGGGATGCTTGTACGGATTTTTCCGTTTCCTGCCCCTATGAGCAAGTCACGTTTTGTTGCAAAGTCTTCCGCTCAGAACCCGTCGTTGCGGCAAGGGCGAGCTACAATAACGCAGCGCTTCAGGTTCCAGACCTGTTGACCGCCGCCGACGCGAGCCGGGTCGCAGTGATACTCCACGACCTTCGCGTTTTCCCAGGTGATGAAGCGTTCGCCATGCGCGTTGATGACCTGCTCCTGCCAACGCTTGATGGCCGAACGGCGCGCCGAGCGGATCACATAATAGGCATCGCCCGCCGCGCGAACCGGTTCGCGGCAGGCCGCGCGTGCTTCCCTCTCCCTTTCATACTGGCTGGACTTGCGCCCATGCTGCGCGGACGCCGGGAGGCTCATTGTGGCTGTCACCGCCAGGGCCAATAGAACTGCTAGAAATCGCATGTCTCACTCCATCTTTGCGAGCAAAGCTATCACTACGGACAAGCAAGCAATCATTGGCAATGCCCCCCGCTCTCCGACTGAAAAAGGCTGCGGCGCTCAGCTTCCGCCAGCTTGATCGGTTAACATAACCGAGGCGCGAAGCAAGGTGACGATTGGTCAATAAACAGTTACCGCTGATGTCTATTGTTGAAATGTTTGTCAAAGTCGCATTCGGCTGCGGTCTTAGACAAATTAATCGTGGAAAACTTGTGTAAAATGCGGGCTTCGGCGTATTTACGCCGATTTTGCCTGATGCTGCCGACCGTGACTTGGAAAAGGTGCACTGCGATGCGGGCCAAAACGGTGCGCATCGAAGGCTAATGATCGCACCTCTTTGCGAGCGGCATATTGCCCGTGCAACGCCGCTCGGCTAAAGCTTGTTGGAAAAGGCACAGGAGAGCGCCCCATGGACTTCGGCCCCTTGCTCGAATCTCTGTCCCGTCCTGTCGACATCTACTGCGAGCGCGCGAGCGCCGCCTTCGATGCGGAGCCGCTCAACGCGATCTCCAATGCCGCATTCCTGATCGCCGCCTACGCTGCATGGAACCTTCGGGCTCGTCGGCCGGACGATTCGCATAGTGCCGCGATCAAGGCGCTCTGCATCCTGATCGGCATCGTTGGCATCGGCAGCTTCGTCTTTCACACCATCGCAACCAAATGGGCGGAGTGGGTCGACGTTATCCCGATCCTCGTCTTCATGATCTTCTATTGCTGGATGATCCTGACAGTGTTCTTCGAATGGCCCGCATGGCTCAAGGCTGCCGCCTGCGCTCTTCTCTTCGCCTCAACCTTTTATCTTGAGGCGGAAGAATTTGCGCCCGTTTTATGGGGCGGCGCGATGTATCTGCCATCACTCTTCTTCATGGTGGCGGCGGGCGCGGGCATCTGGATGCGAAACGCGGCGGCGGGCAGGGCTTTCTACGCGGCGGCGGCAGTCTTCGTCGTGTCATTCACCGCGCGGACGCTCGACATGCCGCTCTGCAATGACATCCCGATCGGCGTTCACTACTTCTGGCATCTGTTCAACGCGACGGTGCTTTACCTGCTGGTGAGGACGCTTATCCTGCATGCGCCAGTTCGGAGCGTGGCGGCCAGCACGCCCGGCTCTGGCTCCAACTCGGTCCCCAGCGGCTCGCCCCGGAGCAGTTCCGCAGCGACAGACGCCGGAATAGGCTTTCCTCTGTTTCCTCAAAATTGACGTTTTACAATCCGATGCTCGGAAAAAGAACCATCACCAAGTATTCGATGAGGCTAATCGTGAAATTTTCTTCATGTTCCGTCGCGGCTGTTCTTCTTGCGCTTGGCCTCGCGGCTGGATCGGCTGCGGCGCAGACGACAACCAATCCGTTCGGCGGCACGGCGCAAACGGGCACCCCCGCGCAGGCCGCGCCCGCTCCCGCGCCGAAGAAGGCGAAGGCACCCGCAGCGCTCGGCACCGGCCAGTTCGCGAGCGAGACGGAGGCCAAGGCAAGCTGTCCCGGCGACACGGTCGTGTGGGCCAACCTCTCGTCGAAGGTCTATCATTACTCAACCGCCAAGACCTACGGCAAGACAAAGCACGGCGCTTACATCTGCGAGAAAGGCTCGGCGGCTGCCGGTTTCCGCGCGGCCAAGAAGGAGCAGCGGCCATAAGCGGCCTTCGCGTCCGTGCGGCTCCGCCATCCGGTCAAGCAGTCTTGCGGGCGACGACGAGTTCCAGCGCGGTAAACACCAGCGGATAAAGCGTTCGCGGTTTGTCTACCTTGAGCCCGGCCGCTTCGAGCGCCTTCGCATATTCGGCGCCGTGCCCGACATCGGCGATGGCGACAAGGCCGCGAGGCCTCAGCACGCGCGCGATCTCGCGGCATACGGCGGCCCGCGCCGCCTCCGTGTCGAGCGTGTGCAGAAACGACAGCGAGAGCACCACGTCGAAGGACTTGTCGACGAAGCCAATATCGCGCGGATCGTCGTTGCGCAGTTCCACGCGGTCGGCCACGCCCGCCAGATCGAGATTGCGCTGAGCGTCTTCGATGGTCGCGGACGCCCGCGCGCTTTCCCAAGCGTCGATGCCGACAACGATCCCGGTCTTCAGGCGCCCCGCCGCACCGATGGCCAGCAGGCCGCGCCCGGTGCCGAGGTCGAGCACGGTTTCGTTGCCGCGCCATCGAACGAGGTTCAGCATGCGATCCCGTACGACGAACTTCCCCTTGAGCGACCATGCGAGCATGAGCGCACAGGCGCCGAGGCTGAGGCAACCGAGCGCGAGGAGCGTCGGGCCGAGGAGGGGAGCCGTCACCGCAGGCGTCTCGTACGATGGCAGCAGATAACCCGCCGCGAGCGCCGCCATGCCCGCAAGAAAAAGCCGCGCCAATGCTTTCGGCTTGTCGATTCCATAGTCCGGCTTGAGCGGCCGCCGCGTCCGCAGAGCTTGCTTCATCGAGGTTTAATCTAACTCGGCAATGGTGCCGTTGCGACCCCTTCGTGAGGTGGCGCGGCTGCGCTCAATTCATCGTGTGAGGCAATTCGTCTCTTAACCAATCGCTCCCGGCAGCCCTTATTCGGGTGAACTGTTACGGCAACACGCGACGCGGTCTTTTCGGGGTTTGCAGGGCGGATTTACCGGGTGGGCAAATTGGATTTCAGGGGGCAATTTGATGGACGGCACGGATGGGAAGCAGCGGCCCGCAAGCCCGGAGGCCAAAAGCCCCGCGCCTTTGCCACCCGCGAAGCCCGATAACCTTGTCCTCGGACTTGAGCGATCCGGGCTGATCGCGCTGCGTACACCGATCCTCGCCGCAATTCTTGTCGCGCTTCTTTCCATCGTCGCCGCTTTCGGCGTGGCCCGGCTGCAAGTGGACGACTCGCTGAGTTCGCTGTTCCGGTCCGACACGCCCGAATTTCGCCAGTTCGAGGATCTGACTAAGCGCTTCCCCTCACATGAGTTCGACGTGTTGATGGTCGTCGAGGGCGACCGCCTCCTTCAGCGCGGCCCCATCGATCAACTGCGCGACCTCGTGACCGACGTTCAGCTTATCGAAGGCACGCGGGGCATCCTGTCCCTGTTCTCCGCACGTGAAGCGCCTGAAGAGGGCAAGCTTCCCGGTCCCCTGTTCCCGGCGGACCTGCCCGAGGGCGAGGATTACGACGCGCTTATCAAGCGTGTGCTCGCCAACGACATCATCAAGGGCAAGTTCATCTCCGACGATGGCAAGCTCGCGCTCATCGTCATCGCCATCGATCCCGCCGTCGCCAATGGCGAGCGCATCGCGGAGGTGGTGAAGCAGATCCGCGAAACCGCCGCGCAGGATCTCGAAGGCTCCGGCCTCAGGGCCGAGTTGTCGGGCGTGCCGGTGATGCGCCTGGAAATCCGAACCGCCGTCGAGCGCGACCAACTTCTCTACAACGGCATCGGCTTCCTCGCCGGGTGCCTGATAGCGATCATCTTCTTCCGCCGCCTCTCGTTCATGGTGATCGCGGCCGCGCCGCCTTTGCTGGCGATCCTGTTCGCGCAAGGCGTCCTCGGCTGGATGGGCTTCACGCTCAACACCTTCCTGAACGTGATGACGCCGCTCATCATGGTGATTTCGTTCTCGGACAGCATGCAGCTCACATTCGCCGCGCGCGACAGGCTCATCCGAGGCGACAACAAATATCAGGCGTTCAAGAACGCCATCCTCATCGTCGGCCCCGCCTGCGTGCTGACGCATGCAACGGCGGCCCTCTCCTTCGTGGCGCTGCTCTTCTCAAGCTCGGACATGATCCGCCATTTCGGCGAAGGCGGCATCATCGCCACGGTGATCGCGCTGTTCACGGTCATCACCGTGCTGCCGGTGCTCGGCGTTCTGCTCGTGCGCAAGGAAACGGCGTTCGCAGCAAACATGAAGGGGTCCGATACCGCCGTGGACGCGCTGCGCGCCTTTTGCGGATGGATCGCCCATCGTGTCGTGGCGCGGCCGGGCGTTTACAGCGCCATCGCCGTTCTGGCAGTCTTGGGTCTGGCCTCGATCTATGTCGGCCTCGAAACACGTTATCGGCTCGCCGATCAGGTGCCGGACAAGCGGCAGGCCGTCGCCGCGAGCCAGCGCCTCGACGCGAAGCTCACCGGCTCGAACCCCATCAACGTGCTGATCGAGCTTCCGAAGGGCGTCTCCGCTTACGACCCGCAGGCGCTCAAGGTGCTCGCCGATGTGCATGCCGCGGTCGAGCATCAGAAGGGCGTCGGCAATGTGTGGTCCGTGGAGACGCTGCGCCGCTGGATTGCGGAGAAGCTCGGCCGCTCCGACATCGAGACTTTACAGCGCTATATAGGCTACCTGCCGCCCCATCTCGTGCACCGCTTCCTCGCGAAGGACGGCGATGCAGTCGTCGTTTCGGGCTACATCCCCGACGAAGACGCCAATGAGCTTCTGCCGCTCGTGAACCAGCTCGACGCGACGCTCAACACCGTTCGCGAGGCGAACCCCGGCTACACGGTGGCCGTGACCGGGCTTTCCGCCGTCGCCGCCCGCAACAGCGCGCTGATGATCCAGCGTCTCAATACGGCGCTTACGATCGAAATCGTGTTCGTCGCCGCGTTCATCGGTCTGGCTTTCCGCTCCTTCGTTGTGATGCTGTCGGCGATCCTGCCCGCGATCATCCCAATCCTCGCCTCGGGCGTATTGCTGTGGCTGGTCGGAAGCGGGCTGCAATTCGCAAGCATCGTTGCGCTGACGGTATCTTTCGGCCTCGGCCTCTCCGCAACGATCCACTTCCTCAACCGGCTCAGGCGCGAGGACAGGCCCGGTCAGCCGCCCGAGCTTGCGGTGGAGCGCGCGACTGTGCTCGTCGGCCCGGCGCTGATCCTGACGACCGTCGTGCTTGCCTGCGGGCTGGCCGTGACGGTGTTCTCGGACCTGCCGTCGCTCAGGCTGTTCGGCTGGCTCTCGGCCTTCGCCATGATCGCGGCGCTCGTGGCCGATCTCTTCGTCCTGCGTCCAATCATTATGTTTCTCTTGCGTCTTACGCGTCGAAATACGGTCGGAGCCGAAACGAAGGCGGAACCAGCGCAGTAGAGCGCCGTTGCCGTGGAACACTTTGTTTAGAGCCGCGACATTATGACGGACTCACAATCAGGAGGCGAACCGTGAAACCAATCTATGTACTGCGTGTCGGTTATGGTGCAGCCGTGGCTGCTGCCCTTCTTTTCTCGCTCAATGCTTCGGCGGAACCCCGCGCCGCCGCAGGCTCTTCGCTGTCCGGTTCATGGAGCGGCGGCGGCACCGTTGTCATCGGCGGCCAGCCCGAGCGGGCGCGTTGCCGGGCGAGCTATTCAGGCGGCGGCAGTACCGTCGTGATGAACGGCACCTGCGCGACAGCGTCGGGCAGCGTTTCCCAGACGGCGCGTCTTCGCCGCGTCGGCGCGAACACCTATGTCGGCAGCTTCCACAATCCGCAGCATGGCGTGAGCGGCAGCATGCGCGTAACGGTGAACGGGCGTAGCCAGAACGTGCACCTCAGCGCGGCTGGTGGATCGGCGTCGCTGACGCTTCGCCACTAATTCTGTCAACGTGCGCCCCGGGAAGCCGCCACGCTTGCCGGGGCATCTGCCATTTCTCTCAAGCGCCGATATTCTTCAGCAGCAGATCCTTCGCCGCGTTGATCTGCGATGCGAGATAATTCGAGCCGCCCTGATCCGGGTGAAAGCGCTTCATGAGGTTTCGGTGTGCGGCATGCACATCGTCGCGTTTGGCCCCGCGCTTCAGCCCCAAAATGAGATAGGCCTCGTCGAGCGTCATAGTGCGTGCCGGCCCCGCGCCCGAGCGATCACCGCCGCCGCGCCCGTCTGCTGACCAGTCCGGGGAGACACGATCGAGCCACGCCTCGAACAGCTTCGCGCCCTGTGCATCTTTTGCACGGAGTTCGGCGAGAACTTCGCCCCGCTCGGCTTCCGAAAGATCGTCGAGCGCCTTGCCCTCGAACCGCCCTTGCAGCAAACGCCCCGATATCGCGCCAGTCCGGTGGTCGAGCTTCATGTCGAGCCATGCCGTCCGCACGCCTGAGGTTCCACCGCCCACGCCGATCTTGCCCTTGCCGGGGAACCAGCCGGTTCGCTGCATGAAGGACCACGCGGCCATTCCGGCGAGCAGCGCCAGGCCGATATTGCGCGTCATGACGAGAGCCGCTCCGAACGCGACGAGCACGACGCTGCCCTTTCGCAGATACACCGCGAGTTTGCCCATGTCGGCGCGCGAAAACCAGGCGAGCAGGTAGAGACCTGCCCCCAAACCGACCAACAGGATAAAGAGCTGTAAAATCGCTGCGCCCTCGGCTTAACCGCACTCACGGCTTCGACATTTGTTCGAGCAGCACCGTAGGTGCGGCGCGGCCTTTTGCATAGTCGGCAAGTGCGCGCCGTCCACCGGCAGCGTAATGGGCAACGGCAGCGAGCAACTCGCGGAGTTCGGCCGCCGATCCCGGACCGAAACGGCAGGTCGCGCCTCCCGTCAGCCGCGCGATCTCGCGGAATGCCGCCTGTGTGATCCCGTCGTGTCCTTCCTGAAAGAGGAAGACCGGCACCGAAAGAAGCCCGAGCTTTCCAGCGAGGTCAGCCAACTCGTCGACATTTTCCTCCATCGCGTCGCCGACATAGACGACCGCGCTTACTTTGCCCGCCCCGGCCTCGGCGAGCGCATGCTTCAGCACCTTGCGGATCTGCGTAAAACCGCCCCTGCATGAAACCGCCGTCATGAGCCGCGCGAGCGCTCCGGCGTCGTTCACCCAGCGGCTCGCCTTGCATTCGTCGGTGCCCCGGAAGAAGACGAGTTTCACATCGAGGCCGCCAACCGCCTTCACCGCATCGAACATGTCCGCCTGCACCTTGAGCGCCATGTCCCACGTCGGCTGGCGGCTCATGGTTGCGTCCATCGCGAAGATCAGCCGGCCATGCCCCGAGGAGGGCGGCGGCGTCGAGCGTACGCGATCGAGAAAGGCGTCGATTTCCGAGCGGCCACTCTCTTCCTTCGCGAGCGGCGCTTGCTCCTTTTTCGTCGGCGGTTTGGTGATTTTTGCCATGGCATCTCCGAACAGGCTATTCCCGTAAATATGGGCAGCCGTTCGCCCCAAGGAAATGCCCCCACTCGCAACCGCAGGTAGCCAAAGCTGTGCATTATCGTCTTCAAGACTTGCGCATGACGGCGCTGGCTGCAAAATCGGCATAAGTGTTTCTTTTCGGCATTGGAAAACAGCAATGAAGGTCGCCGCCAAGGTTTATCATCTGGCCAACCGCGCTCTGGACCGTGTCGGGTTAACCCTCGTTTCGGCCTCGCGGGATTTCGATTGCCGCCTGACCGATGAAGAGAGCGAAAGGCGCGTGACCGAAGGACTGGCGAAGCTCGTCAACGAGTGGCTGGAGCGGCAGACGCTTTTCGAGGTGCGGGCTTTCGTCACGGGCGACGACGCGCATCGCTTTTACCGGGCATACCTCGCTTCACCGTTCCGCTCGCGCTTCGGCGGCAGCCGCTTCAACAACCTGTTTGCCTTGTACGCGGTGGCCAAAGCCTACGATCCGGAGATTATCCTCGACAGCGGCACCTATGAGGGCGCGAGCGCGTGGGCGCTGCGAAGCGGTTGCCCTTCGGCAAACCTCCTGAGCTTCGACATCGATCTGAAAAGGCTTCTCCAACGCTCGGAAGGCGTGACTTATGTCGAGCGCGACTGGGCTGAGTACATCCGGCCCGGCGATCCTCTGACAAAGAAGAAGATCCTTGCTTACTTCGACGATCATGTCGATCAGGCGCGCAGGCTTCTCGAAGCCGGCGAGCGGTCGGTCGAAGTCGCGATTTTCGATGATGATTTCCCGGTCACGAGCTTCGCCGAGATGGCGCATGGCGGTGCGGCCCTGCCGAAAATCGAATTCGTGCTGGACGACGATCTGAGGTCGGCCGATGTCCTGCGGTGGACCGCGAACGGCCGTGACCATGAATGGATGGTAGACGCCGCCTATCTCGACCGCGCGCGCGCCGCCATCCTCGACACTGACCGCATGCCGCAGACGGCGTTCGTGACCGGCATCCATCAGACGCCATACCGGGTCGTTCGTCTTCGGAGCGCCAGCCCAACTCCTGCACCTTTTCCCGCCCTTTCGGAATAGCCGCTCCCCGGGGTAGCTCAGGCTTGCGAGCCGCCACCTGCGCGGCAGAGCCATTTCCGTTCAGGTTGTGCTTTCCAGATCCGCCGCCTCCGCCTATTGTGGAATGACAATGATTGCCTGCCCTCTGTCTCAGCAGCCGGGAGCCGGTGACACCGATTAAACCTGCCGCGAGACTTGGGTTGCGCCTTGGAGCGTTTTCGGGCGAAGTGCTAATCGGCTCGCGTGAAGAAAACGCGCCAGATCAATACGCCTGAATCCGTTTTGCGACTCTGAACGCAAAAGCTCTGTGTGCATTCGCCTTGGAAGGCCGGTGGTGGGGACCATGAACGACCATTCCGCAGCGACCGTGGAACTGCCGCGGACAACTTATCTCGATCACACGCTGAGGCGCGCGCGCAGCGCCGCCGAGCAGCGTTCGCATCGCTATGTCACGCTCGAACATCTCCTTTTCACGCTTCTGGACGACCCGGACGCGTCGCGGTTGTTGACGGCCGTCGGCGCGGATGTGGCTTTGATCCGAGCGGCAATTACCGACACCGTGAATAACAGGATGAGTTCGCTCGCTGTGCCGGACGGGCGCCCGCCGAACTTCAGCTACAAGTTCGACACGCTGTTCATTGCTGCGTCGCAGGACGCGGCGCGGGCCGGACGCCATGAAATCGACGGCGCGCTTGCCTTGCTCGCGGTGGCGCGGGAGCCGGAAAGCAACGCGTCCGCGATCCTTGCCGCGAATGGCTTCAACCCGTCGGCCGCGCTTCATGCGATCGCCTCGTCCCGCGCCCCGCTGCGATCGCCGGATAGCGAATCTCCGCAGCAGCCGCCTCAGCCCGTGGCGCGCACCGAGGCCAAAAAACAGGCGCCTGTCGCGGCTACGCCTCAGAAGGCGAGCGCGCCCGCTGTCGACGACGATGACGACGGCATGGACGACATGCTGGCGAGCGTTCGCGACATCCTCGAAGCCGAACAGCGGAAGGAAGCGGCAAGCTCCGCTTCGCCAGCCTTCCCAACGCTCGCCGCACCCGCGCCACCCGCCGCGCCCGCGAAGGCCGTGCCCCAGCCGTCATCTCTCGGCCCGGCGCTTCCCGCGCAGACGCCGCCCCCCCTGCCGCAAAGCGGATATGTGCCGCCTCCATACCGCGATGCCCCACGCGTTGAGCCGGGCTTCGCCACCGCCATCGAGGGATACACCACAACGCCGCCCCCGCCTGGGCCTCGGCTCGGGATGGAACCGCCGCAACAGCCCGCGCACAACGACGCGGCATGGAGCTTCCCCGCGCCCGAAAGCCCGCGCGCCTCAGGCAACCATGGCGTCGGCGTGCCGGGCTTTGGCGAGCCCGAAGCGCCGAGGTTCGATCTCGATTACCCGACGCCTGTCGGCCGGGCTAGCTTCGCCGAACCCGCTCCCCCCTCTTTCGACCTGGAACGGCCGGTCGCGTCGCCGCCACCTTTTGACGCGCCGCCCCCGCGTTTACCGCCTGTCGTCGCCGAGCCAGCCCGCGCGCCTGCCGACGCGAAGGGCGACAAAAAAGGAAAGCGACGCCCCAGAAACGCCGATAGCGCCACCGGGCTTCTCGCGAAAATCCTCCAGCCTATCCCTCGCCGGACGCGCATCGCGGTGCCGGAAACGGTAGAGCTTCTCCTGCCCAGAGAGGAGGCGTGGGCCTTGTTTGCCCGCGCGCGTCCGCAAGGCGCAAGCGCCGAAGCAGCGGCGCATCCGCCAGTGCGGGCCATCACCGTGCGTCTTACGGCACCCGAAGGCGGCTTCTTCATCGAAGGACAATCGCCGGAAACGCAATGGCTTATGGATCGCCCCGCCTTTCTCGGCGAGGAGCATTTCGGCAGTTGGGTCTGGCTTGTCGTGCCGAACGACAAGGGGCCGTTCTCGCTGGTCGTCTCCCTTTCGGCCCGCGACATCGATGCGAACGGCGCGGCTTCCGACCTGCACATCCCCGATCAGCTCGTGAAGGTGCAGGTGCGCGGTAACTTCTGGCGCGGCTTCGGCAGTTTCGTGCGAACGGTACTTCTGCTCGCAGCAGGCGGTGGTCTCGGGGCTGCGGCTTATTATGGATTGAAATTGATGGGCAAGGTGCCGTAAGGCAGATTAGAATTCTTCCCGACACAGGCGAGGCAAAAGCGGCTTCGTCGCATCCGAAAAAAGGCCCAAGGCTCAAACGGGTAACCGAGGCGCGGCGTTTTGCCTAAGCGTCCTCACACCACTTGCAAGCCTTGTTCTTTTGAGTATCGTGCGGCCCGCGCAGCAGACAGGCGGTTTTGATGGCGAAAATTGGAGTACCGCATTTCCATAACGACATCGGAGTCGAAAAAATCCATATCGGTGTGAAAGAGTTTCAGTGCGTGGGCGCGCGACCGCCCGTCGACCATCCTCACGTTTACCTCGATATGGGCGCGGACGATCAGATCGTGTGCCCCTACTGCTCCACCCTCTTCATCTACGATGCGAATTTGCGGCCCGATCAAACGGACCCACCCTATTGCCTATTCGAGCCACAGGAGGCTGACGCGCGATGACGAACAGCGCACAAAAAGAAAAAATCGCGATTGCCGGCGCTGGCATCGCAGGTTTGAGCGCGGCCATCGCTCTCAGGCTCGCCGGTCACCCGGTCGACATCTTCGAGGCGGAACCGAAGCTTCAACCCTTCGGCGCTGGCATCCAGATCGGCCCGAACGCCACCCGCATCCTCGAAAGCTGGAATGTCGCGCTCCTCGGCACGGCCTGCGAGCCCGAGAACATCGAGATTCACAACGCCCGCACGGGATCGTTGCTCAACACGGTCCCGCTCCGTGAAGCGGCCCGCGCCCGCTATGGCGCGCCCTATGTGACGGTGCTGCGGAAGGATTTGCAGAACGCGCTCCTTTCCCGCGCCCGTGACCTCGGCGCGGTTCCGAAATATTCCTCGCCCGTGACGGGTGCCGAGATGACGAAGGACGGCTTCCAGGTCACCGCCGGCGGCCGACCCTACACGCTCGACGCTCTCATCGGCGCGGACGGCATCGGGTCAGCAGTGCGCAAATTCGCCTGGGGCAAGAAGCAGCCTGTCTCCGCGAACGCGGTGGCGTGGCGCGCGATCCTGCCCATCACGGCTGTGCCTGAAGCGGCCCGCAAGAATATCGGCGTGTGGATGGCCACGGGCGGCCACTTCGTCCATTACCCGGTCTCGGGCGGCTCGTCGCTGAACGGCGTGCTCGTCCTCGACGACGATTATCGCAACGACGGCGAGCCGGATCGCAACGACCCGCTGCCCTACCTTTTGCACCGGCTCGAAGGCTGGGCGCCTCAGGTCCGCGAGACGGTGTCGTCAACCAAGGCCTGGCTCCCGTGGCAGTTGCGCGGCCTCGAAAAGTGGGACGGCGGTCATGGGCGCGTCCAGTGTATCGGCGATGCATGGCATGCGATGCGGCCGTATCTCGCGTCCGGCGGCGTCATGGCTATTGAGGACGGAGCTGCACTGGCATCCGTTCTCTCGGGCAAAGGGTCCATCGAAGCGAAGCTCGCCCGCTTCCGCGAGAAGCGCGCGGCTCGGGTGTGGCAGGTGGCCGAACGATCGGCGCTTATCGGCCGTATCTATCATGTCGCGCAGCCGTTCGATGTCGTCCGCGATCTGGCCATCAAGAAGTCTTCGCCCGCGAAGCTGCTTGAGCGGAACGACTGGCTTTACAACACCCGCGTCTAGCTTTGGCTCGGGACAAAAAAAAGATCGGGATCGCCTCCAGGGGCGGTCCTCGATCTTGATGAAAGGATCGTCCAAGCGTCGCTTGATTATTACGTCAAGCTTTGCTCGATCGATTGGAAGCTTGGACGCGCGGCCATGTGATCGCTCTGACCGCTCAGGCTCATGAGTCTTTCCTTGCCCTTGCGGCTGGTTAGCCAGCGAGCAGCGTCTTCCTCGGTGTGAAAGCAGTAGGGCAGGACGTGCACGCGATCGAACCCGGCGGGAACCAACAGTTCGAAAGTGCCGTCGTCAGCTTCTCTGAGATAAGGTTTCGGGGCCATCGTAGCCATCGTTTCTCGTTGCCTTAACTGATCAGGACATACTCCTGTAAACAAAGGGCAAACAAAGCGAACTCGCCGATGTTCCCGCCTGCGCCGATGTGTGCCACTTTTTTGCGCTCGTCGCCGAACTGCCAATAAACAAAGCACCGGCGCGGCCTTTCACAGCGAGACGCCCTCACGAAGGCGGCTCGAGAAGTTGCGGGGGATGCCACGCCTTCTATGGGGCGGACGGCGATGCGCGGCGGCGACCTCCAATCGCGAGACGACCATCTCGCCAGTAGCGAAATTCGCTTTTCGTTTCCCGCGGCGCCCGCTATCGATATTGGCGTTCGTCAACGACCGGATCGAGCTTGCGAGCTTGATCGCGTCTCAACCACGGCGCTCATCGCGCAAGAGCGAGTGCAGGCTTCCATGGAACGCTTTTTTGGCGGCAGCCCCGCAACCGTCATTCTGAAGCTCGCGATCGCTTCGCTCATCATCGGCATCACGCTGTCGTTCTTCGGCCTCGATCCGGCGAACATCTACGATGCGATGCTGCGTCTTGGCGACTGGATCTCCTCGCTTGGCCTCGACACGCTGAAACAGGTTGTGCGTTACATCGCGCTCGGGGCGGTGATCGTGGTGCCGATCTGGATACTCGTGCGCGTGTTGAGCCTGCTCGGCTCGGATCGCCGGAGCAAATAGGACGACCGCCGTGACGGCATCAAGCGCACCCGGCGGGGCGTTGAGCAATCGCGACGTGCTCAAGATCGCAATCCCGCTGATCCTCTCCAACGCAACCGTGCCGCTCGTCGGCATCGCCGACACCGCCGTGATGGGCCGCCTCGACAATCCGGCGCTCATCGGCGGCGTGGCGTTGGGCGCGACGCTTTTCGCGATGATGTTCTGGGCATTCGGCTTCCTGCGCATGGGCACGACGGGGCTGACCGCGCAGGCCGTCGGGGCGGGCGAGAGCCGGGAGGTGGCCGCCAATCTATGGCGCGCGCTCGTCATCGCGGGCGTGGCGGGATTGGCATTGTTCGCGCTGCATGGGCCCTTGATTGCGTTCATCCTGAAATTCGTGGGCGGCAGCGCGGCGGTCGAAACCGCCACCGCCGACTATTTCAGCGCGCGTATCCTCGCGGCACCCGCCACGCTCGCGAATTACGCTTTCGTCGGCTGGTTCATCGGCCTGTCGCGGGCGAACCTCGCGCTTGCGCTGCAATTGTTCCTCAACGCCGTGAACATCGCGCTCGCGGTCACGTTCGTGCTGTACTTCGGCATGGGCGTGAAAGGCGCGGGGCTTGCGGCTGCCTGCGCGGACTACGCCGCCGTGGCCGTGGGGCTCGTCATCGCGCGCCGCATACTCATTGCGCGGGGAAGCGCGAGCGCGCGGATTTTCGAGCGCCGCGCCTTCCGCAAGCTCCTCGCGGTGAACGGCGACATCATGATCCGCACCTTGTGCCTGATGTTCGCGCTCACTTTCTTCGCGGCGCAAGGGGCGCGGCTCGGCGATGTGGCGCTCGCAGCAAACGCTGTGCTTCGCGGGCTTATCGATCTGTCGGCCTATGTGCTCGACGGCTTCGCTTTCGCGGCGGAAGTGCTCGTGGGCCAAGCCATCGGCGCGGGCGATCCGGCGCGGTTCCGGCGAGGTGTCCGGCTGTCGAGCATATGGGCGGCTGCGCTTGCGGCATCCGTCAGCGCGATGTTCTTCGTCGGAGGCGGCGCGATGATCGACCTCATGACGACGACGCAGGCCGTGCGCGACGCCGCTTACGAATATCTGCCGTGGGCCGCCGCCGCGCCGCTGTTCGGCTTCGCGTGCTTCCAGCTCGACGGCATCTTCATCGGCGCGACCCGCACAGCCGACATGCGCAACATGATGATCGTCGCGCTGGCCATCTATCTCGCGGCGTGGGCTGTGCTAATGCCCGCTTACGGTAATCACGGGCTTTGGGCGTCGCTCATGGTCTTCTTCGCGGCACGCGCGCTGACGCTCGGCGCGCGGTTTCCAGCGCTGGCCCGTGCGGTCGCGTCGGATGAGCCGCGCGCTTCGTCGGAGGCAGCCGTCCGCGCCTGATTGTGAATCCGTCTGCTCTACGGCCGCAGGAACGCCTTCGCCTGCTCGGTGAGATAGGCGAACGCCCGCGCGCGCTTCACGTCGTCCTGAAGCACGGACGGCAGCACGCCATAAAGCGCGATCTTGTCGGTGTGCGAGCCGGGCATGCGGCACACATAGACGCCTTCCGGGGCGCTGGGTGCGGGCCTGATGCGGGACACGTGGAGCATGCTGCGCGCGGCGTCTTCGCTCCAGATTTCCAGCGCGAACGTGCGCCTCGCGAGGCGCAGCCATTTTGGCGCGCCGAACGGGTCCGCGTCACGGCTCACCGGCTCCTGGCAGAAATAGCTGCCCTTCTCGTCCTTTACATCGCCGGTGACGACCAGCAGCGTTTCCTGCTTCACGCCGGAGCGGGTGACGACCCCGGCCTGCGCGCGGATGACGTCGAGCGCGGTGTCGAGATAATATCGCTCAAGCGAACCCGGCTCGAAAATCGCTTCGGGTGCGGGGTTGACGTGCGAGGCAGCAATCAACTCACGCAGGAAGTCGTTGCGCGCGCTCCCATCGGCCAGCGGTGTCGCGCCGTCTTTGACCTCAACTTTCTTGGTGTCGAGGTTCACGCCCGCCTGCGCGCGCGCCAGCACCTTCTTTTCATAGCGCGCCGACGACACGGTGCGCACCAGATCGAAAACATCCGTCCACGTTGCTTCCACCGCGACCGCGCCGATGGACTCGGCAAGCTTCGAGTCGGCCGATAGCACCGTGATGAACGTGGACCCGACACGCTGCAACGATCGCGTGATCGTGCCGTCGCGGATTTCCTGCGCGGTGACGAGGGGCCGCGCTTCGAGTTCGCACATGGGTGCGCTCGGCCCGTTCAGGATGATGGCGGCGGCGCCCGCTTCGGCCGTGCTGATGAGAAGCTCGCCCGCATCGACGGCGGGAGGCAGGCGCAGGCGGTAGGCGCTGCCGTCGCTGACGGTGAAGGGCAGTCCGCGCGGGCGCTGCTGCGGCTGAAATTTGGGCCAGCCCTCGCCGATGCGTCGGTTCATGGATACGTCGAGCGCGAGATCGCAGCCGCGAACCGGTTCGCCCGTCGCGCCCGTGATCCTTATGGCAAGGTCGGCGGCGCGCACGAAGAGCGGCTCGACCGTCACCACAACGCGCTGTCCCTCGGTCTTCACGTCGCCGATGCGGAAGTGCGGCATCTGCATTTCCAGATAGGCGGGGTCTTGCACGCGCTTGAAGGAGGCTTCCGGCAGGTCGGCGACGAGGCCGACAGGCGTCGGCGTCAGGATCTTGCCGTCGATGCTGATGCTTCCCTCGGCGCGAAGCACGTCTTCCGCCGGGAACAACTCGCCCGACTGACGCCGGAACACCAGCGTGAGGCGGCGCGCAGTTGCGGCGGCTTGGGGCGTCGGCGCGGGGACGTCGGCGGGAGGTGCGGCGGACGGTGGTGAGCTTTCGGTTGGCTTGTCATCGGAAGCAGGCGGCGGCGCTTCATGCTGTTGCGGCGCAGGCAGAGCGGGCGGCGCAGGCGTGGGAGCAGCGGGAGCCTGCGGAGCGGCTTGAGGTGTTTGCGGCGCAGCGGTGGCGCGCTCTTCCTCGCCGTAGGGAGACGACTGCGGCGCAGGCAGCGCCTCGGGTGGCGCGGCTTTTTCGGCCTCGGCTGAAGGCGCGGGTGTGTCTTGAGGCGCGGGCTTGCCAACCTCCGGCGGAGCAACAGGCTCGGGCGCGGGCTTCGTGTCAGCGGGTTTGGCGTCGGCAGGCGAAGACGGTGCGGGCGTCGGGCGCGCGGTGTCGGCCTTCGGCGCGGGCGCTTGCTGTTGTGGCGCGGGCGGCGTCTTAGGCGGCGGTATGATGAGCGACGGCGTCGGCGGCGGGGCGACCGGCGCTGGCTGGGAAAGCGCGGGCGGCAGTTCGCGACGCGGCTCCTCCGTTGGCGCGGGCGGCAGCGAAGGCGCGGGCTTATCCTTCGCTTCGGGCTGCCTCTTCGGTTCCGGCTTCGGTTCTGGCTTCGGCTCGACCGGCTTTTCAGGCTTGGAAGGCGTGTTGATCGGCGGCGGCGCTTTCAGCGGCTTTTCCGGCTCGACGGTTCGAGGCTGCTCGACGCGCGCCGTCGCGGTCTGTCTCGACAGCACGAGGTCGTTCACAAGCGACGCGCCAAGCGTCACCGAGTCGGGCGGGCAAGAACTCTGGCAGACGAGCAGCGCCGGCACTCCGCACAGGAAGAAGGGGCGGATCTCGTCGAACCGCGAGCCGCCACGCTTCAGGCGGAAGCTTACATCGGCGAAACTCGTGTCGAAGTCGAGGAGCTTCGACGGCGCGAACGCGACCATCTCCGCGTCCTCCTTCAGATCCTCCAGCGACGCGCCCTGGCGTCCCACGAAGAAGACCGGCACCTTCATCGGCGATTGCTGGGCGCCGTCGCGCGCGAGAACGCAGGTGCGCGGAGCCCGGCTTGTGAAAACGCCGATGCGATCCGATACGTCGAGATAGAGAGCGAACGGTTTGTGATAGGTGCTCCGTCCGGCGGACGACGGGAAAAACGGCATTGCCTCCGCAGGCTCGCCGAAAGGTTCGAGAAGGAAGCGGCGCGATTGGAGGTCGTGGCCGATGATAAGCGTGTTTTGCGGCCACTTCGTGCAGGCATTCGAAAGCCAGTCCGCAGCCGCCGGGGCAGAGCAGATTGCAGGCGCGAGACCGGCCAGAAGGGCCAGCGCGCTGAAAACGCGTCGATAAACGGGCGGTGCGGGCATGCAGTGGAAGCGGGCCGGATGGTTGATGCGCGCAATTTACCTCGAATTGCACAGTTTCGCAAAAGCACGCGCTCCGCATCGTTAATTGAGTGTCTCTTTCCACTCGGGCGGGGACAAGAACCTTCGCAGCCGTGGAAACGAAGTCTTGTCTTGGCGCATGTTACGGCTAAATGAATGGCGAGGTTTTAGGACATCCCACAGCGATCATGGCTGACCCATATACAATTCTCGGCGTCTCCAAAACGGCGACCGACGACGAAATCCGCAAGGCATATAAATCCCTCGCGAAGAAGAACCATCCGGACCTGAACCCGGGCGACAAGGAAGCGGAGGCGCGCTTCAAGGATATTTCCGCCGCGCACACATTCCTCAGCGACAAGGAAAAGCGCCGCGCCTATGACGCGGGCGAAATCGACGAGCAGGGCCAGGAAAAGCCGCAGCGGCGCTATTACCGCGACTACGCGGATACGGGCGCGGGCGAACGCTATTACACGAGCCCCGAAGGCGGGTTCGAGGGCTTCGGCGGTTCGGGCGACTTCAGCGATCTTTTCGGCGACATCCTGCGCCGCCGTGACGCGGGCACCGGAACGGGCGCGGGTACCGGACCGGGCGGCGCTCAGTTCCGCATGCGCGGCGGCGACGCCCATTACGCGCTGCCGGTCGACTTCCTCGAAGCGGTCAACGGCGCGAAAAAGCGCGTCGACATGCCCGACGGCAAGACGCTCGACATCACCATCCCGGCAGGCGTGGAGGAAGGCCAGACGCTGCGCCTGAAAGGGCAGGGTATGCCCGGCATCGGCGGCGGCCCCGCTGGCGATGCGCTCATCACCGTGAGCGTTTTGCCGCACCCCGTTTTCCGGCGCGAAGGTCAGGACATCAAATCCGTGCTGCCGGTTACGCTGGGCGAAGCGCTGGCGGGCGGTTCCGTCCCGGTCGAGACCGTCACCGGGCCGGTGAACGTCAAGATCCCGAAAAACTCGAACACCGGGCGCGTGCTGCGTCTGCGTGGCAAGGGCGTGCAGGGCAAGGCGAAGGGCGACCATCTCGTGGAGCTTCAGGTGGTGTTGCCGCCCGAGCCGGACGCGGCGCTCGAAGACTTCGTGACGGCTTGGGAGCGCGACCATCCCTATAATCCGAGGCAGGGAGGCTAACATGATGATCGGCGAAACCGAGATTGTCGCCCGCTTCAGGCTCGACGAAAAGGTTCTCCAACGGTGGATCGCCGCCGGCTGGGTGAAGCCGAGGCGCGGCCCGGAGGGCTTCCTGTTCGACGAAACCGACGTCGCGCGCACGCATTTTCTGTGCGACCTCAGCTACGACATGGACCTCGGCGACGAGGAGATGACCATGGTGCTGTCGCTGGTCGATCAGCTTCACGGCGCGCGCGCGCTGCTTCGAGCGATGACCGAGGCCGTCCACCGCCAACCCGACCCCGTCCGCGAAGCGATCCTGACACACGTCCGCGTCGTCGTGACCCCGCGCGATTGATCGCGGCAACGCGCCGCCTCGCAAGACGGCGATCCGCGTTCATTTTCTTGACGCGCAGCAAAGCGCTCGCTTTATGCTCGGCGCGAGCAGAAGCAAGTAGCAGGGTGAGCGCGTGGCGCCGACAATGAAGGACATCGTGCTGGTCGGGGCTGGCCTCGCGCACGCCAATACGTTGCGCGCGATCTGCAAGAGCGTGCATGACCATGCCCGTCTCACCGTCGTCACCCGTCACCCGCGAACGCCCTATTCCGCGATGTTGCCCGGCCTCATGGCAGGCATCTATTCGAGCGACGATATCCATATCGACGTCGCCGCGCTGTGCCGGTTCGCGGGCGCGAAGCTCGTCGTTGGCGAGGTGTCCGGTATCGACCTCGACGCACGCCGCGTGTTCTGCGAAGGCCGCGATCCGATCCCGTTCGACATCCTGTCCATCGACACCGGCTCGACACCGAACACGCACGACGTGCCCGGCGCGGGCGCGCACGCCGTCGCGATCAAGCCGGTGGACAAGTTTCTCGCGGGCTTCGAGGCGGCGCGGGCGCGGCTTCTGCAACGAGGCGCGGCGAAGTTCGTGGTGGTGGGCGGCGGCGCGAGCGGCGTGGAACTCATCTGCACCATGGAGCGCGTGCTCCGCGCCGATCTGCAACGCGAGGGGCGCGACCCCGCAGCCGTCACCTTCACGCTGCTGACGCGCAAGGCGGCGATCCTCGACATGTTCTCGCGCGGGCTTGGTGCGCGCTTCGAGAAAATCCTGGCGGCGCGCGGCATCGAAGTCATCACCGGCAAGAATGCGCGCCGGGTTGAGGCGAACGCGGTTATCACGGATTGCGCGGCGGTCGTGCCCTATGACGAGCTGTTCTGGACGGTCGAAGCCTCCGCCGCGTCTTGGCTCGGCGATACCGGCCTCGCGCTGGACGAGCGCGGCTTTATCGAGGTTCAGCCCACCATGGAAAGCACGTCGCATGCCGACGTCTTTGCGGCGGGGGACGTGGCGTCGTTCATCGGCCGCACTGTTCCGAAGGCGGGTATCTATGCCGTGCGCCAAAGCGTGGTGCTGGCCGAAAACCTTCGCGCAGCAGCCGAGCGAGCGCCGCTCAAACCCTTCATTCCGCAAAAGCACTATCTTCAGCTCATCACCGCAGGCGAACACTACGCGGTCGGCGCGCGCGGGGGCCTCAGCTTCGAGGGCCGTTGGGTCTGGCACCTCAAGGTCCGCATCGACCGGGGCTTCGTCGCCGGGTTCAAAAAACTTGCTCCAATGGCGGAAATGGTCAAGTCGGCGTGAAATCGCTTGGCGGGGCGTCCGCCGCATCCCTTATCCGCATGTGAATCATACGGAGCCCCAATGCATCAGGCCGCATCCGCATCGAACAGCCGACAATCGAGCGCGACGGAGAAGTTCGCCGATCCCGTCTGGACCGCGAAGGGCGAGCGGCGTGCCTCGGTGCCGCTGACGCGCCTCGATACGGTGTGGTTCAACACCGGGACGCTGTGCAACATCGCCTGCGAGCATTGCTACATCGAAAGCTCGCCCAAGAACGACCGGCTCGCCTGGCTGACCCTTGCCGACGCGGTGCCCTTTCTCGAAGAGATGGCGCGCCTGCCGCTTCCGGTTTCGCTCGTCGGATTCACTGGCGGCGAACCGTTCATGAATGCAGACTTCATCGCCATCCTTGAGGAGACGCTCGCGCGCGGCTTTGAAACGCTGACACTCACCAACGCGCTGAAGCCCATGGAACACCACAAGGCCGACATCGCGCGCCTCGCGGCGGTCCACGGTCCGCGCCTTCGCATGCGCGTGTCGCTCGACGATTTCCGCGACGGCGTGCACGACCGCGAGCGCGGCGGCGCGACCTTCGCCCGCGCGCTCGACTGGCTGGAATGGCTGTGGAACGCGGGCGTTCGCGTGGAGATCGCTGCGCGGTCGCTTCAGGGCGACGACGAGCATTCGCTCCGGCGCGGCTTCGCGGCGCTGTTCGCTAAGCGCCGCATCGTGCTCGACTGCGACGACCCGCAGGTGCTCGTGCTCTTGCCCGAAATGCGCACCGATGTTTCGCCGCCCGAAATCACCGAAGCCTGCTGGGGCATCCTTCGCAAGACACCAGACGACGTAATGTGCTCGAACGCGCGCATGATCGTGAAGCGCAAAGGCGCGGCGCGGCCCGCT
Organism: Rhodomicrobium vannielii ATCC 17100; assembly: GCF_000166055.1. NCBI lineage: Bacteria > Pseudomonadati > Pseudomonadota > Alphaproteobacteria > Hyphomicrobiales > Hyphomicrobiaceae > Rhodomicrobium > Rhodomicrobium vannielii. The sequence continues at coordinate 2,126,665 of NC_014664.1, forward strand.
GTCGTCGCGTGCACGCTGCTGCCGTATGACGAGCGATTTGAACTCGGCGCAACGCTCGACGAAGCGGCCCGCGCGGTACCGCTCGTGCATCCGTGGTGCGCGACGTTCTGCGTGCTCGGCGGCGGCTCCTGCGGCTCGGCGCGGGCCGCTGGCTGATGCGCGCTCGACTGAAAAACCCGCTGTTCTGGCTCGCACTCGTGGCAATCGGCCTTGCGATCACGGTGCATGTCATCGGCTGGCCGAGCTTTCTTACCTTCTCGCATCTGAAAGCGCACCGGCAGGAGATACTGGCCTTCGTCGCAGAGCATTACGCGCTATCCGCCGCCGCGTATGTCGCGCTTTACATTTTCGTGGTGGCGATGTCGCTGCCGTCTGCCGTGCTGCTGACACTCACCGGCGGCTTCCTGTTCGGCGCGGTTGCGGGCACGATCCTGACCGTGGTCGGAGCGACGGCGGGCGCGGCGCTCGTCTTTCTTCTGGCGCGGGCGCTGGCGGGCGACACGCTCATCGATCGCTTCGGCGCGACGGGCCAAAAGCTCGTGCGCGAGATCCGCGCGAACGCCTGGTCCTATCTGCTCGTGCTGCGCCTCGTGCCGCTGTTCCCGTTTTTCCTCGTGAATATCGTGCCTGCCTTTGCGGGCGTGCGCTTATCCACCTTCGTGCTGACGACGTTCTTCGGCATCATGCCGGGCACGGCGGTTTATTCGATGTCCGGCGCGGGTCTCGGCTCGATCCTCGACCGGGGCGAAACGATCTCGTTCAGCGCCATCATGACGCCCGAAATCCTCGGCGCGCTCATCGGACTTGCTGGCCTGAGCCTCGCCATGATCCCGATAAGGCGCAGATTTTCAAGGGCAGCCGAAGACAAGCAGGCACGGGAGGCGGGTGAAACACAGCCCGTTCGCGAGCATTCTCATTGACGTGGGCGTGCCTTTGCCGCACATCTAGCCCCAAATCTCGCATTGCAACACGACGGAAAGAAAGGCGCGGCTCGGCATGGACTTGCGCAACATCGCCATTATTGCCCACGTTGACCATGGCAAGACGACGCTTATCGACGTGCTTCTGAAGCAATCCGGTTCGTTTCGCGATAATCAGCGCGTCGCCGAACGAGCGATGGACTCGAACGACCTCGAACGCGAACGCGGCATCACGATCCTCGCGAAGGTGACCTCCATCAACTGGAAGGACACGCGCATCAACATCGTGGACACGCCCGGCCACGCCGACTTCGGCGGCGAGGTGGAGCGTATCCTGAACATGGTGGATGGCGCGATCGTGCTGGTGGACGCGGCCGAAGGCCCGATGCCGCAGACGAAATTCGTGGTGTCGAAAGCGCTGAAGATCGGCCTTCGCCCCATCGTCGCAATCAACAAGATCGACAAGCCTGAAGAGCGCCATGTCGAAGTCGTGAACGAAGTGTTCGACCTGTTCGCGAACCTCGACGCGACAGAAGAACAGCTTGAATTCCCGATTCTCTACGGCTCCGCGAAGCAGGGCTGGATGGCCGTCGATCCGCATGGCCCGAAGGAAAGCATGGCCCCGCTGTTCGACCTCGTGCTGAAGCATTTTTCACCGCCCAAGGCCGATGGCGGTCCGTTCCGCATGCTGGCGACCACCATCGAAGCCGATCCTTTCCTTGGCCGCATCCTCACCGGCCGCGTGTCGAACGGCGTCGTAAAGCCCAATCAGGCCATCAAGGCCCTGTCACGCGACGGCAAGGTGATCGAGCAGGGCCGCATCTCCAAGGTGCTAGGCTTTCGCGGCCTTGAGCGCACGCCCATCGACGAGGGCACGGCGGGCGACATCATCGCCATCTCGGGCCTGACCAAGGCCACCGTGGCCGACACGATTTGCGATATGTCCGAGACGCACCCGATCGAAGCGCAGCCCATCGACCCGCCGACGCTGACCATGACCTTCCGCATTAATGACGGGCCGTTCGCCGGTCTTGAAGGCGACAAGGTGCAGAGCCGCGTGATCCGCGAGCGTCTGTTTCGCGAGGCGGAAGGCAATGTGGCGCTGCGCATCGTCGAGACGCCGGACGCTGACGCCCTGGAGGTTTCCGGCCGTGGCGAACTCCAGCTTGGCATTCTGATCGAGACGATGCGCCGCGAAGGCTTCGAACTGACGGTGTCGCGCCCTCGCGTGGTGTTTTCGACCGACCCGGAGACGGGCCAGCGACTTGAACCGGTCGAGGAAGTCATCATCGACGTCGACGAAGAGCACTCCGGCGCGGTCGTCTCCAAGCTGTCCGAGCGGCGCGGGGAGCTTATCGACATGCGGCCTTCGGGCGGCGGGCGTCAGCGGCTGACCTTCTACGTGCCGACGCGCGGCCTCATCGGCTATCAGGGCGAGCTTCTCACCGACACGCGCGGCACGGCCATCATGAACCGGCTGTTCCATAACTACATGCCGCACAAGGGCGACATTCAGGGGCGCCGCGCGGGCGTCCTCATCTCGAACAGCACGGGCGAGGCCGTCGCCTACGCGCTTTGGAACCTTGAAGATCGTGGGCCGATGATGATCGATCCGCAGACGAAGGTTTATCCCGGCATGATCGTCGGCGAGCACACCCGCGAAAACGATCTCGAAGTGAACGTCATCAAGGGCAAGCAGCTTACCAATATCCGCACGACGAGCAAGGACGAGGCGGTACGCCTGACGCCGCCGATCAGAATGCCGCTTGAAAAGGCGCTCGCCTATATTCAGGACGACGAACTCGTCGAGGTGACGCCGAAGTCGATCCGCCTGCGCAAGCGCTATCTCGATTCGAACGAGAGAAAGCGCATGGAGCGCTCGGCGTCGACGGCGACCACGAGCTGACCTTTCTTATCAGCTGCTAGACCCATGGAAGCGCCGCACGAGCGGCGCTTTTTTTGCGCGCCGCGCGATGATCGAACGAGCGCCAAGCCTCGCCCAAGACAATGTGATTTTTCCGTGTGCGGCATGATGCGCCACTGTCTCGGAGGGGCGCGCCGCGTCGTGCGTTGGCGACCACGGTGGCGAATCGCATCGCAAGGGGCAAGCGCATGAAAATCCTTTCCGGTCTGGCAGTCGGAGCGCTTGGCCTCGTGTCCCTCGTCCTCGCGGCGACCTTCATCCTGCCGTGGGCGGCGGGCTACGGCTATTCCGCGACGTTCTTTTACGCCTACGACTATGCTTGCCCCGGCAAAAGCGCACCACTGACGGAAGACAACTACCGCGTTTTTCTGCTGAATCGCGGATGCTCGCTCGATGATGCGGCGCAGGATCTCGCGCGCGAATATCGCAAGACGCCGGAGCGCGTGGTGGCGCTCTATCGCGGCGAAGCGCAGCCGCAAAGCGCGGACGAGGTGATGATGACCGACGCGATCCGCGCCGAGTTGAAACGCTCCTTCAAGCCGTTCGCTCCGGCCGCCAACTGCAAGCCGGGCGAGATTTGCAACGACGGCCTGTCGCCATTCTGGGGCGATGACGCGATCAGCCGCCTTTTCGCGAAAGCCGGAGACCTCTATCTCGGCAATGCGGTTCCGATGTTTTACGACGGCCTTGGAACGGGCGCGCAGCATATCGCAGCGGTGCTTGCCAGCGGGCCGCTTGCCAAGGGGCTGTTGTTTGTCGTCTACGCCATCGGCGCAGCGTTCCTGCTAAATTTTGTATGGGGGCTGTTGCGCAAGGCGATATCGTAAAACGATTGCCAGCCCGGCGTTGGGGCATGCGTCAATCGGGTGTCGAGCAATCGGGCTCGGGCTTGCCAGCAGCACGCGCCGTTTCCTGCACGCAGGTATCGGTGACGGGCGCCGCGGTGTAGATAAGCCCAATCCACGCGCGCACGCGCTCCGCGTCGAAACCCGCTTCGCGGCGGCCGTCCACTTCCATCAGCGGGCGCCGGATCAAAAGATGATCGGCGAGCATGAGCGCGATGGCTTCCTCGGGTTCAAGCGTCGCGGGCACGATCTCGCCGGACTTCACGCGCGGCGAAGACACGTTGAACCACTCCGCCACGGGGCGCGCGCCGAAAAAGCTCCTGATCCGCTCGCCGTCCCACGCTTCGTCGAGGATGCTGCGCACGTCGAGCGTATGGCCGCTTGCCTTGAGCAGCGCCTTCTGCCTCGCGTTGCCCGCGCAGCCGGGCTTCTCCCAGAAGATGACACGCGCCATGTTGCCTAGCCCGATTGCCGCGCGGAAAGCCGCTTCGCCGCATCGGTCTTCGCGGGGCGCGGCTGCCCGTAGGTCAGCGCCGTGATGATTGCCTGCGCGATGTCGCGCCCGCCTTTGTCGATGCCCTCCCAAGAGGCGCAACGGCCACGCGGATCGATTTCGAGAATTTTCGTGCCGGTAAGCACCTCCGTGCCGTCGCGGACGATGCCGCGCACGATGCCGTCGATCGGTGCCGTCACCGCCTCGCCGTTCAGGACGCCGACCGGAAAATTCTTGAAGACGCGCGTGCCGATTTCCACGGCGCAATGCCAGCGCCCCGCAGACCTCGCGAAGGCGAAGCGCTCCGTTCCGACGCCGCCGAGACGACGCTCCTTCGAGGCGGGCGCAGCGGTGCGGCCCGCAAAAAGTGTGATGCCGTTCTTCGTCGGCTGCGTCTCGATGGCGATGTCGCAATTCTCGCCGACGCTGAAGCCGGGGCCAACGCCAACGGTGATGCCGGCAAGATGGCGGATATCCGGCACGACGGCGCGATCCTGCATGCGGGCGTCGACAAGGAGATGCACGGTCGCCATGGGAATAAGATCGAGCAAGCCAAGCCGCGTGACGGCCACGCAATCGCCGCTGCCCAGCAGCATCGCGGTTGCAAGCGTCGTTTCAGCGTATTTGGCTTTGACGCCATCGAGTTCGGCGCAATCTCCAAACAGGGCGTCGTGAAAGGCCATCTGCCGCCTGATCACGGGCGGGTGCGAATCGTGAGAAAGGACGGCGCTCCAGCCTGCGCGATAAAGATCGACGGCGATGGCCGAGGCGATCTCGTTCGTACCGAGGATCACCGCGAAGGCCGAGCGGAAGCTGCGGGGCGATTGAGGGGGACGCGGCATTATGGTCATGATGGACCCCATGGCAGGGACCGGAGACGCAGCCTTCTCGGCCACGCTCTCCGGCGCACCTCTATGCCGCTTGTTAGACCGGACGGTGCTCGTACTTGTTGCGGACCGGCAGCATGATGCCGAGCCCTTCCTCGTATGTGATCTCCGGGTAGCTCTCGTCGAAGGAGGCGGCGGCGTCGGCGATCGAATCGAGCTTGCCGGCGGTGTCCTTCTTCTTCAGCGTCTGCTTGTCGAGATAGAGCAGGTCGAGGATCTCGGCGTAAACGCCCGCTTCGTCGATCGGCAGGATGTAGAACGTGATGCCGTTATAAGACGCGCGGAACTTTTTCGAGATGTCGATATTGTTGCAGTACAGGAAGTACTTGCCCGAGGGCGTGAACGCATCGCCCAGCGCGTCGGCGACGTCCTTCAGATACTCGAAAGAATGCAGGTATGTGGTGAAGAACGAGAGGGTCGTTTCGCCTTCCTGCGAGACAGCCATCACCTGATCGATCTTCAGCTCCGGCGGACGTGCTTCGTCGGCGAGCTTCGGCGCAAACTTCAGCGCGATGTCGCCGCGAAAACCGAAGCGGCCAGCCTTGTGGGTCGGCGCCTTCAGAATCGGGTTCATCAAACGCCCTTCGGCTTCAAGCTTCGCGAATCCCGTGTTGGTGATGTCCGTCATTCTTATTTTTCCTCGTCGTTGCGGAGATGATCCGCGAGTTGATAAAGCCGTTCTTCCAGTTCCGAGCGGATCTGTTCGTCAGTCACCACCGCGTGCAAGGCTTCCCGCATGCACTGCATCCAGGCGTCGCGCTCGGTCGCGCCGATGGGCATGGTGGCGTGGCGCGAAGCCAGGCCGGACTGCCCGAGCGGTGTTGCGATTCCCGCAGGCCGGTTGAGCCACTCGCTGAAGTAGCGTTTCATGACGCCCTTCGTTTGCGCGAGGTCTTCCCGATGCAGGTCGCGAACCGCGCGTGCCTCTGGCAACGCGTCCATCCGCTTGAAAAACTCTTCGATGATACGGTCAACGGTTTGAGAACCGCCGATCTTGTTCAAATAAGTCATAGTCAGGCCCGTCTATGTGTGGCGGAGGATAAGCAACCTTCATACCAAATCAATTTGGCAGGAGCATGGGTCACTTTTCAATGACTTATGTCACTTGCCATGGAGACATGTCGCAAGAACGACAGCGCGTGTCAGACTTCACACACCGGAACCAGTCCTTGGTATGCGCGGAAAGAGCTGCACCTTCGGCTTCGTGCTGAGGCGGCCGAGCAGGATGTCGGTCTGTCGCCGGACGGCCTCGATGGTCAGCGGATGAGCAATGATCGCGTGCGCTCCCGCACCCACCCAGGTTTTGGCGTCGCCGCTGTCCTTCTCTTCCACGACTATGGCGACTTTGGCGCCGGGCAAGCGATAGGCGATATCCTGAAGAACGGACAGCCCCTGCGCCTTCACAAGAGCGGCATCGACGAGCAGCAGATCCGGCTTCCATTCCGCACCCTTCTCGAAGGCCGCCTCGATGTCGCGCAACTCGTGCGTCTCGTTCCCGTCGGTCAGCATGAATGTCAGGATCGCACTCGTCACCTCGTCGCCCGATACGACGAAGACGCGCTTGTTATCCGTTCGCGATGTGTCGACGCCGATACGCATCGTGTCTTCTCCCTGCTGATGGCCGATGACGATAATCTATCGCAATCCTGCAATTTCCGCGCCCGTTCGCTTTCGGTGCCTGTCCGTTTTCATACACGCAGGCGCGGCGTGTCGGCTTTGAAACACGTCCGCGGAGCCGCCTTTTGCGACATTCTAACGTTAAGTCCTTTTTAGAACGGTTCTTTCGGGATTGGCACGCCGCTTGCTCTTAATGGGCTGCGGGCGAGGAACTGCCAGATGCTCCGCCCTTTCGAGGAGCAAAAGCCCCGCACCTGAGCTGTTGGCGACGGCGCTCGTTGGGCGTTTCGATCACTGGCGATGAATACGCTTCCGGCCGACTGGCCGGTTGCGACACGTACGGACTGAAGGAGACTTGCAATGGCATTGCGCCAAATCGCATTCTACGGAAAGGGCGGTATCGGTAAATCGACTACCTCCCAAAACACGCTGGCGGCGCTCGCCGAGATGGGGAACAAGATCCTCATCGTCGGTTGCGATCCGAAAGCTGACTCGACCCGCCTCATCCTTCACGCAAAGGCCCAGGACACCATCCTGAGCCTTGCGGCTGAGCACGGCTCTGTCGAGGATCTCGAACTCGAAGACGTGATGAAGATCGGCTATCTCGGCATCAAGTGCACCGAGTCGGGCGGTCCGGAGCCAGGAGTTGGCTGCGCCGGTCGTGGCGTTATCACCGCCATCAACTTCCTTGAAGAGAACGGCGCATACGAAGACGTTGACTACGTCTCCTATGACGTGCTCGGCGACGTGGTGTGCGGCGGCTTCGCGATGCCAATTCGCGAAAACAAGGCGCAGGAAATTTACATCGTCATGTCGGGCGAGATGATGGCCATGTACGCGGCCAACAACATCTCGAAGGGCATTCTGAAGTACGCCAATGCTGGCGGCGTGCGGTTAGGCGGCCTCGTTTGCAACGAACGCAAGACCGACAAGGAATACGAGCTTGCGGAATCCCTCGCGGCAAAGCTCGGCACCAAGCTCATCCACTTCGTGCCGCGCGACAACATCGTGCAGCACGCCGAGCTGCGCCGCATGACCGTGATCGAATATGCCCCGGATTCGGGTCAGGCCGGTCACTATCGCACCCTCGCGAACAAGGTCCATGCAAACGCGGGCAACGGTGCTATCCCGACCCCGATCACCATGGACGAGCTTGAAGACCTGCTCATGGAACACGGCATCCTGGAACAGGTCGACGAGTCGATCGTCGGCAAGACGGCCGCCGAACTCGCGGCGTAACCCTCGGGCCGCAAGGCCCATTCGCTAAGCGTCCCCGTCAGCCCCTGCCAGAGGGCTGACGGTAGGAACGCAAAACCCAGTTTGAAAGGCTAGCGGCATGAGCCTGGGACTCGCAGAATCAGAAGATCTGAAGGCTAAGAACAAGGCACTTGTTGAAGAAGTGCTGAAGGTTTATCCGGACAAGACGGCAAAGCGTCGTGCGAAGCATCTTGGTGTTTACCAGAACGGCAAACCCGACTGCGGCGTGAAGTCCAACATCAAGTCGATCCCCGGCGTCATGACAATCCGCGGCTGCGCTTACGCAGGCTCGAAGGGCGTGGTGTGGGGTCCGATCAAGGACATGATTCATATCAGCCACGGCCCGGTGGGCTGCGGTCAGTATTCCTGGGGTTCGCGCCGCAACTATTACGTCGGCACGACGGGCATCGACAGCTTCGGCACGATGCAGTTTACTTCGGACTTCCAGGAAAATGACATCGTCTTCGGCGGCGACAAGAAGCTCTCCAAGCTGATGGACGAAGTTCAGGAGCTTTTCCCGCTCAATAAGGGCCTTTCGGTGCAGTCCGAATGTCCGATCGGTCTTATCGGCGACGACATCGAAGCTGTCTCGAAGAAGAAGTCGAAGGAATATGGCGGCAAGCCGATCGTTCCGGTCCGCTGCGAAGGATTCCGCGGCGTGTCTCAGTCGCTCGGTCACCATATCGCGAACGACGCGGTTCGGGACTGGGTCTTCGACAAGGCTGAAGGCAAGCCCGCGCGCTTCGAAGCCACGGAATACGACATCGCCATCCTCGCCGACTACAACATCGGCGGCGACGCCTGGGCCTCGCGCATTCTGCTCGAAGAAATGGGCCTCCGCGTTGTTGCGCAGTGGTCGGGCGACGGCACGATTGCCGAGCTTGAAGCCACGCCCCGCGCGAAGCTGAACGTGCTGCACTGCTACCGTTCGATGAACTATGTGGCGCGCCACATGGAAGAAAAGTACGGGGTGCCGTGGGTTGAGTACAACTTCTTTGGTCCGACGAAGATCCTTGAGTCGCTGCGCAAGATCGCCGCTCAGTTCGACGACAAGATCAAGGAAAACGCCGAGAAGGTCATCGCGAAGTACCAGCCGCTTATGGATGCGGTCGTCGCGAAGTATCGCCCGCGCCTCGAAGGCAAGAAGGTGATGCTGTACGTCGGCGGCCTGCGTCCTCGTCACGTCATCGGCGCTTACGAAGATCTCGGCATGGAAGTGGTCGGCACGGGCTACGAGTTCGCGCACAACGACGACTACCAGCGCACGACGCACTATATCAAGGACGGCACGCTCGTTTACGACGACGTCACTGCCTACGAGCTTGAGAAGTTCGTCGAAGCGATCAAGCCGGACCTCGTCGGCTCGGGCATCAAGGAAAAGTATGTCTTCCAGAAGATGGGCATTCCCTTCCGCCAGATGCACTCGTGGGACTACTCGGGTCCGTATCACGGCTACGACGGCTTCGCGATCTTCGCTCGCGACATGGATATGGCGATCAACTCGCCGGTCTGGAACCTGACAAAGGCGCCGTTCTAAGCCGGAACGAACGATTCACACGCGAAAGCGGTCCGCCCTCGCTGAGGGCGGAGACCGCGAACCGGAGCGGCTTGCCCGCGAGCTGAGAGATTCAAGGATCACACAATGGTTCAGAATGCAGAAAACGTCGTTGACCATTTCCAACTATTCCGTGGACCGGAATACCGGGAAATGTTCAAGAACAAGCGCGACAACTTCGAAAACGGCACTCCCGATGAGGAAGTGAATCGCGTTGCCGAATGGACGAAGACGGTTGAATACCAGGAGAAGAACTTCGCTCGCGAAGCTCTGACGATCAACCCGGCGAAGGCCTGCCAGCCTCTCGGCGCGGTGTTCGCGGCGGTCGGCTTCGAGGGCACGCTGCCCTTCGTCCACGGTTCGCAGGGCTGCGTGGCGTACTATCGCTCGCACTTCTCCCGCCACTTCAAGGAGCCGACCTCTGCGGTTTCCTCGTCGATGACGGAAGACGCGGCGGTGTTCGGCGGTCTTACCAACATGGTGGACGGCCTTTCCAACGCCTACAACATGTACAAGCCGAAGATGATCGCGGTTTCCACCACCTGCATGGCGGAAGTCATCGGCGACGACCTGAACGCCTTCATCAAGACGTCGCGCGAAAAAGGGTCCATCCCGATGGACTACGACGTGACGTTCGCTCATACGCCTGCGTTCGTCGGCAGCCACATCACCGGCTACGACAACACCATGAAGGGCGTGGTCGAATATTTCTGGGGCGGCAAGGCCGGTCTCGCGCCGAAGCTTGAGCGCACCCCGAACGAGTCGATCAACTTCTTCGGCGGCTTCGACGGCTACACGGTCGGAAACCTCCGCGAAGTGAAGCGCATCTTCGACCTGATCGGCGCCGATTACACCATCATCGGCGATAACAGCGATGTGTGGGATACGCCGGCTGATGGCGAATACCGCATGTATGACGGCGGCACGAAGCTTGAAGACGTCGCCAACGCGGTGAACGCCAAGGCCACGATCTCCATGCAGCAATACTGCACGGAAAAGACGCTCGACTACATCAAGACGTGGGGCCAGGAAACCGTTGCGCTCAATCATCCGATTGGCGTGGCTGGCACCGACAAGTTCCTGATGGAAGTTTCGCGCCTCACCGGCAAGCCGATCCCGGATGCGCTGAAGAAGGAGCGCGGCCGCCTCGTCGACGCGATCGCCGACTCGCACAACCACATCCACGGCAAGAAGTTCGCGATTTACGGCGATCCGGATCTCTGCCTTGGCGTCGCTGCGTTCCTGCTCGAACTCGGTGCGGAGCCGACCACGATCCTGTCCACCAACGGCGGCAAGTCGTGGGAAAAGAAGGTTCGCGAACTCCTCGCCTCCTCGCCCTACGGCAAGGATTGCGAAGTGTATGCGGGCAAGGATCTCTGGCACATGCGCTCGCTGCTCTTCACGCGCCCGGTCGATTTCCTCATCGGAAACACCTATGGCAAGTACCTTGAGCGCGACACCGGCACGCCGCTGATCCGTCTCGGCTTCCCGATCTTCGATCGCCACCATCTGCACCGCTACCCGGTGTGGGGCTATCAGGGCGCGCTGAACGTCCTCGTCTGGATCCTCGACAAGGTCTTCAGCGAGATGGACGCTCACTCGAACGTGGCCGGCAAGACCGACATCAGCTTCGACATCATCCGCTAAGCGATATGCGATGGCCCGCTTCCCGCGGGCCATCGCCGGAATACGCGGTTTCGGCCGCAAGCCTTCGGAGATTTGCATGAGCACGGTGGCGAACAAGATCCAGGACGTTTTCAACGAACCCGGCTGCGACATCAATCAGGGCAAATCCCAGAAGGAGCGCAAGAAGGGTTGCTCGAAAGCGTTGCAGCCCGGCGGAGCCGCTGGCGGATGCGCGTTTGACGGCGCAAAGATCGCGCTTCAGCCCATCACCGACGTCGCCCACCTCGTGCACGGCCCCATCGCCTGCGAGGGCAATTCCTGGGACAACAGACATTCCTCTTCATCGGGCTCGCAGCTCTACCGCATGAGCTTCACCACCGACATGAGCGAGCAGGATGTGATTTTCGGCGGCGAAAAGCGTCTCTGGAAATCCATCAAGGAAATCGTCGAGAAATACGCACCCCCTGCCGTCTTCGTGTACCAGACCTGCGTGCCCGCCATGATTGGCGACGACATCGACGCGGTCTGCAAGAAGGCGAGCGAGAAATTCGGCACGCCGTGCATTCCGGTGCAGGCCCCCGGCTTCGTCGGCTCGAAGAGCCTCGGCAACAAGCTCGGCGGCGAAGCGCTTCTCGATCACGTCATCGGCACGCAGGAGCCGGACTACACGACGCCCTACGACATCAACATCATCGGCGAATACAATCTCGTCGGCGAATTGTGGCAGGTGAAGCCGCTCCTCGACGAACTCGGCATCCGCATCCTCGCCTCCATCTCCGGCGACGCGAAATATCATGAAGTCGCCCGCTCGCACCGCGCCAAGGCCGCGATGATGGTGTGCAGCCGCGCCATGATCAACGTCGCGCGCAAGATGGAAGAGCGCTACGGCATTCCGTTCTTCGAGGGATCGTTCTACGGCATCGGCGACATGAGCGACACGCTCCGCCAGATGGCCGCGCTTCTCGTGAAGCAGGGCGCACCCGACGACATCCTCGCCCGCACCGAAGCGGTGATCGAGCGCGAGGAAAAGAAGGCCTGGGCCAGCATCGCGACCTTCCGTGAGCGGCTTCTCGGCAAGCGCGTTCTCCTCATCACGGGCGGCGTGAAAAGCTGGTCGATGGTCGCCGCACTTCAGGAAGGCGGCATGGAGATCGCTGGCACCAGCGTGAAGAAGTCCACGAAAGAGGACAAGGAAAAGATCAAGGAGATCATGGGCCAGGACGCGCACATGATCGAAGACATGAAGCCGCGCGAGATGTACGCGATGCTGAAGGAAGCGAAGGCCGACATCATGCTGTCGGGCGGCCGCTCCCAGTTCGTCGCGCTGAAGGCGAAGATGCCGTGGCTCGACATCAATCAGGAGCGCCACTACGCCTATGCGGGCTATGTCGGCATGGTGGAACTCGTCCGCCAGATCGACAAGGCGCTGTCCAATCCCGTCTGGCAGCAGGTCCGCACAGCCGCGCCGTGGGATGAGGTGAGTTGGGAGACGCGCGCCGATGAGGCGAACGCCGCCGAAGCCGCCGCGCTTGCGGCCAACGCCGAGGCGAAGGCCAAGGCGGACCGCGCGAAGATCCTCTGCAACTGCAACGGCGTCGAAACCGGCTTCGTCGAAGACATCATCCGCGCGAACAAGCTGACGCGCGCCGAGGATGTCGCCGCCTATGTGAAGATCGGCACCGGCTGCAAATCCTGCGCCCCGCATCTCGACGCGCTTCTCAAACGCATCAACGACACGGACGTCGTCCCCGCCAACACCAACAAGGCTGCGTGAGGACACAATGGCGCGCATTGAACTCTCGAAGAAAGCCTGCTCTGTCAATCCGCTGAAGATGAGCCAGCCCGTTGGCGGTGCGCTTGCCTTCCTCGGCCTCAACAAATGCATGCCGCTTCTGCACGGTAGCCAGGGCTGCACGTCATTCGGGCTTGTGCTGTTCGTGCGCCATTTCCGCGAGGCGATCCCGATGCAGACGACCGCCATGAGCGAGGTTTCGACCGTGCTCGGCGGCTTCGAGAACGTCGAACAGGCCATCGTCACCATCGCGACCCGCACGAAGCCGGAGGTCATCGGCATCTGCTCGACGGGCGTTACCGAGATCAAGGGCGACGACGTCGACGGCTTCCTGAAGCTCGTGCGGCAGAACCATCCCGAACTCGACCACGTCAAGCTCGTCTACGTCTCCACGCCCGACTTCGAGGGCGCGTTTGAGGACGGCTGGCGTAAGGCCGTCACGCGCATGGTGGAGCAGCTTGTCGATACGCCGCCGCCGGGCGTCGCGCGCGAGGCGAACCGCGTGAACATCCTGCCCGGCTCGCATCTGACGCCGGGCGACCTCGACGAACTGCGCGACATCTGCGAGGCTTTCGGCCTCGAACCGACCTTCCTGCCGGACCTGTCCGGCTCGCTCGACGGCCATATGCCCGAGGAATTCTCTCCGACCACCATCGGCGGCGCGAGCGTAAACGACATCGCACGCATGGGCCGCGCGGCCTTCACCATCGCCGTCGGTGAGCAGATGCGCGACGCCGCCGTTGCGCTCGAAGCGAAGACGGGCGTGCCGTTCCGCGTGTTCGACCGCCTGACCGGGCTCGCACCGAACGACGCGCTCATGGCGCTGCTGATGAAGATCAGCGGCCGCCCCGCGCCGAACAAGATCAAGCGCCAGCGCTCGCAGCTTCTCGACGCCATGCTCGACGGGCATTTCTCCTTCGGCGGCAAGACCGTCGCGGTTGGCGCGGAGCCGGACCTGCTCTTCAGCATCGCGAGCTTCCTAACCGAGATGGGCGCGACCGTGGGCGCGGCAGTCACTTCGACGCAATCGCCGATCCTTCACAAGGTGCCGGCTGAGGAAGTGCTCGTCGGAGACCTTGAGGATTTCGAGCACCGCGCGAAGGGCATGGACCTTCTCGTAACGCACAGCCACGGGCGACAGGCCTCGGAGCGCTTGCGTATACCGCTGTTCCGCTACGGCCTGCCGACCTTCGACCGGCTCGGCGCGGCGCATCGCGTCTCCGTCGGCTATCGCGGCACGCGTTCGCTGATCTTCGATATCGGGAACGTCTTCATGAGTGAAATTCACGAAGCGACGCCCGACACCTGGGCTGATAAGTTGGCATCGCACGGCGAGGGTAGCCATGATGATACGCAGACTGCGGCTCATTGATCCCGATGCCAGCGAAGAAAAGACGATCAAGGAAAGGCCGGGCGCTATGAAAGTAGCTTTTGCAACCCAAGACTTGAAGCGCGTGGATTCACATTTCGGGTGGTCGCCGAACATAGCGGTGTATGAGATTTCCGCCGAGGACTCGAAGCTCGCGGAAGTGTTCGTGTTCGAGCCGACCGGGCAGGACGGCAACGACGACAAGCTCGCGCCGAAGATCGAGGCGATCAAGGATTGCGCGATCCTCTACGTCACGTCGATCGGCGGCTCAGGCGCTGCGCGCGCGGTACAGGCGGGCCTGCATCCGATCAAGCTCCAGCAGCCGGAAGCCATCGAAGACCTCATCGCCAAGCTTCAGACCGTTCTGAAGGGCAACCCGCCCCCGTGGCTGCGCAAGGCGCTGCTCAAGGGCAAGGAACGCAAGCTCGATTTCGAAGACGAGGAGGAAGCGATTCATGGCTGACGCAGCGACGGTCGAAAAGGATCTCACGAAATCGGTGTTCTTCACCGAACTGGTGAAGCAGTGGCGCGCGCAGGACTCCTACGGCGCGTGGGACAAGAAGACTGATCTCGAATTGCTTGAGCCGTACATTCTCGACAAGGAGAAGCGCAAGCAGGTTCCGATCATGGGCGACCCCGATCCGGAGACGATCTGGCGGCTCGAAATCTTCTATAACGCCGTGGGCCTTTCGATCGAACGCGCGACCGGCATCATGGTCTCGCCCATCATGAAGATGCATCACGAGGGCTTCGGCCGCATGGTGCTGACCGCGGGCCGCCTTGTCGTCGTCAACAAGCATCTGCGCGACGTGCATCGCTTCGGCTTCGACAACTACGAGAAGCTCGTTTCGGACGGCGAGAAGCTCGTCGCGTCCGCCGTCGAGATGATCGAGAAGTTTCCCGAAGTGGCGAAGTACTGAGGAGACACGCGGCATGAGCACTATCGAAGAGTTGAAGGCGGAGCTGAAGAAGCTTTCGGCCAAGGCCACGCAGTCAAAGATGGACCTGCATGACCTTTCGGAAGAATTGCCGATCAACTGGCAGCAGATCATGGACGTGGCGCAGAAGGCTCATGACGCTTATGCGATCCTCGAAAAGAAGCGCGCGGAGCTGAAGCAGCTCGAAGCCGCGTAAGCAACAATACCGAAGCGGGCGCGCGTTACGCCCGCTTCAAAGCCGAAAGGCAAACAATCGCGGACAGGTTCGCAAGGCCGGCAGAAAGGCCGGTCCTGCGATTTGCCATGTCCAAATTCAAATTTAGAGCGCCTCTAATTCCAGTTCCAAGGCGCTCGGCGAAACTCTCTAGACTGAAGGAAAAGCGCACATGGCAAACTTGACACGCGACGGCCGCGAGTGGGACCCGCAATTTCTTATCGAAATCAATCCAGAAACCTGTATCGGCTGCGGCCGCTGCTTCAAGGTGTGCGACCGCAGTGTCATGACGCTGAAGGGCGTCACGGACGAAGGCGAACTCGTCACCCTCAACGGCGATGACGACGAGGATTGCGACGACGAATTCGAGCGCAAGATCATGGTCCTGTCGGACGCCGGCAACTGCATCGGTTGCAGCGCATGCCATCGCGTCTGCCCGCGCGCCTGCCAGACGTTCTCGACGACCCCGCCGGCGCTTTGATCCATGACCGGGCGGCGGCAGCGTCTTGACCGTCCGGCACATTCCTCACGATCAGGCATGCTCCTTGCATTGTAATATGCGAACCGGGCCGCGTCGTCTTCGCGACAACACGCCGGAAAGCGATGCGAGGAGTGCCCGCAAGACGCGGGTAAATCGACGATGTCAGTGCAGAATCCCTCCGAGAGCTTCACCGTTTCTTCCGCGCGGGACGTCTATTCCATGCTGATGGAGGCGAAAGCTCCGGCCGCCGATGCCTTCGATGCGCATGTGATTGCCTGTATTCTCGCGCTGTCCTTTGCGGAGGCGAAAGCCGAGCACATCCCGCTGCCGGACGCCGTCGGCCTCGATGGAGACGATCTGCTCGATCTTGTCGGTTCGAGCTTCCCGGATGCGCTCGCGTGGCTCGGGCGCGACATCGGCCACCGCGCCATCGTGCGCAGCCCCGATGAAATCTGCCTCCTCGATCTCCTGAAGAGCGGCGCCACGGGGCAAACCCCCTTCGCGCACCGGCTCGCCGCTCTCGTGGCGCGCCGCGCGCAGCGCCCGAATCACCTCTGGCAGGATCTCGGCCTTCGCCATCGCGGCGACCTTTCCGAGTTGATGAAGCGCCATTTCGCGCCGCTCGCCCGCCGCAACAAGCACGACATGAAGTGGAAGAAATTCCTCTATCGCATGATCTGCGCCGACGCCGCCTTTTCGCTTTGCACCGCGCCAAGTTGCGCGGAATGCGACGACTTCGAAACATGCTTCGGGGACGAGACGGGCGAGTCGCTCCTTGCGCGCGGCCGCCGCGCCGCCGATCTGCATGGCAGCCGTTCCGCCGCTTGATTTGGACGAGGGCGCTTACGACTTTAGTCTAAGTTGCGTCATACTCCCGATAAGGTCCGCGTGGAGAGTGTGTTCGACGCACATTGGCGTGGCGACAACCTCGAACGGGACGGAATATTAATGAGAATTGCCTTCTTCAGCGAACATGCCTTCCAGACGCCATTCCTGATCGAAGCGAACCGCGAGTACGGGCACGAACTTGTGTTCTTCAAGGAGCAGCTCTCGCGGCGCACCGCACAGCTCGCCGCAGGTTTCGTCGCAGTCTGCCCCTTCGTCACCGACAAGCTCGATGCCGAAACGCTTCGAATCCTGGCGGACGGCGGCACAAAGCTCATCGCGCTACGTTCAGCGGGCTTCAACAATCTAGACCTCGCCGCCGCCGAGAGGCTTGGGCTTTGCGTGATGCGTGTTCCGGCCTACGCGCCGACCGCCATCGCGGAGCATGCCGTGGCGCTGATGCTCGCGCTCAACCGGCGCATCAATCACGCCTATAACCGCGTGCGAGAGGGCAATTTCTCGCTCGACCACCTGGTAGGCTTCAATATGGAGGGCCGCACGGTCGGCATCGTCGGCACCGGCAAGATCGGCGAGTCACTCGCCCGCATCATGCACGGTTTCGGCTGCCACATCCTCGGCTACGACATCTATCAGAACCCGGCCTGCATCGCGCTTGGCATGAAATATGTCGACCTTCCGACATTGCTCTCGGAATCCGACATCGTCTCTCTGCATTGCCCGCTGACGCCCGAGACGAAGCATCTCATCAACGAGGAGACGCTGAAGCTCATGAAGCCGGGCTCGATGCTCATCAACACGGCGCGCGGCGGCCTCGTGAACGCGGAAGCCGTGATCGAAGCGCTGAAGCGCAAGGACGGCCTCGCCTATGTCGGCATGGACGTCTACGAGCGCGAGGAGGGGCTGTTCTTCTCGGATCACTCCTCGTCCATCATTCAGGACGACGTGTTCGAATTGCTCACCACCATGCGCAATGTGATCGTCACTGGGCATCAGGCGTTCCTCACGCGCGAGGCGCTGGCGGAAATCGCGCATACGACGCTCGGCAACGTGGCCGATTACGAGCTCGGCACGCCGAACCCGAAAAACGTGCTGAGCGCGGGTGTCGAAGGCCCCGGCGGCCCGCTGCATCAAAGCCCGCGCGAATAGTTTGCCGGGGCGGCCGGTTCACACCACCCGGATTCGGCCGCCCTGCCTTACCCGCCGATGCGCGGCTGCGTGCGATTGCGGAAGAACAACGTCAGCGCCATGCCGACGAAAAACCCGCCGATATGCGCCATGTAGGCGACGCCGCCCTGCTCGCCAGACTTGCCGAGTTCGCCCGCGAAGCTCAGAAGCTGCAGCCCGATCCAGAAGCCGATAGCGATGATCGACGGCACAAGGATGATGCCCGCCTGCGTCAGAAGCCGCACGCGCCCGCCCGGAAACATCACCACATACGCGCCGAGGACGCCGGCTATCGCGCCCGACGCGCCGAGGTTCGGCACGCTTGAGCCGGGGATCAGGAACGCCTGCGCCGCCATCGCCGCTATACCGGACAGCAGGTAGAAGATGATGAACGGCACATGGCCGAAATTGTCTTCCACATTGTCGCCGAAGGTCCAGAGATAGACCATGTTGCCGATGAGATGCATCCAGCCCCCATGCATGAACATGGAGGTCAGTATCGTCGCGGCCTCGGAGACCGGCGCGGCGAAGAATTCCTTTGGCGTGAACGCCCACTGCTTGATGAAAGGCTCACCCTGGCTCAGTTCGAGGCCGAAAACCGCGATGTTTATCAGGATCAGCGCATAGGTCACGAAAGGCGTGGAGGCATCGCCGGTTTCGTCGTCGCCGATGGGAAAAACCATGATGCGCGTCCTCTTCGCTCGCGGCAGATGCACGCTGATGCTCTGCCGTTCGATCAGTAAACGCACGAACGTGGCGCGAAGCTATCCGCGCGCCGATCAATTCGCGGCGAGGTTTTCGAGAGGGCCGAGTCGCATCAGTACGCTTCGGGGGGCGAAGCCACGGCGCGTGCTTTTTTGCCAAGCAGATAGACCCGAATGGCGGCCGAAAGGCCCGCCGGTCCGCGGGCCGCGTCGATCTCCGCGACGAGCGCTGCGACGGTGCGACCCTGCTCCTCGGCCGTTGCCTTGAGTTCCCGCCAGAACGCGTCCTCCAGCGTGATCGACGTGCGATGTCCGGCAATGGCGAGCGAGCGCTTTTTTGGCAACGCAAGCGCCGGGTCGAAAGCCGCATCCCCGGAGCCGGTTTCCGGGCCGCCGCCGGGGGCCGGCCCTGCGCCGCCGGTCCTTCTGCTATGCGCGATCACTTTCCGCATCGGCCCACCGGCTCAAGATCTGGCGGGCTCCGCCGCCTTATCGGACTTTCCTGCCGGACTATAACAAGAAGGCCGGGGAAATCCCGGCCTCCATACAGTCGCCGCTCGTCACACGCCCGGCTTGATCATCAGTTCCGGCTTCATCAGCGCGTTGAAGTCTTCCTCGGAGACATAGCCGAGCGCCAGCGCTTCCTCGCGCAGCGTTGTGCCATGCTTGTGCGCCGTCTTCGCGATCTTGGCGGCCTTGTCGTAGCCGATCTTCGGCGCGAGCGCGGTCACGAGCATGAGCGAGCGCTCAAGCAGGTCTTCGATGCGCGCGCGGTTCGCCACGATGCCAACGACGCAATGGTCGGTGAAGCTCACCGCCGCGTCGGAGATGAGCCGGATCGACTGCAACAGGTTGTAGATGATGACGGGCTTGTAGACGTTCAGCTCGAAGTGGCCCTGGCTGCCCGCAACCGTGATCGCGACGTTGTTGCCCATCACCTGCGCGCAAACCATCGTCAGCGCTTCGCACTGCGTCGGGTTCACCTTGCCCGGCATGATGGACGAGCCGGGTTCGTTCTCGGGAAGCGAGATTTCCGCGATGCCGGAGCGCGGGCCGGAACCCATCAGGCGGATGTCGTTCGCGATCTTGAACAGGCTCGTCGCGAGCACGTTAAGCGCGCCGGAAAGCTCCACCTCGGCGTCGTTCGACGCCAGCGCCTCGAACTTGTTCGGCGCGGTGACGAATGGCAGGCCCGTTTCCTTCTCCACTTCGTCGGCAAACTTCTCCGCGAAGCCGATGGGCGTGTTGAGGCCGGTGCCGACAGCGGTGCCGCCCTGCGCCAGCAGATAGAGGCGCGGCAGCGTAGCCTTCACGCGTTCGATGCCGAAGCGCAACTGCGCGGCGTAACCGGAGAATTCCTGCCCGAGCGTAACCGGCGTCGCGTCCTGAAGATGCGTGCGGCCGATCTTGATGATGTCCTTGAACTCCTCCGCCTTCGCCTCGATGGCGCTGGCCAGATGGTCGAGCGCGGGCAGCAGCGCCTTGTTAACCTCGACGGCGGCGGCGATACGCATCGCGGTCGGGAAGGTGTCGTTCGACGACTGCGAGCGGTTCACATGATCGTTCGGATGAACGGGCTTCTTCGAGCCTTTCTCGCCGCCGAGCATTTCAATCGCGCGGTTCGAGATCACCTCGTTCGCGTTCATGTTCGACTGCGTGCCGGAGCCGGTCTGCCAGACGACGAGCGGGAATTCCGCATCGAGCTTGCCCGCGATCACCTCTTCCGCCGCCGCGACGATCGCGTCATGCAGGGGCTGCTCCAGATTGCCGAGCGCGAGGTTCGTCTTCGCCGCCGCCTTCTTCACGATGCCGAGCGCGTGCACCAGCGGAATGGGCATGCGCTCGCCGCCGATCTTGAAATTGCCGAGGCTGCGCTGTGTCTGCGCGCCCCAATAGTGGTTGGCGGGCACATCGATGGGGCCGAAAGTGTCGGTTTCGGTGCGCGTGGCGGACGGGGAGACGTCTTCTGTCATGGCCGGTCTCTGCTGATTTGCGTGGAAAGGTTGAGGTTGATGGTTGGTCTATCATGCCCGCGCATCTTGCGCCAACCCGCGCCGTCTGTCGCAAAAACGCACGCTTGCGTTACAGCGGGAAGCGGCCCGACGCGACGAGCGGGCGGGAGGCGACCTTTCCCGCGTAGGGGTAAACCCACACCGCCAGCGCGCCGCCGCGATGAAGCCGCACCTCGATCGCTGTGCGATAGAACAGGTCGGGCTTGGTGCCGACGCCGCCGCAGCCCTCATAGGCGTCGAGTGCCGCAAGCACCGCCGGGCCGTTCAGCTGGAACACCTCGCCGAAAACGCGGGTCCGCGCCGCCTCGTCGAACACCGCGCCCGGAAACCGCCCGAGATTATAAAGCCGGCCCCGCGCGCATGCTTCGCCGACGAAACGCGCGCGCGTTTCGAGCAGCCGTGCATAGGGGCTGCGGCTCGCGCGCATCAACGTGCCGTAGACGAAGATATGCTTCGGCTCGGTATCCGGGCGGCTCGCCTCGCCCGCCCTGCGATCTCTGTCTTCTTTCAATGGCCCGTCCCTCACGGCTTGACGACGATCTTGCCCTTGATCGTCCGCGCATCCAGCGACTTGATTGCGTCCTTCGTCTCATCGAGGCTGAACATGCGGTCGATATGCGGGCGGATTTTGCCCTCCGCACACCAGTCGAGCAGCTTGGTCATCTGTGCCCGGAACGCGGCCGGGTCGGTGTCCACGTGGCGGCCGAAGAACACGCCGCAAATATCGCATCCCTTAAGCAGCACGAGGTTGAGCGGAATTTTCGGGATATCGCCCGCCGCGAAGCCGATCACCAGATAGCGCCCGCCCCACGCGATGCCGCGCAGCGCCGGCTCGGCATATGGCCCGCCGATGCAGTCATAGATGACGTCCGGCCCCTTGCCGCCGCGAATGGCTCGCACGGCTTCTTTCACGTCAGCGCCGGTGAGGTTCAGGAGATGCGCCGCGCCGCGATCCGCGCACAGCTTGAGCTTTTCGTCCGACGTGCCCGCCGCGATTACCTCCGCGCCGAGCGCCGCCGCCACCTCCACCGCCGCAAGCCCCGCGCCCCCCGTCGCGCCGAGCACGAGCACTGCGTCACCCGCCCGCACGTGTCCGCGATCTTCGAGGCCGTAAAGCGCCGTGCCGTATGCGATGGGAATGGACGCCGCCGCCTCGTCCGCGATGCCGTCCGGCACGACCACCGTGCGCTCGGCCGGTGCAATGGCCTGCTCGCGACAACCGCCATAGCCGATATAGGCGAGCACGCGCTGGCCTTGCGCGAAATCCTCGACGCCCGCACCCGTCGCGATCACGCGCCCCACCACCTCCCCGCCGGGCGAGAACGGCAGCGTCGGCTTCGTCTGATATTTTCCACGCGTGATCAGCGTATCGAAAAAATTAAGCGCAACCGTTGTAACTTGAATTGCGACCTCGCCCGGACCCGGTATCGCGTCGGGCAGGTCTGCCATCTCAAGTGCGTCCGGTCCTTCGAGAGACTTGCACAGCACAGCCTTCATCGCCTACCTCATCGCATGCCATTCCCCGAACGAAGCTATAGCATGCGCGGATATTTCGCTATCGGAGCCGAACGGATCTCGAAGCCGATGAACCTCGGCGCGTTGATGCGATCCGCCCATGGGCGCTAATTGAGAGAGTTTGCCCCGCCGTCGGTAAGAGGTCGATGGACGCACTTTCTGATGAAGAGGCTGCCCAAGGTCGCCGCCGAAATGGCGTTGCATCTGCTCGCCTACAATTTCACGCGGGTCATAATATCATCGGCATCAAACCGCTGATGGCGATCGCCGCCTGACTGGGGCGCAGTCACCGCTTTTTGCTGCCAGGAGGCAGGTAAAATCCTCCGATGTGGCATCAGGCTTGCCCAAAGCCCGCCCACGAAAAAAAATGCGCTCGAAACCGCCATTCTAATGAGTTCGCCACGACAAGATCCGTCCAAGACTCCTACCGAACGTTTTCACGCGGCCTGGAAGCCGAAGCTATTATTGCGACCGATTCATGGAGCGAGCCAAGAGTCACATGTCCCCTTGCTCGTATCACCGGAGGTTGGACAAGCGCCGAGATTTTTCATGCGATCGACAAATGGGCGAAGGGTGATGTCGAAGGAGTTACGGAAAACGAGGCGATTTTTACCCTCGCTGTTACCCCGACGCTTTACCTTGCCGGGGATCGAGGGAGTAACCTCTTGATTTAAATGGTGAGCCCAGATGGATTCGAACCATCGACCCTCTGATTAAAAGTCAGATGCTCTACCGGCTGAGCTATGGGCTCACTTAAGACAAGACGGCCGTGCGGAAAACGTCCGCGCGCGCCTTAGGACCATAGGTGCGCGGGCGCTCCCGGTCAATAGCAGATCGCCCGTTCCCCTCGGCAAATGCGGTGCGCGAGGCGGCTCTATTCGCCGTCACTGGCTCCCCGTTTTCTGCGCGCGCTCTCAACGGCGCTACTTCCCACCGAAAGCCGCAAGCGCCGCCTTCAACTCCGCATGCTCCGCCGCCGCACTCGCCACGGGCACGCCCGCAGAGATTGCATCCCAAGCCTGACGCAGGCTAGCCGCCCCGCCCTGCGGCCCCATCGGGTGGCCGAACACGCCGCGCCCCGGTACGAAGCCGAAATCCACGGTGCCGAGCTTGCGATACACGCCTTCGAGCGTCGCCGCGCTGTCGCTGCCGCCGGGCACGGGAAGCGCGGGCTTGATCGACCCCATCGGTTCGAGGCAGGCGCGCACGCAGTCGAGCACCTCGCTTTCGGGCATCATCATGCGCGCGCCGAAACCTGGCATGATGACCACGTCGAAGCCCGCGAGCCGTTGCAAGCGCGTGAACACGCGACTGTGCACGCCGTATTGCGGCAGGCGCGCGAAGGCGGCGATGAACGGGAAATGCGCGATTAGCGGCACGCGCGCGTGCTTGCGCAGCATGCGGACGCCGGAGAGGCCGACCGGCAGGGCGTTCACGAGCAGCGTGTTCGCGCCGCGCGCAACTGCGAGGTCGTGCAGATCCACGAGCCGGTCCACCTCGTCGGTGATGTTGGCGAGATACATCTTGGGCACGCCGGTCTCTCGCTCGGCCTTCTCGCGCGCCGCACCAAGCAGCGCTGCCCGGTCGGCGAGCGGACACCAGTCCACATCAGCCAGCATCTCGTCGTCTTTTGCGATGTCGAGGCCGCCAAGCCACGCCTGATAGGCGAGTTCCGCGAATGGCTCGGGCGGTAGCCCGATGTTCGGCTTGATGACGCCGAAGAAGATCGGGCGCCCGAACGCCTGCAATTTCTCGCGCAGCCCCGCGATGCCGAATTGCGGCCCCTGAAACGCCGCGAGATAGCTCGCCGGAAAGCGGATGTCTTCAAGCCGGATCAGCGGAATGCCGGGCGAGAAGAACACGCCCTCGCCGAGCACGGCGGAGATGAGGTTCGGGATCTTCGGGCCGAAATTGCCGTGCGGATGCGCGATGGTGGCGCGGCAGGCGAAAACGTCGCCCTTCGGTGCGTGCTCGATCTGGACGGAAAAGCCGCTGGGGCGCGGCGTCGCGTCAAGCTCGAGCACCTTCGCGGCGAAGCGCGGGCGGAAGTCCTCGTCCACCCCGACGCGCCGCCATTGCGCGGTCGATTGCTCGGAGCACAGATGCGCCGCCGCCTCGCGCGGGTCGCCCGCACATTCGAAGGTGAAGTCGAGTTCGATATAGGCTTCCGCGTCAAGCTCGCCGCGACGCGCGTAAAAGCCCTGAATGTCGTCCGGCGTCACGCCGCATCTCCCATGAATTGCAGGTGGATCGTGCGCTTCTCGCGCGGGCCGTCGAGTTCGACGAAGAAGATCGACTGCCACTGCCCGAAGACGAGCGCGCCGTCAGCCACCGGCACCGTTTCCGTCTCGGTCATGAACAGGCCGAGGAGATGCGAATGCGCGTTGTCGCGGCCGTCGACAGCGACATCGTTGTGGCGGTAGTTGCCGTCGCGCGCCACGAACCGCTTGAGGAACGTAATCATGTCGAGCTGAAGCTGCGGCTCGCTCTCGTTCACGTTCACGCGCGCGGTCGTGTGCAACGAGGTGATCGAGACGATGCCGCTCCTTGCGCCGATGGCAGCGACCCATTTGCGGATCTCGTCGGTGATGTCGATAAACTCGATCGGGTCGATCGTTGAGAGTTCGATCCGGTGCGTCAGGATTTTCATGAAGCCTCGCGGGACGGGTGCGCGCGGATGTTAGCTCGCGCGCACGTGCGAGGCAACGTGCCAAGGAAGCGCGACGGAACACATCGGGGTGTGCGGGATTCTCAATCGAGGCGGCAGAACCGGTGACCGCCAGCACGAGAGGGTGTCATGCACAGAGCGATCCTGTTGGCGGCGTTTGGCCTGGGCGCGGTGGCGGTCGCGGCCGTTGTCGCCGGCCCGGCCATGAGCCGCGTGGAGCAGCCCGACTTTCGCATCGAAAAGCAGGACGGCGACGTCGAAGTGCGCGCCTACGGCCCGTTGATCGCAGCGGAAGCGGAGGTCAAAGGCCAGCGCCGGGAAGCCATAAACGAAGGTTTCCGGCTGATCGCGGCTTACATTTTCGGCGCCAACCAGCCCAAGGCGAAGATCGAAATGACGGCCCCGGTTGAGCAGCAGAAGCAGAAGATTGCCATGACCGCGCCGGTTACGCAGCAAGGCGGCGGCGCGCGCGGCGAGGGGGGGGAGAGCTGGACCGTGCGCTTCATCATGCCGAAAGCATGGACGATGGAGACGCTGCCCACGCCGTCCGATTCGCGCGTGCGGCTGGAGCCGATCCCGCCGCGACGTTTTCTCGCGATCCGGTTTTCGGGCTTCGCGGGTGACGACGCCATCCGGGAGAGGACCGACGAACTTCGCCGCTATGCGGAGACGCATGGCCTCGCGATCAAGGGCGAGCCGGTGCTGGCGTTTTACGATCCGCCGTGGACGCTGCCCTTCATGCGCCGCAACGAGGTGATGTTCGAACTTGCTGATGGGACGACCGGGTAGACGAGGAAGCTTCTCCGCGCCCGCCCTGGGCGATAGGGGTTGGCCGGGCCGAGGGTCGATGTGCGAGATCCTCAAGGGATCAATGAAGGGCTCGTCACGCGTGCGCCGATTAGGGCGAGCCGGGAGTTAGCCGAGTGGTAAGGCACTGCGGGCTGCCGCGCTTGGGCGGACAGGGTTGAAGAGCGGATCGAGGAGTTGGAAAGCGACTTGGCCCGCCACGCGTGCGCCGACCAGGGGCCTCCCCGATTGGCGGCGTCGGATTTGCAAGACAATTGTCCGCCACCATGAAGGCGCGCCGCATTCCAAACGCCAAATCGAAAAAAGGGCGGTTACCCGACCCTTGTTCATTTGAAGTGGTGTGATGCGATGGACGACCGTGGCAACGCGTCAAATCTCAATCCGATCCGATCTTGAAGCTGTCCACCACCGATCGGATCGCGATGGAATCCGATCGGAACTGGGCCGCTAAGCCCGCTCGTCCACGATGATCGCCGAGGACGTGCCGAGCGCCGCAACGACCGCGCCCACGATGCCGCTGGCATTCAGTCCCGCTGCCTCGTACATCGCTTCCGGCTTGCCGTGGTCGATATACGTGTCGGGAAGGGTCAGTGGGCGCACCTTGAGGCCATGATCGAGCAGGCCGTCGCGCGCGAGGAATTCCAGCACCTGCGAGCCGAACCCGCCGCATGAGCCTTCCTCGACGGTGACGAGCACCTCGTGGTGGCGCGCAAGCTGGCGGATGAGATCGAGGTCGAGCGGCTTTGCGAAGCGCGCATCGGCGACCGTGGTCGACAGACCCATCGCGGCGAGCTTGTCCGCAGCCTTCAGGCTTTCGTGCAGGCGTGTGCCGAGCGAGAGGATCGCAACCGTCGAGCCTTCGCGCACCACGCGGCCCTTGCCGAGCGGCAACACCGAGCCTTGCGCCGGCATTTCGACGCCGTAGCCTTCGCCGCGCGGATAGCGGATCGCGCTCGGACGGTCGTTTATGGCGACGGAGGTCGTGACCATGTGCTTGAGTTCCGCCTCGTCCGACGGCGCCATGACCACGAAGTCGGGCAGGCAGCAGAGGAAGGCGAGGTCGAACGTGCCCGCATGCGTCGCGCCATCGGCGCCGACGAGGCCCGCGCGGTCGAGCGCGAAGCGCACAGGCAGATGCTGCACGGAAACGTCGTGGATAAGCTGGTCGTAGCCGCGCTGAAGGAAGGTGGAGTAGATCGCGCAGAACGGCTTCATCCCTTCGGTCGCCATGCCCGCCGCGAAAGTCACGGCGTGCTGTTCGGCGATGCCTACGTCGAACGTGCGCTCGGGGAACTCGCTCTCGAACAGGTCGAGGCCGGTGCCGCCCGGCATGGCGGCGGAGATCGCCACGATGGTATCGTCCTTGCGCGCCTCATCGAGCAGGCTCTGGGCGAAAACCTTCGTGTAGCTCGGCGCGCTCGCCTTCACCTTGTCCTGAGCGCCGGTGATGACGTTGAACTTCGTCACGCCGTGATACTTGTCTGGCGCCTTCTCGGCTGGCTCGTAGCCCTTGCCCTTCTGCGTCACACAATGGATCAGCACGGGCCCCTTATGCGCGGAGTCGCGGACGTTGCGCAGTACAGGCAGCAGAATGTCGAGGTCGTGGCCGTCGATCGGGCCGACATAATAGATGCCGAGTTCCTCGAACAGCGAGCCGCCCGTGAACAGGTGG
The DNA here is from genome assembly GCF_000166055.1 of Rhodomicrobium vannielii ATCC 17100. Taxonomy (NCBI): domain Bacteria; kingdom Pseudomonadati; phylum Pseudomonadota; class Alphaproteobacteria; order Hyphomicrobiales; family Hyphomicrobiaceae; genus Rhodomicrobium; species Rhodomicrobium vannielii. The sequence goes on from NC_014664.1 coordinate 2,153,971, forward strand.
CGCGTGAATTCCTCGGCACGGGCCGCGCGGCGCTCCCAGATCTTCGGCAGGCGCTGGGCCATGTTCTTGGCGATGTCGCGCACCTTGAGGAAGGTTTCGGACGAGTGCATCCGCGCGAGGTAGTTCGACAGCGCGCCGACCGGCGGCGCAATCGACATGTCGTTGTCGTTCAGGATGATGATGAGCCGCGCGTCCATCGCGCCCGCGTTGTTCATGGCTTCATAGGCCATGCCCGCGCTCATGGAGCCGTCGCCGATGACGGCGATGACGTTGCGGCCGCCATCTTCGCCCTTCAGGTCGCTCGCAACCGCCATGCCGAGACCGGCCGAGATGGAGGTGGAGGAATGCCCGGCGCCGAAGGGATCGTATTCGCTTTCGGAGCGCTTGGTGAAGCCCGAGAGGCCGCCCGGCTGGCGAAGCGTGCGGATGCGGTCGCGGCGGCCGGTCAGGATCTTGTGCGGATAGGCTTGATGACCGACGTCCCAGATGACGCGATCATGCGGCGTATCGAATAGATAATGAATAGCAACCGTAAGCTCGACAACACCAAGTCCAGCGCCCAGATGTCCGCCCGTCACGGAAACAGCGTCAATCAACTCAGTGCGGAGTTCGTCTGCGACCTGCTGAAGTTGATCGGCTTCCAGTTGACGAAGGTCTTGGGGAAACTTGATCTTGTCAAGGAGCGGGGTACGGTTGCTGATTGTCACTTAAACACTTCCTTCAGAGTCCTCGGCGGGTAACGTATGCCGTTTGGGACGTAAAGCCACGCAATTTTTCGTCGCAATCATGGAAGCTGGCGCCACATTTGCTCCGATGCAACACGGCAACGGAATTGCGCATCCATTATGCCGGGGTGCATTTTGCTCATTTCTTTAAATGAGGGCAGCTCACGCGAAAAATTTGCCAGCTGAGGCCAACCATAGCGAAAAGCTGTTTTCAGACCAGCCTAATGTCTCTGCGGCATTAAACCTCGGAATCCAAAGGCGTCGTGCCGGTGGGCTGGCCCTGCGCGCCAAGCGTGATGCGCTCCACCTTCATCTCGGCGCGTCTCAGAAGCTGGTCGCAGTGAGCGCGCAACGCCTCACCTCGTTCGTAGATGTCGATCGATTGCTCGAGTTCGACATCGCCGCGCTCAAGACGGGTCACGATCTGTTCAAGTTCCTTCAAGGCCGCCTCGAAGCTCATCGCCTTGATGTCTGCGAAGGCGGGGCGGGGTGCCGCTGTCTGAGCCGAAGCCGGATCACCTGGCATTGCTATTCCTCAAAACGATTCCAGCAGTATCTTGACATGCGCCGCCGCCGACTGGCCGAGCGCCGAGAGATCGTATCCCCCTTCCAGAACCGAAACGACCCGTCCGCCGCACCGTTCCCGCGCCACATCCACAAGTTTGCGCGTTACCCAGGCGTAATCGGGCTCCGAGAGGTTCAGGTTCGCGAGCGGATCGCTTCGATGCGCGTCGAAGCCCGCCGAAATGATGACGAGGTCGGGAGAGAACCGGCGCAGCGACGGCAACACGACGGACTCGAACGCCTCGCGGAATTCATCGCTGCCGTCGCCGGCGCGAAGCGGCGCGTTGCAGATATTTTCCGCCTCGCCGCGCTCGGTGATGCCGCCCGTACCCGGAAACAGCGGCATCTGGTGCGTCGAGGCATAGAACATGTCGGCATGGTTCCAGAAGATCGCCTGCGTGCCATTGCCGTGATGGACGTCGAAATCGACCACCGCGACGCGCTCGGCCCCATGCACGGCCTTCGCATGGAAAGCCGCCACCGCCGCGTTGTTGAAAAGGCAGAACCCCATCGCCTTGGCAATTTCGGCGTGATGGCCAGGCGGTCGTGCGAGGCAAAACGCGTTCGTGGCGCGCTTCTGCATCACCTCGTCCACCGCATACACTGCCGCGCCCGCCGAGCGAAGCGCCGCCTCCCAGCTTCCCGGCGAAAGCATCGTGTCGCCGTCATCGAGCGGCACGAGTTCCGTTTTCGGCTGATGCGTTTCGAGGAAATCGAAATAGGCGCGCGGATGGCAACGCACGATCTGCTCGGGCGTGGCAAGCGGTGCCTCGACCGTCAAGAGATCCTGAAAGGAGGGATGCGAAAGCGCGCGCTCGATGGCGCGGATGCGATCGGGTCGCTCCGGGTGCCACTCCCCCGTGTCGTGATGGAGGAACGAGCTATGCGTGACGAGAAGAGTGGACATGGGCTTCGGCTTAACCGGGTTTCTTGCCGACCAGCGCCTTCAGCGAGACAGGTGGCACGCTGTCTTCGGGGATAAAGAAGTCTGGCGCAAGGTCTTCGCTTGGGTCGATACGATAATGATCGAATTCTCGCCTGCCGTTCTCCCACAACAGTGTGTCATCGATGCAGAATTTTCCGGTGAACTCGCGTGAGGGCTTCGTCAGCATGAGATAGGCAGCATCGGCGAGAATGTCAGCCTTGCGGCTGGCGCGGATGAGGCTATCCCCGCCGAGAAGATTGGCCACGGCGGCGGTGGCGATGGTGGTTCGCGGCCATAGCGCGTTGACGGCGATCCCATCGCGCTTCAGTTCCTCGGCAAGACCCAGCACGTAAAGGCTCATGTTGTACTTGGCGACGGTGTAGGCCACGTGGCCGCCGAACCAGCGCGGGTTCAGGTCGAGCGGCGGCGACAGCATCAGGATGTGCGGGTTCTCGGCCTGCTTCAGATAGGGAAGGGCGGTCTTCGAGACGAGAAACGTCCCGCGCCCGTTGATCTGATGCATGAGGTCGTAGCGCTTCATGTCCGTCTGCTCGGTGGGCGTCAGGCTGATGGCGCTTGCGTTGTTGATGACGATGTCGATGCCGCCGAAATGTTGCGCGGCCTGATCGATGGCGGCCTGCACCTGATCTTCATGACGGATGTCGCACTGGATCGGCAGCGCCTTGCCGCCCGCCTGCTCGATCTCGGCGGCGGCGGTGAAGATCGTGCCGGGCAGCTTCGGATGCGGATCGGAGGTCTTGGCCGCGATGGCGATGTTCGCGCCGTCCTTCGCCGCGCGAAGCGCAATCGCGAGGCCGATGCCGCGGCTGCCTCCGGTGATGAAGAGGGTTTTCCTGGTGAGCGTTCCCATAACCACTGCCCCTGCTTAGCGTTCTTGTATCATCTTTTTTATTGGTCCGCCCCGTTTAGGCGGTCTTCGCGAAGACAATTATCTGGCCTTCCGGCCCGGTCACCGTGCGCTTTTCTGTAGAAACGCCATAAACGCCTGTCTGGCCTCGTCCGATCGCACGCGCTCAAGAAAAAGCGCACCTTCCTCCTGCATGCGTGCCTTGAGCGGAGCTGGATCGCCGCGAAGCAGGCGCTTTGCCATGCGCACGGCCTCGCGCGGCTTCTTCGCGATTGCTTCGGCGGATGCGCGCACGGCGGCTTCAAGCTCTTCCGATGCGACGATGTGATTGACGATGCCCGCCTCTTTCGCTCGCTCCGCGCCGAACGGCGCGCTTGCGACGAGCAGTTCAAAAGCGCGCGCGTGTCCCATGGTGCGCGGACCGAGCAGGCTCGACCCCGCCTCGGGAAGAAGGCCGAGATCGGTGAACGGTGTGTGGAATGTTGCCCGCTCGCTCGCAAAGACGAGATCGCAATGGAACATCAGCGTCGTGCCGATGCCGATGGCGGGGCCGTCCACGGCTGCGAGGAGCGGCTTGTCGTGTTCGGCGAGCGCTTCGATCAGCGAGTAGGCGGCGAGCATGCCGCCGCCCTGCGATGCGGCGAGGAAATCGGCCATGTCGTTGCCCGCGCAGAAGATGCCGGGGTGGCCGAGCACGAGTGTCGCGCCGATGTCCGCGTCCTCGCGCGCCGCCTTGAGCGCGTCGCCGAGTGCGGCATACATCGCTGCCGTGAGCGCATTTTTCTTTTCCGGGCGGTTCAAGCGGACGATCTGCACCGCGCCTTCGCGTGCGACAGTCACATGCTCTGCCATCGGACTAGTGCTCTGGCGCATACGTTTGATCCACCTTGCTGCATCCTCTCAGGCAAACGTATGCGCCTCAAGAGCACTATCAAGACATTGAACCTTAGTGCAGTTTATGACAGCAGGCACGTTATTGGGTGCATGCAGCAACGTTTATCAAGTGTCTGCTGTCACTACACTAGCGCTCCCCAAGCACTGCGCCGCCGCGCTCTACCGTTTCGTGTGCGTGGGTGACAGCATGTTTCAATCCACTTGTTTCGCCCATCAGACTTTCGGCGAAGTGCCGCGCTTCGAGGACGACAGCCTCCGCGTTGCGGCCATAGCTCTCGCCGCCCCGCGTTGCAGCAAGCGCGCCCTTGGCGAGTAGCGCGCCACCCGCCGCGAAGCCGAACAGTCGCTGGAACGGCGTCGCGCCGGCAAGCGCGGCGGCCCGGTTCTCCGCGAGTTGCCGCGTCAGCCAGCCGCCCGTTTCTTCGAGCGCGGTGATGCTCTCCCAGAGACATTCGCCCGTGTGGCCCAGCCCGTCGTCGTTAGATGAGGCAACCTCGCGCGCGGTTTCTTTCAATCCGGCGAGGAATTCGCGGAAGGTTTCGCCCCCCGCGAGCGGCAGTTTGCGCGTGACGAGGTCGATGGCCTGAATGCCGTTCGTGCCTTCGTAGATCGGCGCGATGCGGGCGTCGCGGTAGTGCTGCGCCGCGCCGGTCTCCTCGATGAAGCCCATGCCGCCATGCACCTGAATGCCTTCTGACGCCGTTTCGACGCCGAAATCCGTGGAAACGGCTTTCGCGATGGGCGTCAGCAGCGCCGCTTCGTTCGCCGCGCGCTTCCTCTCGCTCGCGTCCGCCGCACGGTGGCTGATGTCGATGGCAACCGAGGTCGTGTAGGCGATGGCGCGGGCTGCGGAGGTCTTCGACTTCATGTTGAGCAGCATGCGCACGACGTCCGGGTGCTCGATGATGGCGACGGACGCATCCGCCGCGCCGCCGCTCTCGGGCGCGCCCTGCCTGCGGTCGCGCGCATAGTCGAGCGCCTGCTGGAACGCGCGCTCGCCGATGCCGACACCCTGGATGCCGACGCCGAGCCGGGCCTCGTTCATCATCGTGAACATGGCTTTCAGGCCGCCATTCGGCTCACCGACGAGCCAGCCCGTAGCGCCGCCCCGATCGCCGAAATTCATGACGCAGGTGGGGCTGCCGTGGATGCCGAGCTTGTGTTCGAGTTTCGCGGCCATGACATCGTTGCGCTCGCCAAGCGATCCGTCCGCGTTCGGGATGAACTTCGGCACGACGAAAAGGGAGATGCCCTTGGTGCCGAAAGGCGCGTCCGGCATGCGCGCGAGCACGAGATGGATAATATTATCCGTCATTGGATGCTCGCCATAGGTGATGAAGATCTTCGTGCCGGTGAGCTTGTAGGTGCCGTCGCCGACGGGTGTGGCGCGCGTCTTGAGAAAGCGCAGATCGGACCCCGCCTGCGGCTCCGTGAGCTGCATCGAGCCGGTCCACTCGCCCGAGATAAGCTTTGGCAAATATTGCGTCTGAAGGGGTTCGGAGCCGTGGGCGATGAGCGCGTGAACGCCCGCCTGCGTCAGCAGCGGATTGAGGCCGAATGCCATGTTCGCGCCGTGCCACATCTCGGCGACGGCCATGCCGAGCGAGACAGGCAAGCCTTGGCCGCCGTGCTCCTTCGGCGCGGTGAAGCTGCCCCAGCCCGCCTCGACCCATTTCCGGTAGGCTTCAGTGAAACCTTCGGGCATCACGACCTTGCCATCGACGAGCCGCGCGCCCTGCGTGTCGCCCGCGCGGTTGATCGGCGCAAGTTCCTCGTTCGCGAACCGCGCGGCCTCTTCGAGAATGGCCCGCGCCGTGTCCATGTCGAGGTCTTCGAAAAGGCCGCCATCGATCAGCCGGGAGAAGCCCGCGATGTGGTCGAGCGTGAATGCGATGTCCGCGACAGGGACGCGATAAGTCATGGCTCCTCCAGGCTGGAAAGTCGGGGTCGGCACGCCCATTCGTTTTTGCTGTTTTCCGCAGGGCGCAAGATGAATACCTTAATCTGAAACGTACTCCCGTTAAACAGAATTGCTCCAGAACAAGGTAACACTGATGATCGAGAACGCCGATGGAACGGCGATCGAGAGGGCCGCGCACATCCTGCGTTCGGGGGGCCTCGTGGCCTTCCCCACGGAGACGGTTTACGGCCTCGGCGCGGACGCGACCAACGGTGTGGCAGTCGCGCGCATCTTCGAGGCAAAGGGCCGCCCGCGCTTCAATCCGCTGATCGTGCATGTGCCGGACGCCGACGCCGCACGGCGCTTCGCGGTGTTCGACGCTGAAGCCGACGCGTTGGCCGCGCGCTTCTGGCCGGGGCCGCTGACGCTGGTGCTGCCGTTGAGGCGCGATGTCGAACAGCCGTTGAGCGATCTCGTGACGGCGGGGCTCGATACGGTGGCGATTCGCGTGCCGCATCATCCGGTGGCGCGCGCGCTCCTCGAAGCGGCGGGCGTGCCCGTTGCCGCGCCGAGTGCAAATATCTCCGGGCGCATCAGCCCGACTCGCGCGGCTCACGTCGCCGAAGACATTGGCGCGCGCGTGAACATGATCCTCGACGGCGGCGCGGCGGACGCGGGCCTCGAATCGACCATCGTCGCGCTGAAGCCGCGCCCGACGATGCTGCGGCCCGGTGCCGTCGCGCGAGAGGATGTGGAAGCCGCGCTCGGTGCGCCGCTCGCGGATCGCGGCGAGGGGGACGGCGTCACCGCGCCGGGGCAGCTCGCGAGCCATTACGCGCCGAATGCGAGCGTGCGCCTCCATGCGTCCGAGGCTCGGCCGGGGGAAACCCTGCTGGGGTTTGGCCCTGCCGCGCCGAAAAACGCGATGAACCTCAGCCGCGCGGGCGATCTCCGTGAAGCTGCCGCGAACCTTTTCGCCTGCCTGCGCGCACTCGACGCCGAGAAGCCCGGGCGCATCGCAGTCATGCCGATCCCCGACAAAGGGCTGGGCGAGGCGATCAACGATCGTCTTCGCCGTGCCGCCGCCACGAAACCCACAACCAGTTCGGGTGATTAGAATATTGCCGTTCGAAAGCGGAGTTATTGAGAAATATTTTTCGGATGTTGCGGGCGCGGCCCCTCAAAAGAACCCGTCGCCTCCGCTCAAGGCCGCTCCAAAAGAGGCCCCAAAAAAGCTTTAGCAATATTAGAGTGTTAGCGAAAATGGCCGGACGACGTGCCTTTCGAGGCATCCCCCAAAAACATCTGCGGCAAATATTTTGGGGCCGAATGCAATTTTTCTCTTGAATTGGGGGGCAATGCGATGCAAATACCCCCCCTGTTCACATCTGGACATCTACTGGTTGGGGAGGACGCCATCATGGCATTCCATGACGCCCTCTTCCAATTGGGGATGGACTTGGATCGAGGTTCAAGCACCGCCCAAACGGAAGAAAAGCATGCCCTTGTCGTCACGCATACGGACGGCGAGGATCGTAAAGACTATTTCTGTGAGCGCAACGGCGTGAGATTCGCCGGAACGCACCTCTTGGTCGACGTGCTGAATGGCACTCGGCTGGACGATATCGACCACATCGAACAAACCTTCAGGCGGTGCATCGAGGTGTCGGGAGCTACGCTCCTGCATATCCACCTGCATCATTTTACGCCCAATGGCGGCGTGTCTGGGGTGGCGGTGCTGTCCGAATCGCATATTTCGATCCACAGTTGGCCGGAATACGGCTATGCGGCACTTGATCTTTTCATGTGCGGCCATGCCAAGCCCCAATTGGCGGTCGAAGTGATCCGGGAAGCGTTCGAACCGGACGAGATCATCGTCAAGGAGATCCTGCGCGGCCAGGAAGCTGCCACGCAGATGAAACTCGCCGCGTAAGCGCGGCCGCGGAGCCTCGCCTCGTGCGAGGCAATTCCGCCTTCCAGGCGCCCCGCACGACGGGGCGTTTCCTTTTTCCGCAACGAACCGTTGCCACACATCTGTGACCGCGCTTTCCGGCGCGGTCCACAAGTCGATGCGTCGCGCCAGTTGTAGCGCGCGCATCGCCAGTCTATTTTCCAGAGCAAACGAGGGGCGGGAGCGATTGTCGATGCCTGAGACTTTGCTTTATCTGGAAGACTTTCACATCGGAAGGCGGTTCGCCGCAGGGCCAATCCCGGTGTCCGAGGAGGCGATCATCGCCTTCGCGAAAGAATTCGATCCGCAGCCGTTCCACACGGACCCGGAAGCGGCGAAGCATAGCATTTTTAAAGGCCTGGCCGCCAGCGGATGGCACACGCTGGGCCTGACGATGCGCCTGCTGGTCGAGAATGGTCCGGCGATGGCGGGCGGCTGGGTAGGCTTCGGCGCGGAGGTTTCGTGGACGAGGCCGGTGCGTCCCGGCGACGAACTGTCCGTTGAATGCGAAGTGATCGACGTCACGCCCTCGGCTTCGAAGCCGAACCAGGCGATCATCACCTTCCGCATGGAAACGACAAATCAGAAAAGTGAAACCGTTCAGGTTCTGACGACCAAGAACCTGGCTTTCAAGCGCGGGTACGCGCCGGGAGACAAGACATGACGCGCTGGGTCGAAGAAACACTACATCCGAATTTTCGCTGTGCGCTCAAGGCGGATCGCGTGCTGTACGAGAACCAGACAGAGCACCAGCATCTGATCATCTTCGACAACGAGACTTTCGGGCGCGTCATGATGCTCGATGGCGTCGTGCAACTCAGCACGACGGATGAATTCATCTATCACGAGATGATGTCCCATGTGCCGCTGTTCTCGCTCGGCGCGGAGCGTGCGAAGCGCGTGCTCATCATTGGCGGCGGCGACGGCGGCGTCATGCGCGAGGTGCTGAAGCACAAGAGCGTGGAGCGCTGCGTGCTGGTCGACATCGACCGCACTGTGGTCGACCTGTCGAAGGAGCACCTGCCCGAAGTGTCGCAAGGCGCGTTCGACGATCCGCGCGCGGAGGTGATCATCGCCGACGGCGTGAAGTATGTTGCGGAGACGGACGAGCGCTTCGACGCCATCATCGTGGACTCGACCGAGCCGGTCGGCCCTGCGGCCGTGCTGTTCACGCGCGGGTTTTTCGAGGGGTGCGCGCGGGCGCTGAACAAGCCGGGCGTGCTCATCACGCAGAACGGCCTGCCATTCATGCACCCGGACCATCTGCGCGGCACGATGGAACTGTTCAGCACGATCTTCGCCGACCGTGCGACGTATCTCGTGGACCAGCCGACCTATTTCGGCGGGCCGTTCGCGCTGGCCTGGGCTTCGAACGACACGAGCCTGCGCGACACGCCGCTGGAGGAGATCGCGAAGCGGCATGCGGCTTCGGGGATTCCCACGCGATACTACACGCCGGACGTTCACAAGGCGGCGTTCGCGCTTCCGGGGTATGTGGCGAAGCTTTCGGTGTAAGGCATGCCTCGAGCGGCGGTTCTCGTAACGGGAACCGTCAGAGCGCAGGTGGGGCTTCATTTGGACCGAGCAGGCTAGGCGCAACCTGTTCGGTAAATTGGCGGTCGAATTTACATTTTGATAGGGGCCGACCGCGCCGCGAGCAGAAAGCTCGCACCCCACTATGTGGAATAGCCCTCGGCTTCGAGGAGGCGATGGTGAGCGCGCCTTCAAAAACGAATGCGGGAGCTTTACCGCATTGCCGCGCGCTGCCAGCAACAGCGCCGTTACCCCACCTGCAACACGCCCGGCAGCGTCTTCAGCGTGGCGAGCTGGCGCGCGGTAATCGAAAAATTATCGCCAAGCTTGAACTCCACGGCCTTCTGCGCCTCGGGGATTTGCACCACGAGATTGACCTGAATGCCGCCCTCGCGCCCGAGATGCTTCACGAGTTCGGCCACCTGCAAGCGCTCTGTCGCGGTGATGGACACCTGCTTCGTAATCTTGCCGAGCACCTCGTCGAGCGCCTGAACGGCCTGCACGCGCACCTTGATCGCCTCGCCGTCGGCCTCGCCCTCCACATGGACGAGCACATTCTTGCCCGCTTCGAGCTTGTCGCCCGCGACGTTCAGCGTGTCGGAGAAGATGACGGCCTCGAACTGCCCCGTCGGATCGGAAAAGCCCGCGAACGCGAAGCGGTTGCCGGACTTGGCCTTGCGGTCCTGCCGGTAGGTGACGGTGGCCGCGAGGCGCGATTCGGCGCGGCCATGCGCCTGCACGCGCGCCGAAAAGTCGCTCCATTTCAGCACATTCATGCGCGCGAGTTGGTCGGTGAAGTCGTCGAGCGGGTGCCCTGAAAGATAGAAGCCCGCCGCGCCAAGCTCGTTTTCGAGCGTTTCGACGAGGCTCCATTCCGGCGCATCCGCGAGGTCGAGGCGCGGTGCGGGGCTGCCCGCGATCCCGCCCCCGAACATGTCCTCTTGACCGCGCGCGCGGTCCTCGGCGGCCTTCGAGCCGAACTCCACCAGCCTGTCGAGGTTCTTCGCCACCTTCGCGCGGTTCGTCTCCATGTCCTCGAATGCGCCCGCCGCGTTAAGCGTCTCGATGCCGCGCTTGTTCAACGCCTTCGGGTTGATGCGAAGCATGAAGTCGGCGAGATCGCGATAAGGCTTGTCGCCACGTGCCTCCACGATATGCGCTGCGGCTGCGTGCCCCATATTCTTGAGGGCTGCAAGGGCGTAGCGAATGGCATTGTCGCCCTCGGGCTCAAACTCGACCGCCGACTTGTTGACCGAGGGCGGCAGTATCGCGAGGCCATTGCGCTTCGCTTCACGCGTGAAGGCGTAGAGCTTGTCGGTATTCGCCATGTCGAGGGTCATCGACGCCGCGATGAATTCCTGCGCGTGGTTCGCCTTCAGGTAGGCCGTCTGATAGGCGATCAGCGCATAAGCCGCTGCGTGGCTCTTGTTGAAGCCGTAGCCTGCGAACTTCGCCACAAGCTCGAAGATGTAGCGCGCGCGGGCTTCTGGAATGTCCTTCTCAAGCGCACCCTTCACGAAGCGCGCGCCCTGCGCGTCCATCTCCGCCTTGATTTTCTTGCCCATGGCGCGGCGGAGCAGGTCGGCTTCGCCGAGGCTGTAGCCCGACAGCACCTGCGCGAGCTGCATCACCTGTTCCTGATAGATGATGACGCCGTAGGTTTCTTCGAGGATCGGCTTCGCGAGCGGATGCAGATAGTCCGGCACCTCAATGCCGTGCTTGCGGTTGACGTATGTCTCGATGTTGTCCATCGGGCCGGGGCGATACAGCGCTACCATGGCGATGATGTCGCCGAAGCGGTCTGGCTTCAGCTTGCGCAGCGCCTCCCGCATGCCCGTACTTTCGAGCTGGAACACGCCGCCCGTGTCGCCCTTCGCCAGCATTTCGTAAGTGGGCCGGTCGTCGAGCGGCAGATGACCGAGGTCGATGGGCCTGCCCGCCTTTTCGAGCAGCGCGCACGCCTTCTGCAGAACGGTCAGCGTCTTCAGGCCGAGGAAGTCGAACTTCACAAGGCCCGCCTGCTCCACCCACTTCATGTTGAACTGGGTGACGAGCATGTCGGATTTCGGATCGCGGTAGAGCGGCACAAGCTCCACGAGGTCACGGTCGCCGATCACCACACCCGCCGCGTGCGTCGAAGCGTGACGATACAGCCCTTCGAGCTTCTGCGCCGTGTCGAGAAGCTGCGCCACGATCTCTTCGCGGTCGCGCGCCTCCTGAAGCTGCGGCTCGCCCTCGATCGCTTCCGCGAGCGTCACCGGGTTCGCCGGATTGTTCGGCACGAGCTTGCAGAGGCGGTCCACCTGCCCGTAGGGCATTTGCAGCACGCGCCCCACGTCGCGCAGCACCGCGCGCGCCTGAAGCTTACCGTAGGTAATGATCTGCGCGACGCGGTTCGAGCCATATTTCGCGCGCACGTACTGGATCACCTCGTCGCGACGATCCTGGCAGAAGTCGATGTCGAAGTCTGGCATCGACACGCGTTCCGGGTTGAGGAAGCGCTCGAACAGCAGACCGAAGCGGATCGGGTCGAGGTCGGTGATGGTGAGCGACCACGCGACGACCGAGCCAGCGCCCGAGCCGCGCCCTGGTCCCACCGGAATGCCCTGCGCCTTCGCCCATTTGATGAAGTCCGACACGATCAGGAAGTATCCGGGGAACTTCATGCGCGTGATGACGTCGAGTTCGAATTCGAGACGCTTGAAATATTCGTCTTTGCTGGCGGCGTGGAAATGGGCCGGGATCGTTGCGAGCCTGTGTTCCAGTCCAGCGATTGCCTGCCGACGAAGCTCCGCCGCTTCAGCCTCGTGCGTGTCCTCGCTGCCGGCCACGAATTGCGGCAGGATCGGCTTGCGCGGGCGCGGGCGGAACGCGCAGCGCTGCGCGATCTCGATGGTGTTCGCGACCGCCTCGGGCAAATCCGCAAACAGCTTCACCATGTCGGCTTGCGGCTTCAGCCAATGATCGGGCGAGAGGCGGCGGCGGTCGTCTTCGGCAACGTAGCGACCCTCGGCGATGCAAAGCAGCGCGTCATGCGCCTCGAAGACGGCGCGCTTCGGGAAATAGGCTTCGTTGGTGGCGACGAGCGGCACGCCATTATCGTAGGCCCAGCGCAGAAGCTGCGGCTCCACCGCGCGCTCGCGGGCAAGCCCGTGGCGCTGGATTTCGACATAGAAGCGGTTGCCGAACGCCTCCGCCAGCGTGGCGAGGCGCGCTTCGGCTATGGCGGCGTTTCCGGCAGCGAAGGCGCGATCCGCCGGCCCGTCCGGCCCGCCCGAAAGCGCGATCAGGCCGCCCGCGTGCTCCACCAGAAACTCGACCTCGACATGCGGGTTCGAGCCGTCGCCCGAGTCGAGAAACGCCCGGCTCGACAACCGCATCAGGTTGCCATAGCCCTCCGCGTCCTTCGCCAGAAGCACGATCGTTCCCGAATGCGCGTCGGGCCGCTGGCCTGGGCGCGGCGTCTCGTCGGCGGGTGCGGGGAACGCAAGCGTCAAGGCACAGCCGATGATCGGCTGGATGCCCTCGCCCGACAGGTATTCGGAGAATTCGAGCGCGCCGAACAAATTGTTGCGGTCGGTGATGGCGAGCGCGGGTTGGCCATCGGCGGCGGCGGCCTTGATGAGCGCCTTGACCGGCAACGCGCCTTCAAGCAGCGAATAGGCGGAATGAACGTGGAGGTGGATGAAGCCCGGTTTCGTCATAAGCTCGCCTCCCTCCCGCTTCTGCGCGACCACTCCGCGCTCAATCAGTCAGAGCGGAACTGTACCCCGCGCACGGTGCGGAGTCGAAAATGGAAATGAAGAGCGTGGGGGAAAAGCTGTGAACGCCGAGAGGGCGATACCGCGCGCCGCCTCCTGGCGCTCCGGCGCATACGTTTGGTGCGGTTACGCGCGCTCAATCACCCCGTCGAGATTCGCCGCATTGTTTATCGCAGCCCGATGTCGCGGCGATAGAACCCCTCGGGCCAGTCGATGGCCGCCGCCGCAGCATAGGCGCGCGCGCGTGCCTCCGTCGCATCGCGGCCCAGCGCGCTCACATTCAGCACGCGCCCGCCATTGGCCAGAACCACGCCGTCCGCGCCGCGTTTCGTTCCGGCATGGAACACGGTCACGCCCGGAAGCGCGCCCGCTGCGTTCAGCCCACGAATGACGCTGCCCTTCTCGTAATCGCCGGGATAGCCTTCCGCCGCCAGCACCACAGTGATCGCGGTTTCGTCGCTCCACTCGGGCGCCACGCCAGAAAGATCGCCTTTGGCTGCCGCGTATAGGATCGGCAGAAGGTCGGACTTCAGGCGAAGCATCAGCACCTGACATTCAGGGTCGCCGAAGCGCACATTGTATTCGATGAGTTTCGGACCATCGGCGGTAATCATCAGCCCGGCATAGAGCACGCCCTGAAACGGCGTTCCGCGCGCGGCCATGGCGTCGAGCGTCGGCGTCACGATCTCGCGCATCACGCATTCTGAAAGCGCGGGCGTCATCTGCGGCGCGGGCGAAATGACGCCCATGCCGCCGGTATTCGGGCCCTCGTCGCCGTCGAACGCGCGCTTGTGGTCCTTGCCGCTCCCGAACGGCACGGCTCGCGTACCGTCGCAGATCGCAAAGAAGCTCGCTTCCTCGCCGATGAGCTTTTCCTCGATCACGACGGAGGAACCGCCCTCGCCAAACGCGCCATCGAAACAGGACGCCACGGCGGCTTCAGCCTCGGCAAGCGTCTCGCACACGGTCACGCCCTTGCCGGCTGCGAGGCCGTCCGCCTTCACGACGAGCGGCGCACCCTTTGCTCGCGCGTAGGCCATCGCTTCCTCGCGGCTCACGAAATGGCCGTAGGCGGCGGTAGGAATGGCGCGCTCGTCGCAGACGGCCTTCGTGAAGGACTTCGACGCCTCAAGCTGCGCGGCGGCGGCCGATGGGCCAAAAACCGCAAGCCCGGCGGCGCGGAGATAATCCGCAAGACCTGCCACCAGCGGCGCTTCGGGGCCGACAACCACGAGGTCGATTGCCGCCTCGCGGCAGAATTCGGCCACCTGCGCGAAATCGTCAGGGTTGGTCGGCCCGGGGGCCGCAATTTGCGCGATGCCCGCATTGCCGGGCGAGCAATAAAAGGTGCCAAGCGCCGGGCTCTGCGTGAGCTTCCAAGCGAGCGCATGTTCGCGACCACCGCCGCCGATGAGAAGAACGTTCATGCATGCTTCTTAGCAAGAAACCACCGCGCGTTGACACCGAAAAACCGCGTTATCAAAGGGATTGAGCGCGAATGCGTTCGAGTTCTTCTGTAAATATAGTTGAAAACATCGACAGCATAAGGCCACGCTCAAGAAGCTTAAAGCCAGCCGAAGATATAGCCAAGTATGATAAGCGGAATCGGCAGCCCTATTGCCCAAAGCATAACACCCTTCATCGTCTTACTCCTGTTGTTGGAAACGCCAGTAGAACACGGCGCGATGAGGCCCGTTCCTGTTTCGGACGCAGGAACTTCACGGGCTCTTGAGCGTTCGTGAAGGACCATCCATCAAAACGGAGAACCCGACCATGAAGTGTATTACCACGGCGGCGGCAGTGCTGTTGCTCGCGACGGCGGCTCAGGCTGAGCAGGCTTCCCCGCAGGTGCAGCAATCCTCGCCCCCCGGCAACGCGGGGTCCAGCCTCGGAACGCGCGGTCCCGGCGATCCCGGCGCGATGCGCGCAGAAGAGTCGAACCGCGCCAGCCGCGATCGAACGGCGCAGACGACGCAGGGCCAGATGGGCACACAGGGCACACAGGGCCAGAAAGGCACAGAGGGCCAGATGCGAGATAGCGATCGCATGGGCTCGTCCGAGCGCTTCCGTCAGACGCAAGGCCCCGATCAATGGCTTGTCGCCAATCTCTGGAACAAGAATGTCTATAATTCCAGTGGCGAGTCCATTGGCAACCTGAACGACCTCGTGATCGATAAGGACGGTCGCATTGCCGCAGTCGTGGTCGGTGTCGGAGGCTTTCTCGGCCTCGGCGAGAAGAACGTCGCGGTGGACTACAATCATCTCAAACAAAACGGCGGCATCTCACCGGATCGCGTCACTCTCAACATGAGCAAGGAAGACCTCAGCAACGCGCCGAGCTTCCAGCGCCATGGGTCGAGCAGCGGAGGCATCATGGGCGGCAACACCAGTCGCTAATATCGACTTGGGAGAGGGCCTTGCGCCCTCTCTTTCACGGCGTTAGCCCGCAAGCAAAAGGAAGGAAACCCGTCATGCCAACTGCAAAAAACCTGAACGAATTGTTCTACGCGACGCTACAGGACATCTATCACGGCGAAAAGCAGATCCTTAAAGCGCTTCCCAGAATGGCGAAACACGCCACCACGCCCGAACTGAAAAAGGCTTTCCAGCTTCACGTCGATCAGACGGAAGGCCAGGTCGAGCGGCTCCAGCAGGTGTTTGAAATGCTCGACAAGTCGGCCCGCGGCAAGACCTGCGAGGCTATCGAAGGCTTGGTCGAGGAGGGCAAGGAAGTCATGAGCGAGACGGAGCCGGGCGAGGTGATGGACGCCGGTCTGATCGCGGCCGCCCAAGCCGTCGAGCATTACGAAATTGCGCGATACGGCACCTTGTGTGCGTGGGCGCAGCAGCTTGGCATGCCCGAGGCCGCGAAGCTTCTCCAGCAGACGCTGAAAGAGGAGAAGGAAACGGATGCTCTTCTGAACAAGATGGCGATGGGCGGGATCAACAGAAGCGCAGCCTGAAGCCAAGCCCGAGCTAAATTTTGTCGCAAGGCGGGTTCTGCCATGGACCCGCCTTACTTTTTGTGGAGGTGGCGCGTAGCGGGCAGAAAGCGCGTTCGGCGGCGGAGACGGCAGTGTACGGATTTTGGACAGACGTAGGGGCGGCGGAGTGCGCGGCGTTTGCAATCCGGGGGACCGCATGACCGAAGCTCCGCGACAAGGCACGAACTGGCCCGATCTTTCGGGCCGCGTCGGCGAAGCAGGCCACGTTCTACCCGTGCGCGTCTATTTCGAGGACACCGATTTCTCCGGCAGCTGCTACCACGCGACCTACCTGCGTTGGTGCGAGCGCGGGCGCTCCGATTTCCTGCGCCTTCTCGGCGTGCATCATAACAAACTGGCGGATGGATCGCTGACGGGCGAGCCCTCGGTGTTCGCCGTGCGTCGCCTCAAGGCTGAATTTCTGCGCGCCGCCCGCATCGACGAGGAACTTGAGGTGCACACGGACTACGGCACCTTCACCAAGGCGACGATCATCCTCACGCAGCATATCCTGCGCGGCGGCGAGCGTGTGTTCGAGCTTGAGGTGCAATGCGTGCTGCTGTCGCTGTCGGGGCGCGTGCTACGCCTGCCGCCCGCGCTGGCGGCGCAGCTGACGCGTTAATGCGAAAAAAAAGCCCCGCGGATGCGGGGCTCTCCAGCGACGTAAAGTTGGGCTGCCGTCAGGCCGCCGCGTCCGCGAATTCCGGGATCTGATCGAAATTCATGTAGCGGTAGACGTCGCCCGAGGCTTTGTTCACGGCTTCGACATGCTCCATGTATTCCGCCATGGTCGGGATGCGGCCGAGCAACGCGCCGACTGCCGCCAGTTCCGCCGACGAGAGATAAACCCGCGTGTCGATGCCGAGCCGGTTCGGGAAGTTGCGCGTCGAGGTCGAAAGCGCCGTCGAGCCTTTGCGGATCTGCGCCTGATTGCCCATGCAGAGCGAGCAGCCGGGCATTTCCATGCGCGCGCCCGACTTGCCGAGCACGGAATAATAGCCCTCTTCCGTCAGGATGCGCGCGTCCATCTTGGTCGGCGGCGCGATCCACAGCCGCGTCGGGATGTCGGACTTGCCGGCGAGGATCTTGCCCGCCGCGCGGAAGTGGCCGATGTTCGTCATGCAGGAGCCGATGAACACCTCGTCGATCTTGTCGCCCGCCACTTCGGACAGCGTCTTCACGTCGTCCGGGTCATTCGGGCAGGCGAGGATCGGCTCCTTGATGTCGGCAAGGTCGATCTCGAACACGGCGGCATAGTCCGCGTCGGCGGCCGGCTCGATCAGGCTCGGCGCGGCGATCCACGCTTCCATCGCGGCGATGCGGCGCGCGAGGCTCCTCGCGTCCTCATAGCCGTTCGCGATCATCCACCGCATGAGCGCGATGTTCGAGCGCATATATTCGATGATCGGCTCCTTGTTGAGCCGCACGGTACATGCCGCCGCCGAGCGCTCAGCCGACGCGTCGGAGAGTTCGAACGCTTGCTCCACCTTCAAATCAGGCAGTCCCTCGATTTCGAGGATGCGGCCGTTGAAGACGTTCTTCTTGCCCTTTTTCTCGACGGTGAGCGCGCCCGCCTTGATCGCCGCGAGCGGGATCGCGTTCACGAGGTCGCGCAACGTGATGCCTGGCTGCATCTTGCCCTTGAAGCGCACGAGCACGCTTTCCGGCATGTCGAGCGGCATGACGCCGGTCGCCGCCGCAAACGCCACGAGGCCGGATCCCGCCGGGAACGAGATGCCGATGGGGAAGCGCGTGTGGCTGTCGCCGCCGGTGCCGACCGTGTCGGGCAGAAGCAGGCGGTTCAGCCACGAATGGATGACGCCGTCGCCGGGGCGCAGGGATACGCCGCCGCGCGTGGCAATGAAGCCCGGCAGGTCGCGATGCGTCGTCACATCGACCGGCTTCGGATAGGCCGCCGTGTGGCAGAAGGACTGCATCACGAGATCGGCGGAGAAGCCGAGGCAGGCGAGGTCCTTCAACTCGTCGCGCGTCATCGGGCCGGTGGTGTCCTGGCTGCCGACGGTCGTCATCTTCGGCTCGCAATACGTGCCTGGACGAATGCCGGTGCCTTCCGGCAGTCCGCAGGCGCGGCCGACGATCTTCTGCGCGAGCGTATAACCCTTGCCGGTGTCGTGCGGCACGGCGGGCAGGCGGAACAGCGTCGAGGCCGGAAGCCCCAGCGCCTCGCGCGCCTTCGCGGTCAGCCCGCGCCCGATGATGAGCGGGATGCGGCCGCCCGCGCGCACCTCGTCGAAGATCACCTCGGACTTCACCTTGAATTCCGCGATGACTTCGCCGTTCTTAAGCGCCTTGCCCTCGTAGGGGCGAAGCTCGACCACGTCGCCCATGTCCATCTTCGAGGCGTCGAGTTCGATCGGCAGCGCGCCTGCGTCTTCCATGGTGTTGTAGAAGATCGGCGCGATCTTGGAGCCGAGGCAGACGCCACCGAAGCGCTTGTTCGGCACGTAGGGGATGTCTTCGCCCGTGAACCAGAGAACCGAGTTCGTCGCCGATTTGCGCGAGGAGCCGGTGCCGACCACGTCGCCGACATAAGCGACGGGGTTGCCCTTGGCGACCAGCGCTTCGAGCTGCTTCACCGGGCCGCGTGCGCCGGGTTCGTCCGGCTCGATGCCTGGGCGCGCGTTCTTCAGCATGGCGAGTGCGTGGAGCGGGATGTCGGGGCGCGTGGACGCGTCGGGCGCGGGCGACAGATCGTCCGTGTTGGTTTCGCCGTTCACCTTGAACACGGTGACGGTGAGCGAGGCTGGCACTTCGGGGCGCGCCGTGAACCATTCGGCATCGGCCCAGCTTTGCATGATGGCCTTCGCGTTGGCGTTGCCGCGTTCGGCGCGCTCCTTCACGTCATGGAAATAGTCGAACACGAGCAGCGTCTTTTTCAGAGCGTCGGCGGCGACCGCGCCGACTTCGGCATCGTCGAGAAGTTCGATCAGCGGCTTGACGTTGAAGCCGCCGAGCATGGTTCCGAGAAGCTCCGTGGCCCGCGCCCGCGAAATGAGCGCGTTCGCTTCGTCGCCCGTCGCGACGGCGGAGAGAAATGCCGCCTTCACCTTCGCCGCGTCGTCCACGCCCGCCGGGACGCGATACGTGATGAGATCGAGGAGAAACGCCTCCTCGCCCGCAGGCGGGTTGCGCAACAGCGCGACGAGGTCTTCCGTCTGCTGGCGACTGAGCGGCAGAGCGGGAATGCCGAGCGCGGCGCGTTCGGCGGCGTGGGCACGGTAAGCTTCAAGCATGGTGTAGTCCTTGGAGGTCGGCGGCGGCGCATTGTCTTTGTGAGCCAAGCGGCGTCATGAGGCAAGCAACACTGGAATTGTTTCAGGGAAGCCGAACCTCGCCTTCCCTGAAACTCGCGTGAAAACAGACGGACTGCGCAGTTTCGTGGTGCCGCTTCTTAACGGAGACTCTCCAGCGCCGCGTTGAGCGTCGCGCTTGGCCGCATGGCGGCGGAGGCCTTCGCGAAGTCCGGGCGGTAATAGCCACCGATTTCCACGGGGTGTCCCTGCGCCGCAGCGAGTTCGGCCACGATCTGCGCTTCGTTCTCTGTCAGCGTCTTCGCGAGCGGCGCGAACAGCGCTTGCAACGCCGCGTCCTTCGTCTGCGCGGCGAGCGCCTGCGCCCAATACATCGCGAGGTAGAAGTGGCTGCCGCGATTGTCGATGCCGCCGATTCTGCGCGCCGGACCCTTGTCGTTCTCAAGCACCTTCGCGGTGGCCTGATCGAGCGTTTCGGCCAGCACCTCCGCCTTTTCGTTTCTGTAGGTCTGGCCGAGATGTTCGAGCGAGACGCCGAGCGCGAGATATTCGCCGAGCGAATCCCAGCGCAGATAGCCGTCTTCCTGGAACTGCTGGATGTGCCGGGGAGCCGAACCGCCCGCGCCGGTCTCGAACAGCCCGCCGCCGTCCATCAGCGGCACGATGGAGAGCATCTTCGCGCTCGTGCCGAGTTCGAGGATCGGGAACAGGTCGGTGAGGTAGTCGCGCAGCACGTTGCCGGTGACGGAAATCGTGTCCTTGCCCTTGCGGATGCGGGCAAGCGTAAAGCGCATCGCGTCGTCGGGCGACAGGATACGGATGTCGAGGCCCGCTACGTTGTGGTCCTTGAGGTAATGCTGCACCTTCGCGATGACCTGCGCGTCGTGACCGCGCTTCGGGTCGAGCCAGAAGATTGCGGGCAGGCCGCTCGCGCGGGCGCGGTTGACGGCCAGCTTCACCCAGTCCTGAATGGGCGCGTCCTTCGCCTGACACATGCGGAAGATGTCGCCGTGCTGCACTTCCTGTTCGAGGATGACGTTGCCGTCCTCGTCGATGGCGCGCACCTTTCCGTGGCCTTCCACGATCTCGAAGGTCTTGTCGTGGCTGCCGTATTCCTCTGCCTGCTGCGCCATGAGGCCGATATTCGACACGCTGCCCATGGTCTTCGGATCGAACTGGCCGTGCACTTTACAGTCGTCGATCATAACCTGATAGATCGTCGCGTAACAGCGATCGGGGATCATCGCGAGCGTGTCGGCAGTCTTGCCTTCCACGTCCCACATCTTGCCGCCTTCGCGGATCATCGCGGGCATGGACGCGTCCACGATAACGTCACTCGGCACATGCAGATTGGTGATGCCCTTGTCGGAGTTCACCATCGCGAGTTGCGGGCGCTTCGCATAGACGGCCTTGATGTCGGCCTCGATCTCGGCGCGCTTGTCTTCGGGGAGCTTGCCGAGCTTGGCGTAAAGGTCGCCGAGGCCGTTGTTCGGGTTTACGCCGATGTCCTTGAAGGTTTCGGCGTGCTTCTCGAACACGTCCTTGAAATAGACCGACACGGCGTGACCAAACATGATCGGATCGGACACCTTCATCATCGTCGCCTTGAGATGCAGCGACAGCAGCACACCCTCGGCCTTCGCGGCCTCGATGGCATCCGCGTAGAACGCGCGCAACGCGTCGCGGCTGATGAAGGCGGCGTCAAGGATCTCACCCGCTTTATAGCGCACCTTCTTCTTCAGGACATGCGTGTGTCCGTCCTCGCCGAAGAACTCGATCATGAAGCTGCCATCGGCGGTCATGGTGATGGACTTCTCGCTGCCGTAGAAGTCGCCGCCCGCCATATGCGCGACGTTCGTCTTCGAGCTGGCCTTCCACGCGCCCATCTTGTGCGGATGGTTCTTCGCGTATTGCTTCACCGACGGAGCGGAGCGGCGATCCGAATTGCCTTCGCGCAGCACCGGGTTCACGGCCGAGCCGAGCACCTTAGCATAGCGCGCCTTGATTTCCCGCTCGGCGTCGGTCTTTGGCTCTTCGGGATAATCGGGCAGATCGTACCCCTTCCCCTGAAGCTCCTTGATCGCGGCCTTGAGCTGCGGCAGCGAGGCCGAGATGTTCGGCAGCTTGATGATGTTCGCCTCGGGCCTCTTGGCGAGCGCGCCGAGTTCAGCGAGCGCGTCCGGCTGGCGCTGTTCCGGCTTGAGCGTATCCGCGAAGGTCGCGATGAGGCGGCCCGCGAGCGAGATGTCCTTCTCGACGACCGAAACACCGGCTGTCTTCGTGAACGCCTGAACGATGGGCAGGAGCGAATAGCTCGCTAGCGCCGGGGATTCATCGGTCTTGGTCCAGACGATGCTCGGTGCTTCTTTGGTCATGCTGTCAACCTCAGTCAATGGTTCCGGCCAAGCTTAGCCGCTCCGCAGCCGAATATCACGGAACAAACCCGTGGGGCTGTGGCGGAAAAGCCGAAAAGTCATCTCGCCGCATGGACGTTTCCGAAAGACGATGGCGGTTCGCCGCCATTCTTCTTGTGGCATTCGGTAGCGCGGCCGCTCATTCCGGGGGCAATGAATCGCCGCGTTTCGACCGAATGTAACATGATGTTGTCGCCCGCGACGATGTGAAATCGCGCATGGAAAACACGCCCGGCGGGTCGCATTCTTGGCCTCAAGCGCTGGCACACGGAAGACAAATGCTTGTGAGGCTCGTAAGCCGCATGCGACGTTGCGTCCGATGCCCGTCCCGCTTCCGACGTGTCGGAAATCCGACAAACGGCATCTTCGACCCACTTCATATTTGACATTTATCAAGCATCGCAGCCACTTGTCGCGTTGGCACGGGCGTTGCTACTGCCTTGAGCGAATGCAGGTTACAGCAGAAAGGCTCCGCCGCATGATCTACCTAACGGAAGCCGCAGCAAACGCCGTTCGTACCGCCATAAAGGGCGCGAACACGCCCATCGAAGGGTTGCGCCTCGCCGTGGACGCGGGGGGATGCGCGGGCTTCAAATACCTGATGGGGCTCGTGGCCGACCCGAACCCCGAGGACATCGTCGTCGAAGAGCGCGGCGTGAAAGTCTTCGTGGATCGCGACAGTGTCCAGATGCTCGAAGGCACCACCGTGGACTTCGTGATCGGCCTGCAAAGCTCGGGCTTCACCTTCGATAATCCGCAAGCGACGGCGAGCTGTTCTTGCGGCAAATCGTTCGGCTGACAAAAGGAATTAATCAATGTTCGAAGTCATGGAACGCGCCGAAACTGTTGTGTGCGACGCTCCGGTCGAAACGGCCGAAGAAACGAAACTGCGCATCATCCGCGAAACCATCGAAGAACTGCGTCCGCATCTAAAGCGTGACGGCGGCGATTGCGAACTGCTTGAGGTCGAGGGCAACTTCGTGAAGGTGCGGATGACGGGCGCTTGCGTCGGCTGTCAGCTTGCGTCAGTCACTGTGCACGGCATTCAGGCCAAGATCATCGCGAAGCTCGGCTATCCGGTGCGGCTCATCCCCGCGATGGGCGGCCACTAGCTTTAGAAAGAAGGGGCAAATGCATCCGGTCTATCTGGACAACAACGCCACCACGCGGCTCGATCCGGCCGTTCTGGCGGAGATGCTCCCCTTCTTCACCCAGCATTTTGGCAACGCGTCGTCGATCCACGGCTTCGGCAAGGAAGTGGGCGCGGCCATCCATCAGGCGCGCGACCAGGTGCGGGCGCTGATCGGCGCGTCGCAAAGCCACGAGATCGTCTTTACTTCGGGCGGTACCGAGTCCGACAACACGGCGCTTCTGTCGGCGCTCGAAACGCAGACCGGCCGCAACGAGATCGTGACCTCCGCCGTGGAGCACCCGGCGATCCTCGCGCTCGTGCAGCATCTCCAGCGCCATCGCGGCATTACGGTGCATGTCATCGGCGTGGACGGCAAGGGTCGCCTCGACATCGACGCCTATCGCGCCGCGCTCGGACCGAAGACCGCCATCACCTCGATCATGTGGGCGAACAACGAAACCGGCACGATCTTCCCGGTGGCGGAGCTTGCGCGACTTGCGCATGAGGTAGGCGCGCTGTTCCACACCGACGCGGTTCAGGCTGTCGGGCGCATCCCGATCGACGTCAAGGCCGCCGATATCGACATGCTGTCGCTCTCGTCGCACAAGTTTCACGGCCCGAAAGGGATCGGCGCACTATATATAAAGAAGGGCGTGCCCTTCCATCAGCTCGTTCGCGGCGGCAAACAGGAGCGCGGACGCCGCGCGGGCACCGAGAATGCGCCCGGCATCGTCGGGCTCGGCAAGGCCGCTGAACTCGCGCTGAGGCGCCTGCAAGGCGGCGGCTGCGAGCGCGTGCGACAGATTCGCGACGCTTTCGAGGCTGCGTCACTCGGTCGCATAGGGGGCGCGTTTATTGCCGGCGACATCGAGAACCGGCTTCCGAATACGTCGAATATCGTGTTTGACCGCGCCGAGGGTGAAGTGATCCTGCTGGAACTGGATAAGGCTGGTATTGCAGCGTCCTCCGGTTCCGCTTGTGCTGCGGGTTCGACAGAGCCATCTCATGTTCTGCGGGCCATGAAGGTGCCCTATGCCGCCGCTTTGGGGGCGATACGCTTCTCGTTCGCACATACCAGCACAGATGAGGATTTGGGGCGTGTTCTTGCCAAACTGCCCGCGATAGTGGAAAAAGCGCGTGAAGCCTCTGGCTTCGCTGCGACGATGGGCGAGATGGCGCAAGCTGGGCTTGGCGCCGGGGTTCGATAGGGGAGGGTGCGGTGTATCTGCCGGAAGAAGTGCGGGTTACGGACAGCAGGGAAGCGACATGCCGGGTCGAAGCGAAGCTTCGCGATGCGGGCCTGCGCCCGACGCGGCAGCGGATCGATCTCGCCAAGCTCCTGTTCAAGGAAAAAGACCGCCACGTGACGGCGGAGGAACTCCACGCCGAAGCTGTCTCCAACAAGATGGCCGTTTCGCTCGCCACCGTCTACAACACGCTGAAGCAGCTCACCGAATGCGGGCTGCTGCGTGAAGTCGCGATCGAGGGCTCGAAGAACTACTTCCACACCAAGATTTCGGACCATCAGCACTTCTATTACGAGGAAGAAGGCCGCCTCGTCGACCTTGAGCCCGAGAACGAAGTCACGGTGACGGTGCCGAAGTTGCCGGAAGGCATGAAGGTCGCTCGTATCGACGTGCTGATCCGGCTGGTGAAAGCGCGCTAATTTTGTGCGGCTAAGGCGTGGGCGCGTTCGGACGCGCGGCACTCCACGAGCGACGCTCGAATTGTGCCGCTCCGAGCACTCGTTGCGAGGTGGGTGGGCGCTCGTCGGGAACTCCACCGGCTCTTGCAATTTTATCCGCCGCCCCCTATACAAAGCGCATCTCACACGCGGGGATTATGTCAGGGCCGTTACGCGGCCCTTTTTGGCATTCCGGTGATGGCATCGCCATCCACAGCCCCGCGGAGGCTTAACCGGACGAAGGACATACCATGACGCTTCCCCAATTCACGATGCGCCAGCTCCTCGAAGCTGGCGTGCATTTCGGTCACCAGACGCACCGCTGGAACCCGAAGATGTCGGACTACCTGTTCGGCACGCGCAACAAGATCCACATCATCGACCTGTCGAAGACAGTGCCGCTGCTGCATCAGGCGGTCGTCACGGCGAGCGACGTGGTGGCCCAGGGCGGGCGCATCCTGTTCGTCGGCACCAAGCGGCAGGCGTCGGACGCCGTCGCGGACGCGGCGAAGCGCAGCGCGCAATATTACGTCAATCACCGCTGGCTCGGCGGCATGCTGACCAACTGGAAGACGATCACGAATTCGATCAAGCGCCTTCGCTATCTCGACGACCTCGTGTCGGGCGAAGGTCAGGGCTTCACCAAGAAAGAGCTTCTGAACCTGACGCGCGAGCGCGACAAGCTTGAGCAGGAACTCGGCGGCATCAAGGACATGGGCGGCGTGCCGGACCTCCTGTTCGTGATCGACACGAACAAGGAATCCATCGCGATCCAGGAAGCGAAGAAGCTCAAGATCCCGGTCATCGCCATCATCGACTCGAACTCGAACCCGGACGGCGTCAACTATCCGATCCCGGGCAACGACGACGCGGGCCGCGCGATCACGCTTTATTGCGATCTGATTTCGCGCGCGGCGATCGACGGCATTGAGCGCGCTCAGGGCGTGTCCGGCATCGACATCGGCGAGGCGGAAGAAATCGCTGAAGTCGCGCTTGAGGAAGTTCCGGAAGCGCCTGCGACGAACGGCAAGGATGAGGCGCCTGTCGTCGTCGCCACGAAGGAAGGCGACGCGGAAACCACGCTTGAAGGTCTGGCCGAGCCGCAGGGCGAGAAAGACGACCTCAACAAGATACGCGGTATCACCAAGACGCACGAGAAGAAGCTCAACGAGCGCGGCATCTTCCATTTCTGGCAGGTCGCGGCGTTCACGCAGGACAATCTGGACGAAATCGACCGTCTGCTGCACGGCAACGGCCAGATCGCCAAGGGCGACTGGGTCGATCAGGCGCGCGAGCTGACAAGCTAGGACGATCAAGGCGGAGCGCGCGCGAGCGCGCTCCAGCTCAACGAGATGAGGTAGAGAATGGCTGCTATTACTGCCGGCATGGTGAAGGATCTTCGCGAGAAGACCGGCGCAGGTATGATGGACTGCAAGACGGCGCTTTCGGAATCGAACGGCGACATGGAAGCTGCCGTCGACTGGCTTCGTGCGAAAGGTCTGTCCAAGGCCGCGAAGAAGGCGGACCGCGTGGCTGCCGAGGGTCTGATCGGCGTGTCATCCGAAGCCAAGTCCGGGGCGGTAGTCGAAGTCAATTCGGAAACCGACTTCGTGGCGCGCAATCCCCAATTCCAGAAGGTCGTGGCCGAAGTTGCAAAGCTCGCGCTGAAGGCTGGCGGTGACGTCGAGAAGCTCGCCGCTGCCGCATATCCGGGCAAGACGGCGTCCGTCACCGACCACCTCAAGGAACTCGTGGCGACCATCGGCGAAAATATTTCGCTGCGCCGCACGGCAGCGCTGTCGGTGAGCGACGGCATCGTGGCAACCTACGTTCACAATCAGGCGGCTCCGGGCCTCGGCAAGATCGGCGTGCTCGTTGCGCTCGAATCGACGGGCAGCGCAGAGAAGCTCGCTGAGATCGGCCGTCAGATCGCGATGCACGTCGCGGCGACGAACCCGCTCGCGCTGAAGGACGAAGAAGTAAATCCGGAAGTGGTGGAGCGCGAACGCGCGATCTTCACCGAGCAGGCAAGGGAAAGCGGCAAGCCCGAGAAGGTCATCGCGCAGATGATCGAAGGCCGTATCCGGAAGTTCTATCAAGAGGTCGTCCTCCTGAAGCAGGCTTTCGTGATCAATCCCGATCTCACGGTCGAGAAGGCGGTGAAGGAAGCCGAGAAGGAAGCCGGGGCGCCGATCACGGTTACGGGCTTCGTTCGCTTCGAACTCGGCGAGGGTATTGTCACCGAGAAGGGCGACTTCGCGGCGGAAGTGGCGGCGGCCGCTGGAAATCAATAACGGCAGACCGATATAACGGGCGGCAGCTTCGCCGTCCGTCCTCCCGCAGCCGCAAGGAAAAGCCATGGCGCACCTTCCTTTTACCCGCCCGCTCATCAAGATTTCGGGCGAGGCGCTTATGGGCAGCGGACAATACGGCATCGACCCGCAGGCGCTCGACGCCATCGCGCGCGACATCGCCGATCTGGCGAACAGCGGCAAGCGCATCGCGCTTGTGGTCGGCGGCGGGAACATCTATCGCGGGCTCGCGGGCTCTGCGAAAGGCATGGACCGCGTGAAGGCCGACTTCATGGGCATGCTTGCGACCGTCATGAACGGCGTGGCGTTGCAACAGACGCTCGTTCGCATAGGCCAGCCCGCGACGATCTACTCCGGGCTTCCGGTGCCGACAATCTGCGCCACATTCTCGCGCGATGCCGCCGTCGAAGATCTGGAGGCAGGCAAGGTCGTCGTGCTCGCGGGAGGCACGGGCAACCCGTTCTTCACGACCGACACCACGGCCGCGCTCCGCGCAGCCGAACTCGGTTGCGATTCGCTGCTTAAGGCGACGCAGGTGGATGGCATTTATTCCGCCGACCCGAAGAAGGATCCGCGCGCCGAACGCTATGACCGGCTGACATTCTCGGACGTTTTGGCCCAGGATCTCAGGGTGATGGACGCCGCGGCGATCGCGCTTGCCCGCGACAATGCGATTCCCGTCGTGGTATTCTCGCTTCACGAACAAGGCGCAATCGGCAAGGTGATGCGCGGTGAGGCCCTTTGCAGCGTTGTCGGAACCGACGCGGACGCATAAATCAGGGCCTAAAGAAACACAGCCTCAAGACTCGAAGGGGATGGAGATGGCTACCGGCAATTTCGACATCAAGGAAATCGAGAAGCGCATGAAGAGCTCGGTCGCTTCGCTGAAAAGCGAATTCGGCGGGCTTCGCACGGGGCGCGCGAGCGCGACGCTGCTCGATCCGATCATGGTTCAGACGTCTTACGGCGCAAAGATGCCGATCCAGCAGGTGGCTGCGGTCAACGCGCCGGAACCGCGCCTCATCACGGTGCAGGTGTGGGACAAGAGCAATCTTCACGGCGTCGAAAAGGCGATCCGCGAGTCCAGCCTCGGCCTCAATCCCGTCATTGATGGGCTGACGCTGCGACTGCCGATCCCGGAACTGAACCAGGAGCGTCGCCAGGAACTTGTGAAGATCGCGAAGAAATATGCCGAGGCGACGCGCGTCGCCGTGCGCAATGTGCGTAAGGACGGCATGGATCAGATCAAGAAGCTCGAAAAAGACGGCAAGATCAGCGAAGACGAGAGCGGCAAGACCTCCACCAAGGTGCAGGATCTCACCGACAAGACCATCAAGGAAATCGACGCATTGCTCGCCACGAAAGAGCATGAAATCATGCAGGTCTAGCTTTGGTCCCTTCAAGCCCGGCGCAGGGTCGAGCGCGTAGCCTCGGTACCGCCAGACGGAGCCGGGAACGAGGCGCAAGAGCCCGCCGGGTTCAGCGGCAAATTGCCTCGGTAATCATGGGTGCTCGAAGTGAGATTGCGTGAACAGGCTCTGGCCGACGGAAATGAGCGCCCTTGTCCGAAGCACATCGCCATCATCATGGATGGCAACGGCCGCTGGGCGGCGCAGCGCGGGCTACCGCGCTCCGAAGGCCATCGCAGAGGGGTCGAGAGCACGCGCGAATGCGTCCGCGCCGCGGCTGAGCTAGGAATTTCCTATCTGACGCTGTTCAGTTTCTCGTCGGAGAACTGGAAGCGGCCGCCGCTGGAAGTGACCTATCTCATGGGGCTTCTGCGCCGGTTCATTCGCCGCGACCTCGCGGAAATCCACCAGAACAACATCAAGGTGCGCGTCATCGGCTCCGAGGAGGGCGTGCCGCGCGACCTCTTCGCCATGTTTCGCGACGCCATGGCGCTGACGGCCGGCAACACCGGTATGGAACTCATCATCGCCTTCAATTATGGCGCGCGCGATGAGATCGTACGTGCGGCGAAGCGTCTCGCGGAGCAGGCGAAGGCGGGCGAAATCGATCCCGCCGATATCACGCAGGAGATGTTCGCCAAACAGTTCGATACCGCCGGGATTCCCGATCCCGATCTCCTCATCCGAACGAGCGGCGAGCAGCGGATTTCCAACTTCCTCCTGTGGCAGTGTGCCTACTCCGAGTTTTTATTCGTTGATAATTTCTGGCCGGACTTTACAAGACAGACTTTAGAAAGCGCGATCGCGTCTTACCAGCAGCGTGAACGCCGTTTCGGCGGCCTTGCAGGATAGCGCCCCTCGCGCACCTCGCAGCCGCCAGAACGGGCGAAGGATAATGGTCAAACCTCTCAGTTCAGAGCTGGTTCTCAGGATCAATTCGGCCTTGGTCATGGTCGTCCTGACCTTGGCGCTGACCTATGCCGGCACAACGACATTCGCGGGGCTGATTTTATTCGCCGCCGCGTTGATGAGCTGGGAATGGGGTCGCGTCGTGCGCGGTTCCAACATAGACCGGATCTTCGTCATCCAGACGGTCGCCATCATCGCCGCGGGCTACGCCACACTGATGGGGGAGCGCGTGCTCGCCATCGCTCTGATCGTCCTGGCAACCTGGCTCGTCTTTCGCCTGCACAAGAATAGCGAACTCACGAGCGATCCATGGTGGTCGGCGGCGGGCGTCTATTACGCGGGCTTCCCCGCCATCGCGCTCATCGCGATCCGGCAAGACCCGGACTACGGGTTTCATGCCATCATCTACCTGTTTCTCGTCGTATGGTCGGCGGACACCGGCGCTTTCTTCGTGGGCAAGCTCCTTGGCGGCCCGAAGCTCGCGCCCAGCATCTCGCCCAACAAGACTTGGTCAGGCTTCATAGGCGGCGCAGCGACGGCGGGCCTTGCGGGTGTGCTGTTCGCGCTCTGGTTCGAGCATACGTCCGTTGAAATCATGGCCGGGCTCAGCGTTCTGCTCGCGATCGTCTCGATGGGCGGCGATCTCGGCGAATCGTTCATCAAACGCGCCTTTGGCGTAAAGAATTCGAGCGGGCTGATCCCCGGGCATGGCGGCGTTCTCGACCGCCTGGACGGACTTGTTTTCGCGGCGATGGGCGCTGGCCTCATCGCGGCGGCGGCCGATCCGCTGAAGCCCGGGCGCGCGCTGTTGATCTGGTGAGGCATCAATGACCAAGAACGGGCAGGCACACGAATTGAATGGGGCGGGTTACCGAAAGCGCGTAAGCGTGCTGGGTGCGACCGGCACCATCGGCGACAGCACCTGCGATCTCCTCGCACAAAACCCCGACCGGTTCGAGGTCGTGGCGCTGTCGGCGAACCGCAACGCGAAAAAGCTCGCGAGCCTTGCCGTGCAGTTCAAGGCGAAATTCGCGGCAGTCGCCGACGAAAGCGCGGGCGCTGAACTGCGCGACCTGCTCGCCGGGACGGGGATCGAATGCGGCGCGGGCAAGTCGGCGGTGGTCGATGCCGGTGCTCGCGATGCCGATGTCGTGATGGCGTCCATCGTCGGCTATGCGGGCCTGGCGCCCACGCTGGCGGCTCTGAAGCAGGGCCGGACGGTGGCGCTCGCCAATAAGGAATGTCTCGTCTGCGCCGGCGCTTATTTCATGAACGAGCGCGAGCGCTACGGCACGACGCTGCTGCCGGTCGATTCGGAACATTCGGCCGTGTTTCAGTCGCTTGAGCAGGAAGGGCGCTACGTCGAGAAGATCGTGCTCACCGCTTCGGGTGGTCCGTTCCGCACATGGACGAAGGAGCAGATCGCGGCGGCGCGCGTCGAGGATGCGTTGAAGCATCCGAATTGGACGATGGGGCAGAAAATTACCATCGACAGCGCCACGCTCATGAACAAGGGCCTCGAAATCATCGAGGCGTTCCACCTCTTCAAGGTGCGCGCCGACCAACTCGATGCCGTGGTGCATCCGCAGTCGATCATCCACGCGCTCGTCTATTACACCGACGGCTCGGTGATCGCGCAGGCGAGCGTGCCCGATATGCGCACGCCCATCGCGCTGAGCCTTGCCTGGCCGGAGCGGCTCAAGGCGGAAACCATCAAGCGGCTCGACCTTGCCGAGGCTGCCACGCTCACCTTCGAGAAGCCCGACGAGACGCGCTTCCCCGCGCTCCGCCTCGCAAAGGAAGTGCTGAAGTCCGGAGGCAACACGCCGACCGTGCTCAACGCGGCGAACGAGGTGGCGGTGGAAGCCTTCCTGAATCGCCAGATTTCCTTCCCCGGCATCGCCGAGGCAGTCGAACGCACGCTCGACATGGCGACGTCCGCGCTCGCCGGCGTGCTGCCGGATAGTCTCGACGCCGTCACCCATATCGACGAGCGCGCCCGTGATATCGCCAAATCGGCGCTCAGCTCCGCTCGTCCCGCCGTCACGATCGCGGAAGCGGCGGCTCCGCGTATTTAAGCACCCCGTCGAACGCCTTATATTGCTTCTGTTCAAGCCGCAGGTTGCGGCAAGCTTCAGAAGCGATAAGGCATCCCTCGCGTCGCTTTTCGCCTCCTCGCTGTAAGGTTCCCAATGATTCTCTCGGATTTATCCTCGGCGTTCGGGCAGTTCTTCCTCTGGACGGTGCCGTTCCTCCTTGTGCTCGGCGTTGTGGTCATCATCCACGAGCTGGGCCATTTCCTCGCGGCGCGCGCGCTCGGCGTGAAGGTGGAAACCTTTTCGGTCGGCTTCGGCCCTGAAATCGCGGGCTTCGTGGACCGAAGCGGCATTCGCTGGCGGCTCGCCTGGGTTCCGCTCGGCGGCTACGTGAAGTTCAAGGGCGATGAAAACGCGTCTAGCGTCGCCTCCGCCGAGGAGATCGCGAAGCTGACGCCAGAAGAGCGCAAGGGCAATTTCCACACAGCCGACCTCTGGCGCCGCACGCTGATCGTGCTCGCCGGACCGTTCGCGAACTTCGCGCTCGGCATCGCGATCTTCGCCGGTCTCGCGCTGGCGAACGGCATCAGTTATCAGGAAGCGCGAATCGTTTGCGTCGAGCCGAACACGCCTGCCGCGAAAGCGGGCCTCGAAGCGGGGGACAAGATCCTGTCCATCGGCGGACGGCCGGTCAAAAGTTTCGAGGATTTCAGCTATTATGTGAAGCTGAACGCGCGCTCCACGCTTGATATCGAGGTCGATCGCGGTGGCCGTGTCATGGCCCTCACCGCAGTGCCGGAACTTACCGAAAACGAATGTATCGGGCGACTTGGCGTGATGGGCGGATCGAGGCGGGAGAACGCCCGAATCGAAAGCGTCGGCCTTTCGCAGTCCGTCGGGATCGGCGTGGAACGCACCTGGCGCATCATCGAAGGGCCGTTCCAGTTTTTTGGACAACTTTTCAAGGGTAACGCCTGCGCGAGCACGCTCGGCGGTCCGGTGAAGATCGCGGAGGTCGCGAAGACCTTCGCTTCCGACGGATTCGTCAACCTTATCCCGTTGATTGCGTTCATTTCCATCAGCGTGGGGCTCTTCAACTTGTTCCCGATCCCGGTTTTGGACGGGGGCCACCTTTTGTTCTATGGCGCGGAAGCCATACTCGGCCGCCCATTAAGCCAGCGGGCGCAGGAAATCGGTTTTCAGTTTGGATTCACTTTGCTTATCATGTTAATGATTTTCGTGACGTGGAATAACATAGCCGACATCACACGCGGCCCAACGCCTGCACCGCAGGTGGAAAGCGTGTGCCGTCGTTAGCGTCTCTGAGGGGAAGTGAGTGGTCTGCCGTTTTGGTGCCGGGGGGCAACAGACGGTTCGTAAACAGACTGATTGGTGGGGGACAAGCCACCGTGGCGTCACAAATTGCTAGTCTCTAGCAAATTGAACTGCTGTGGTGGGGATCCGGCGTAATAGGGGCAACAAAACAGATGCTTCGCTCGAGCATAATCCGTGGGGTCTGCATGACCCTCGTACTACTCGCGGCCGCGATGACGGTGACCGTCACGGCCGGCGCGATCTATTCAACGGAAGTGTTCGCCCAGGGAGGTGGCGTCGTTCGCGACATAAAAGTCGTGGGCAACCGCCGCATCGAGCCGGAAACCGTCAAATCCTACCTGACCTTCACGGCAGGGCAGCGCTATGACGCTTACAAGGCCGACGAGAGCCTGCGCGCGCTTTTCGCTACTGGTCTTTTCCAGGATGTCCGTATCACCCCTCAGGGGGGCTCGGTTGTTATCGCGGTTGTTGAAAACCCGCTGATCAACCGCGTCGCCTTCGAGGGAAACACCGAGGTCAAGAGCGATACGCTCTCCGCGGAAGTGCAGCTCAAGGCTCGCACAATGTACACGCGGGCCAAGGTTCAGGCGGATGTTCAGCGCGTGCTCGACGTCTATCGTCGCCAAGGCTACTACGCCACCCAAGTTGACGCGCAGATCATCGAACTCGACAACAACCGTATCGACCTCGTTTTCGAAATCCGCGAAGGGCCGGAAACGAAGGTTGTCGGCATCAACTTCATCGGCAATCAGTCGTTCTCGGACACGGAGCTGCGTGGCGTCATCACAACCACCGAATCGAGCTTCCTCGACTTCCTGAAGCCGACCTCCGTTTACGACCCGGACCGTTTCAACCTCGATCGCGAACTTCTCCGCCGCTACTACCTCAAGAACGGCTATGCAGATATGCGCGTGATGTCGGCGGTTGCGGATGTTGATCAGGAGGGCAAAGGCTTCTTCCTGACCTTCACCATCGACGAGGGGCCGCAATATTTCTTCGGCGGTGTGGACGTCGAGTCGACGCTTCCGGCATTCGCTGCAGAAACAGTTCGCGGCAATCTTCTGACAAAGCCGGGCGACGTTTACAACGCCGAGCTGGTTGATCGTACCGCAGAGCGTTTGACGGTGTCGGTTGCCGAGCAGGGCTTCGCCTTCGGGCAGGTTCGTCCGCGCATCGACCGCGATCCGGTGAACCGCACAATCTCCGTGACCTATGTCGTGGAACAGGGTCCGCGCCTATACATCGAGCGCATCAACGTCGTCGGCAACTATCGCACCGAGGATTACGTCATCCGGCGTGAGTTCCGCGTGGCGGAAGGCGACGCTTACAACAAGATCATGGTCGATCAGGCTCGTCTGCGCCTTCTCGCTCTTGGGTTCTTCAAGGACGTAAAGGTCAACAGAGAGCCGGGTTCCGCCCCCGATCGTGTCGTGCTGTCGGTCGTGGTGGAAGAGCAGTCCACCGGCGAGCTTTCCTTCGCCGCGGGTTACTCCTCGGCCGAAGGTCTCCTTGGCGAAGTGTCCTATACCGAGCGTAATCTCCTCGGCACCGGTCAATATCTCCAGGTCAAGGTTACGGGCAGCCAGGTCAGCGGCGGCGCTGAAGTGAGCTGGACAGAGCCTCGCTTCCTCGACCGCAACCTCTCGTTCGGCCTCGACGCCTTCGCTCGCAACTCCGATTACACCTCGTCGTCCTACACCGACGCGGGTTATGCCGACCTCAAGATTGGTGGCAGCGTGCGGTTTGGCTTCGCGCTCATCGACAGCCTCTGGCTCAACACGAACTACACGCTCATGTCGGATGAAGTTTACGATGTGGCTGAAGGTTCGTCGCTCGCCGTGAAGCAGATCGAGGGCACGTCCGTTATTTCGTCGGTCGGCTACTCGCTGATCTACGATACCCGCAACAACCGCAAGAATCCGTCGCGAGGCTTCTACTTCTCCTTCGCGCAGGATGTGGCCGGTGTCGGCGGCGACGTGAACTACATCCGCTCCATCGCAGAAGGTCGTGGCTATTATCCGATCACGAAGCAGATCACCTTCGTCGGTCGCGCCATCGGCGGCAACATCAGCGGCTGGGACGATCAGAACGTCCGTATCGTCGACAGCTTCTTCAAGGGTGGCGAGACGGTCCGCGGCTTCGCGACGGCTGGCTTGGGACCGCGCGACAAGTATACCGACGACCCGGTCGGCGGTAAGAACTTCTGGGCAGCCACGGCTGAAGTCCGCTTCCCGCTGCCCTTCATTCCGGACGATCTCGGCTTCGGCGGTGCTGTGTTCGCGGATGTGGGCTCTGTCTGGGGGTCGGATGCTTCAAAGTACGCTCATCAGTACTGCACGAATGCAGGCAGCAGCACCGGACAATGCGCTCCGGGCAATATAGGAACGTTCGACTCCAACGACATCCGGGCATCGGTCGGCGCCTCGATCCTTTGGAACTCGCCGGTCGGTCCGCTCCGCGCAGACTTTGCCTACGCCTTGGCCAAAGCAAGCTACGACGAAACGCAGGTCTTCCGTTTCGGTGCGGCAACCAAGTTCTGATCGCGTCTTTCGGCCTCGCGCCTTGGAGTTTACGATCGCCTTCAACGATGCTAAGCGGGCACATGCTCGCTTAGCATTTTAATTTTTGGGCCAGCGTCACATGGATCATCCCGGCTTCTGGGCTCCCGCGGGGCCTCACACTCTCTTCGACCTCGTCGCTCATGCGGATGCGACGATTCCGGAAGCGTTCCTGTCTCTCGGCGGGCGTAAGATGGTGGCGATCAGAACGCTCGACGAAGCTGGCCCCGACGACGTTTCCTTCTTCGACAATCGCAAATATCTCGCGGCGCTCAAGGTCACCAGGGCAGGGGCGGTTTTCGTCTCCCAGGCATCGGCCACCCAACTGCCGGAGACATCAGTGCCGCTCGTCGCGCGCGATCCGTATCGCGCGTTCGCCCGCGCGCTGGAACTGTTCTTCCCCGATGCCGGCACCCCGAAAGTCGCTCCCGGCACTTCGCCTGTCGATGAAACCGCCCAAATCGAAGATGGCGTGATCATCGAGCCGGGCGCAGTGATCGGTGCGGGCGCATCCATCGGGCGGGGCACGCGCATCGCGGCCGGCGCGGTGATTGGTTACCGTGTCGCCATTGGCCGCGACGGCTTCATCGGTCCCGGTGCTTCAATCACGCACGCGCTCATCGGTAATCGCGTCATCATCCACGCGGGCGCTCGCGTCGGGCAGGACGGGTTCGGCTTTGCAATGGGCCCCGGCGGCCACTACAAGGTGCGGCAAGTTGGCCGCGTCATCATCCAGGACGATGTCGAGATTGGCGCGAATAGCACCATCGACCGCGGCGCGCTGAAGGATACGATAATCGGCGAGGGGACGAAGATCGACAATCTCGTTCAGATCGCCCATAACGTCGTTATCGGAAGGCATTGCGTTATTGCAGCACTGACAGGTATCTCGGGCAGTACCGTCCTGGAAGATTACGTGGCGATGGGCGGCCAGTGCGGAACCGTCGGGCACATCAGAATCGGAGCCGGTGCTCAAATCGGCGCGCAGAGCGGCGTTTCGTCCAGTATACCTCGCGGCGAACGATGGGGAGGCACTCCGGCCAAGCCCATGGCGGCATGGGCGCGTGAAGTGGCGCTATTGAAGCGTCTCGCTAAGCGCAAAGCCGCAGACAATCCGGGCGACACCAACGATTAGAAGTCATGAGCATGTCCAACACATCCGAGCCTCAACTGGAAAGCGAAACGCGGCAAGAGCGCAGGGAACTCGGCACGGCTGATATCACCCGCATTCTCAAGCTTTTGCCCCACCGCTACCCGTTCCTCCTTGTCGATCGGATTATCGAGATGGATGGCGACAGCTCCGCGATCGGCATCAAGAACGTGACGATCAACGAGCCGTTCTTTCAGGGGCACTTCCCGAATTTTCCGGTCATGCCGGGCGTCCTTCTCATTGAGGGCATGGCGCAAACGGCTGGCGCGCTTTGCATGGCGAGCCTTTCGAATTTCGAGCCTCAGCTCGTTTACTTCATGTCGATCGACCGCGCCCGTTTCCGTCGGCCCGTGCTGCCGGGCGATCAGGTGCACTTCCATATGACCAAGAAGCGGAATCGCGGGCGCGTCTGGCGGTTCGACGGCAAAGCCAGGGTGAACGGTCAGCTTGTGGCGGAAGCAGAGATCAGCGCCATGATCGTCGATGCGAACGACAACAAGGGCGCTTAGAGCGCGTAGGTCTGTCATGACACAGATGCTGGTGCATTCTTCGGCGGCGATCGATCCGCGCGCAACGCTCGAAGAGGGCGTCGAAATCGGACCGTTCGCGGTAATCGGGCCGAATGTCACGTTGCGCAAGAACGTCAAGGTCCATGCGCACGTCGTCATCACCGGCGCGACGGAAATCGGTGAAGGGTGCGAAATTCATCCCTTCGCGGTGCTTGGCGGTCCCCCGCAGGACGTGAAATACCAGGGCGAACGTAGCGAACTTTTCGTAGGCGCACACACGGTCGTTCGCGAGCATGTCACCATGAACGGCGGCACGGCCGGCGGCGGGCATGTGACGCGCGTTGGAAGCCATTGCCTCTTTCTCACCGGTAGCCACGTTGCGCACGATTGCCAGATTGGCGATCATGTCTTCCTCATCAACAACGCGACACTCGCTGGCCACGTCACGGTCGAAGACTACGCCATCCTCGGCGGGCTCTCGGCGGTTCACCAATGGGTTCGGGTCGGTGCCCACGGCTTTGTCGGCGGCATGTCGGGTGTGGAAGCGGACGTCATCCCGTTCGGCATAGTGCTAGGAAATCGCGCCGCACTAGCCGGGCTCAACATTGTCGGCTTGAAACGGCACGGCTTCGAGCGCGATCAGATCCACTCGCTGCGCAAGGCGTATCGGCTGCTCTTTTCGGCGGAAGGCACGCTGTCCGAGCGCCTCGACGATGTCGAGAAAATGTTTGCGGACGATCCCGCTGTGCAGCGCATCGTCTCGTTCATGCGGGCCAAGACGGATCGCTCGTTCTGCGTGCCACGCGCTCAGGCATGAACGTTCCTGCCGTGGCCGGGGAACCGGGAGCGAAGACCGGCGCGGCAGCAGGAGCTTCGCGCATCGGCATCGTCGCTGGAGGTGGCACCCTGCCGCTCGCCGTTGCCGAAGCGGCGGCCGCGCGTGGCGAGCGCCCCTACATCGTCGGCCTTCAGGGCAACGCATCCTCCACCATCGAAAGCTTTCCGCATAGCTATGCCGGAATCGGCCAGATCGGTCGCATTCTCGGTGCGCTCCGCCGCGAGGGGTGCGAGCGCGTCGTCTTCGTCGGCAGTTTGCGTCGTCCCAATCTCTTGCGCGTGAGGATCGACACCGGTTTCGTGCGTCATATGCCGGAGCTTCTGCGCATTCTTCGTGGCGGCGACGACTCCGTGTTGCGCGCGGTGGCGCGGTTTTTCGAGGCGCGCGGTTTCGAAGTTCTGGCGGCGCACGAGGTCGCGCCGCGCCTGCTTGCCCCCGCCGGTGTGTTCTCGGGAGCCGCGCCAGACGCCGAAGCGCTTGCCGATATCCGGCTCGCCTTCAATGTTGCCCGTGCGCTAGGCGAGTACGATATCGGGCAGGGCGCGGTCGTCGCGCGGGGGTATGTGCTTGCGGTGGAGGCGGCGGAGGGGACGGACGCCATGCTCTCGCGATGCCGCGATCTCAACCGCTGGGGCTTCAAGAACCGGCAAGGCGTGCTGGTGAAGATGCCCAAGCCAGGCCAGGATCTCCGCCTCGATATGCCTGCCATCGGGCCGCGCACGGTCGAACTTGCTGCCGAGGCCGGGCTCGCGGGGATCGCGGTCGCGGCCGGAGGCGTACTGCTGGCTGAGCAACAGGCCATCGTGGAAAAGGCCGATGCGCTCGGCCTGTTTCTTTATGGCGTCGATGGGGAAGAGTTGCGCGCGTGGCAGTAAAGCCCTGATGGGCGCCCATCAAACGAAATTCCCGATCGGTTGTTGACTCCGATCGGCCCCGCTCTAATCGGGATTTACGACAAACTCGCACTTGTATGGCTGCGCCTTCTGGATGCGATGTCGGTCGGCGGCGTTTGCGATTGTCGTTGAGCGCGCCCGCAAACGGCCAGCAGCCGAGCTTGCGGAGCATCCATCCCGTTCCGCGTCTGTTAATCGCTTCCGTCGATTGACCGTGACGACAGCGGCGCGTTGGCGTAGGACGTGGCCGTATAAGGGCGCATCGGCACGCCTGATGCCAGGGCCATCGGCTTTGCTCCGGTTCAATGCGCCCAGCGGCGGAATCCTGTCGCACAGGGCACGGCGATTTTGTTTCGGCCGGAGGTATGCACCCGCCGGCGGGTTTCGGGGGACAAACATGGGACGTTTCTGGATATTCATTGCGGCAGTTCTCGGAGCACTTTCGGTCGCCGCCGGAGCCATCGGCGCGCATGAGGTGACGGCCGATGCGTCGCGTCAGCCGTTCGCCACGGCCTCGCTCTATCACACGATGCATTCGCTCGCGCTGCTCGGCGTCGGCGTCGTTCTATTCATCTCGCAAGGCTGGCGCACGCATGTCGGCACGATTTTCCTGAACCTGGCCGCGCTCCTGTTCGTCGCCGGTATCATCCTCTTCTCGGGCGGCATTTATGCGCGTCATGCGGAGATTTTCGCGACGCCGTTTGGCGTGGTTCCCGCTGGCGGCGTAGCGCTCATCGGCGGCTGGCTGGCTCTCGCTATCGGCGCTCTCGGCCTGCGCCGCTAACATCGGCGGCACTGTCACGCGACACAAAGAAGCCGGTGCTCGGGCGACGACGAATCTCGTCGACGCCTGCTACCGGCTTGTTGCACGAAACCTTCCGCCGTCCGTGGTGCGCGGGGGCGCGCTCCCCTGCTCCTCGGCGCCTGCGGAAAACACTGGACGCTGTGTCACGCGGTGTTCACTCCATTCCGTTACGCAGCACTCGTTCTGAAATTGCGGCTCGACTGCGGCTGGAAGCGGCTGTCTGGAGCCTCTGATGACCCTGCCTTAGTGGGCGGTCATGCCGTTGGCGGCGGTCTTGCGGCGGCGGCCCCGCGCTTTCGGTGCGGCGGCGGCGAGGACGGCGGAGAGTTCGAGGGCGGCGGCCGGGATTTCGATGGGCGCACCCGAAACTTCGATCGCTTCAGCGACCGTGACCTCGATTTCAGCCGGAACCGCGATCACTTCAGCGGCGGTGACTTCGACGATGGCCGGAACTTCGACGGCGGCGACTGCGGCGACGGCTTCGACCTTCGCCTTCGGCTTGCGGCCACGACGTGCGGGCTGCTTCGGCTCGACGACAGTAGCGGCGGCGGCGGCGGCTGCGGCGGCGCGCTTCGCGGTGGCGGCGGCCTTCCGGGCGGCCTTGCGAACGCGGGCGATTTCAGCGTTGGCGAGACGGATCAGGGCGCGCAGTTCCTCGGAAATCGCGGCGTCGAGCGCGGCGACCGCGTCGGCGGCGTTGGCGAGATTGTGCGCGATGGTGTTGATCGCGACCGTGTTGGGAGAGAGAGAGGCCATGGTTTGTTGCTTTCGGTTTTGAACCGGCCCCCGCGGCCGGCTTCCCCTTTAGCAATCTATGGTTGTGTTTAATTTTACGTAAAAAAAGCGCGCATTAAATCAATGGGCTGGCATATATTTGCTCATTATACGGATCAGTTTGTGATCTAACCAACTGAATAACAAGAGAAAATATCACATGTCGCCGGCCTCATTAGGGTGCGGGCAAGCCATTGTCTAATAGGCGCTTTTTTCATTCGCCGATTCCGAATCACTTCAATTTGCGCGTTCTGCGTGTGATTTCGGGCGCAAAAAAAGCACCACGCAAATGCGTCGCGCTTGTCGATATCCCGTAATTTTGCCTCCTCGCCGCGCGAACAATTTGCGCACATCACGCGGCGGGCGCTTTCCGCGTTAAAGCCGCTTGAGAATTTCGGCCTTTTTCGCGGCGAATTCTTCCTCGGAGATGTAGCCCTTGTCGCGCAAGCTGCCGAGCTGTTCGAGAAGGGCAAGGCCCGCGCTCCGAAGCTCATTGGCCGAGGGCACCCCGGACGTCGTGACCGCAGCCGGTGACGCATGCTCGCCGCCGTGTGCCGACGCAGCGGGCGCATGCTGTCCGGTCGGGCCACCGACGCGCGGCAGGGTGTCGATCCGCACCGTGCCGTTCTGGCTCGAAAACGTCATGCTCTCGCCGCCGCCCTGCTGTTGGCCGAAGCCGTAAACCGAATAGCCCGTGGTGTCGTAAATCTCGACGCGGCCATTGCCGTAATCGATAGCGAGGCGATTGGAGTCTGGAAAATAGGCGTAGCGCGTCGTGTTCTGGCCGCCTGTGGAGGACGGATTGCCAAGCTCCGATGGCCACCAGCCGCCGGACGACGATTGGCCGAATCCGCCGCCGCCCTGATATTGCGACTGCCCGTAGCCGCCCGACTGTTGCTGCTGCTGGTTCGAATAGTTCTGGTTGGCGTAGGGCTGCTGCTGCGGCTGGGGCGCGAAAACGCCCGGCTGCGACATCAGGTTCGACAGGTCGTTGCAGAGGTTGTCGACCGTGATCTTCGCCGAGTTGTTGAACATGTCGCCTACCATGGTCATGCCGCCGCGCATCCACTGGCCGCCGCCGCCGAACTCGGAGAGGTTGAACTGTGCCATGCTTCCGCCGCCGCGAATGACAGCGTCAAACATGATCTTCACGGAGTCTATGGCGATCCGATAGCGGTCGGCGATGGCGGCGACGAGGCGCTCGCCCTCGGGCGTAAGGTTTGTCATTGCGGCGTCTCCCTTTAGCGCGTCCGCGCACGCATGTTATTTTAGCCCTGGATTATACAAGACTTGATCACGCTCTTCCCGCGCAAACGCTACAAAATGAACTTCGAAAGGTCCGCGTTCTTCGCGAGATCGCCCACCTGCGTCTTAACATACGTCGCGTCGATAACGAACTTCGTACGCGCCTTGTCGGCGGCCTCGAAGCTGATTTCATCCAGCACACGTTCCATGACAGTGGAAAGACGGCGCGCGCCGATATTTTCGACGTTCGCGTTCACTTCCACCGCCACATCGGCGATGGCGTCGATGGCGTCTTCGCTGAACTCAAGTTCCACGCCCTCGGTTGCCATCAGCGCGACAGATTGCTTGATGAGGCTCGATTTCGGCTCGCGCAGGATGCGGCGGAAATCGTCGCCCGTCAGCGCCTGAAGCTCGACGCGGATCGGCAGACGGCCCTGAAGCTCGGGCAGCATGTCCGACGGCTTCGCCACGTGGAACGCGCCCGACGCGATGAACAGGATGTGGTCGGTTTTCACCGGGCCGTATTTCGTGCTGACGGTCGTTCCCTCGATCAGCGGCAACAGGTCGCGCTGCACGCCTTCGCGGCTGACATCGGCGCCGAGCCGCTCCGAGCGCGCGGTGATCTTGTCGATCTCGTCGAGAAAGACGATGCCGTTTTCCTCAACCGCCGTGATCGCGTCCTGAACCACCGCCTCGTTGTCGAGCAGCTTGTCGCTCTCGTCGTTGATCAGCACCTCGTATGAATCGCGCACGGATAGACGGCGCGTCTTCGTGCGCTGGCCGAACGCTTTGCCGAGCACGTCGTTGAGGTTCATCATGCTGACGGACGAGCCGGGCATGCCGGGGATCTCGAAGCCACCCACCCCGCCGCCGGTATCGGCCACCTGAACCTCGATCTCCTTTTCGTCGAGTTCGCCGTCGCGCAGTTTCTTGCGAAACGCATCCTTCGTGGCGGGGCTGGCGTGCTGCCCGACGAGCGCCATCAAAACGCGTTCCTCCGCCAGAAGATGCGCCTTCGCGCGCACTTCCTTGCGTTTCGTCTCGCGGACGAGGCCGATCGCGCTTTCCACGAGGTCGCGGATGATCTGGTCGACGTCACGGCCGACATAGCCGACTTCGGTGAACTTCGTGGCCTCGACCTTCAGGAACGGCGCGTTGGCGAGCTTGGCGAGGCGGCGCGAAATCTCCGTCTTGCCGACGCCTGTCGGGCCGATCATGAGGATGTTCTTCGGCAGCACCTCTTCGCGCATGTCGTCCTTGAGCTGCTGTCGGCGCCAGCGATTGCGCAGCGCGATGGCTACGGCGCGTTTCGCGGCGTGCTGGCCGACGATGTGGCGGTCGAGTTCAGAGACGATTTCACGCGGGGAGAAATTGGCGTCAGTCATTGGACGGCAGGCTTTCGACGATGATGTTGTTGTTCGTGTAAACGCAGATGTCGGCGGCGATGGCCATGGCCTTGCGCGCGATGTCCTCCGCCGAAAGGTCGGTATC
The DNA here is from genome assembly GCF_000166055.1 of Rhodomicrobium vannielii ATCC 17100. NCBI lineage: Bacteria > Pseudomonadati > Pseudomonadota > Alphaproteobacteria > Hyphomicrobiales > Hyphomicrobiaceae > Rhodomicrobium > Rhodomicrobium vannielii. The sequence goes on from NC_014664.1 coordinate 2,196,842, forward strand.
GAGGAGCGCGCGCGCGGCGGAGAGCGCATAATTGCCGCCGGAGCCGATGCCCATGATGGCGTGCTCGGGTTCGAGCACGTCGCCCGTGCCGGTAAGAACCAGCGTCGCGTTCTTGTCGGCGACGATCATCATCGCTTCGAGGCGGCGCAGATAGCGGTCGGTGCGCCAGTCCTTGGCGAGATCGACGCAGGCGCGAACGAGCTGGTCGGGATACATTTCGAGCTTGGATTCGAGGCGCTCGAACAGCGTGAAAGCGTCGGCGGTCGCGCCCGCGAAGCCGGAGATCACGTTGCCCTTGCCGAGCGTGCGGACCTTTTTCGCGTTGGCCTTGATAACGGTCTGGCCGAGAGACACCTGTCCGTCACCGGCGATGACCACCCGGCCGCCCTTGCGAACGGTAAGAATTGTGGTGCCGTGCCAGCCTGTGGGATCGTGAGGGGATTGCGCAAAATGCGTCATTTGTCGTACCTGCTTTATCGAGCGGATATGGCGCGCGGGTTTAAACCGTCAAGAAGCGGCTTCGCTTGCGCAGCCTGTAGAGGATCGAGACTGTGAGAAAAGCGCGGATCGAACGGAAGACGAAGGAAACCGGGATCGCTGTCGAGGTGAATCTGGACGGAACCGGCGCTTTTTCAATAGCGACGGGCGTCGGCTTCTTCGACCATATGCTGGAGCAGCTTTCAAAGCACTCCCGCATCGACATCGCGCTTTCGGCCGAGGGCGACCTCCACGTCGACCAGCACCACACGGTGGAAGATGTCGGCATTGCGCTCGGTCAGGCGATTGCTCAGGCGCTGGGCGACAAGCGCGGCATCGGCCGCTACGCACACGCCTATCTGCCGATGGACGAGACGCTGACGCGCGTCGCGCTTGATATCTCCGGCCGCCCTTATCTGATCTGGCGCGTGAAATTCCCGACCGAGAAGATCGGGCAAATGGACACGGAGCTTTTCCGCGAATTCTTTCAGGCGCTGGCGCAAAATGCCGGGATCACGCTTCACATCGAGACGCTCCACGGCGAGAATGCGCATCACATCGCCGAAAGCTGCTTCAAGGGCTTGGCGCGGGCGCTGCGTGAGGCCATCATGATCGACGAGGCCGCGCGCGGCGAAATTCCATCGACGAAAGGGCAGCTCGGCGGGTGACGCTTGGCTGGAACCGCCCATGATCATCTACACCGTGCACGAGCCGCCGCACGCCACCGGCAATGTCGAGGAGCGCTCCGAACGCATCGCCTTCGTGCGGGAGGGCTTCACGTTCTGGGGCTTCCTGTTCGGCCCGTTCTGGCTCCTCTGGAACCGCCTCTGGCTGGAAGCCATCGCCGTGGTGGCGCTGGCCGCCGGGCTTTACGCGGTTCTGATGCAGCTCGGCGTCGGCGAGCAGTCGGCCGGGGTCGTCAATCTGCTTGTGGCGCTCATCATCGGCTTCGAGGGCAACGACCTCATCCGCTGGCGGCTTCAGCGCAAGGGCTACACCTTCATTTCCTCCGTGGCCGGGCGCGACCGCGAGGAGTGCGAGCACCGCTTCTTCGCCGCGTGGATGCCGCCTGTCATGGCGGTCGGCGGCGGGAGAGCTTCTGGCGCCATGAGGGGCGACTGGCGAACGCCGCATTCCGTTGGCACCTGGCCGGAGGCGACAGCCTGACATGAGCGTCGCAATCGTAGACTACCAATCGGGAAACCTGCACTCAGCGGCCAAGGCGTTTGAACGCGCGGCGCGCGAAGGCGGCTTCGACACCGAAATCCGTGTGACATCCGATCCCGAGGCGGTTCGCCGCGCCGACCGCGTGGTGCTGCCCGGCGTCGGCGCGTTCGGCGACTGTTATCGCGGGCTGTCGGAAACGCCCGGCATGATCGAGTCGTTGAGAGAGGCCGTGTTCGAGCGCGGGCGGCCGTTCTTCGGCATCTGCGTCGGCATGCAGATGCTGGCGGATCGCGGGCTGGAACATGGCGAGCACCGGGGGCTTGGCTGGATCGGCGGCGAGGTGGATCTCATCGCGCCATCGGACCCGCGCCTCAAGATCCCGCATATGGGGTGGAACACGCTCGACATCGCGCGCCTGCATCCGCTGCTGGAAGGCATTCCCGGCGGCGATGAGGGCTGGCACGCCTATTTCGTCCACTCCTATCACTTCAAGCCGACGGACGCCGCGGACGTCGTGGCGCGCACGGATTACAGCGGGCCGATCACGGCGCTTGTTGCGCGCGACAACATCGCGGGCAGCCAGTTCCACCCGGAGAAAAGCCAGAAGCTCGGCCTCAGGCTGATTTCAAATTTCTTGCGGTGGCGGCCTTGAGGTGACGCGACGTCTTCCCGTTGCGGCTGAAGATGGCAGTGAGGATCTGGCTTTTCGACCGCGCGTCGGCGATCTGCGAGACCTTCTCGCCGCTGGCTTCGCTCGTGTTGAACGCGGCCTCTTCCTCGCCTGCCTCGCAGACAAGCACGCGATCCCGAAACGTCAGCTCCTGCATCAGCGCCGCGCGAATTTCCGACGCCGTCGCATCGGTGCGGATGAACCAGACGCCCGTCATCGGGTGTTCCCAATCCGTTGCGAGCCTTCGGATGCAGTCGGCCGCCTTGATGGCGCGCCTCTCCCGGTGAAACTCGCAGCAGATGAGATAACGGCGCATCGCACTCTCTTCGAATAACTCGGTTTGAACGGTGCCTCTCGGGCTGATACTAAAGGAAAGCCGAAGCGTCCGGTCAAAGAAAACAGCCTGCGCACGTGGTATTGTTCCACGTGTGTTTAATCCTGGGGACAACTTGAATGATTCTCTATCCCGCCATCGATCTCAAAGACGGGCAATGCGTACGCTTGAAACAGGGTCTGATGGATCAGGCCACGGTGTTCAACGACGACCCGGCGGATCAGGCGCGGCAGTTCCAGACGCAGGGCTTTTCCGCGTTGCATGTGGTGGACCTGAACGGCGCGTTTGAAGGCCGCTCGGTCAATGCCGACGCCGTGACGCACATTCTGGCGGCGGTCACGATCCCGGTGCAACTCGGCGGCGGCATCCGCACGCTCGAAGGTGTGGCGCACTGGATCGACCGGGGCGTGTCCCGCGTGATCCTCGGCACGGCGGCGGTGCGCGATCCCCATCTCGTGAAGGAGGCATGCGCGCGCTTTCCGGGAAAGATCGCGGTCGGCATCGATGCGAAGAATGGCCATGTGGCGGTGCAAGGCTGGGCGGAGACGTCCGATCTTTCAGCCGTGGATCTTGCCCGGCGCCTTGCCGATGTGGGCGTCGCCGCGATCATCTACACCGACATCGCGCGCGACGGTATGCTGACGGGCCTCAACCTTGATGCGACGGCCGAACTCGCCCGCGCCGTGCACATTCCGGTGATCGCGTCGGGCGGTCTGGCTGGCATAGCCGACATCGAAAAGCTGCTGTCCCCGGCCCACGCCATCATCGCGGGCGCTATCGCCGGGCGCGCGCTCTATGACGGGCGGCTGGACCCCAAGGCGGCGCTTGCCCTTATCGGCCGACAATCATGATGCCGATTGAGACGCAAGCTTCGCCTCATCTCGCGGGGTTATCTATCGTGGTGTCGGGTGCTTCTTATGCCCCGCTCCACCCTTGTTTTCGGCCACGCCAAGCCTTCTGCAACACATAATTGACGAAATCCGCCACTACCGGCAAAGGGAGTGGCAAGTTGATGCCTGCGAAAGGAAGAGCCTCCTTAATGGCAAAGCGACCGTTGCTTAGCAGCGATTGGGCGAGTCCCGCTGCCGTTGTCTTCCTTTTGCTTCTGTTTTTCGCCTTTGTTTCCATAGCCAGGGCGCGCGCGGAGGAGACGCCGCAAGGCAGCGTTGCCGCGTCCGACGCTCCGTCCGAGAAAAAAGCCGAAGAGAAAAAGCCTGAGGCTCATCAGCCTTCTGAGAAGGCCGAAACTCCTCAGTCCTCGGAAAAAAAAGCCGAAGCCACGCTTTCGCCGGAAAAAAAGGCCGAGGCCTCGTCCGACGCCAAGCCCGAGGCCGAAAAGCCGCAGCCGAAGGCGGCAGATGTCCCCGAAGCGAAGCGGCCTCCGCAGCCAAAGGCGGCCGATGCCCCCGAACCGAAGCGGCCGCCCCAGGCGAGCGCTTCCGGCAACGGCAAGACCGGTGATGCCAGAGAAACGCGTCCATCCGAAAAGGCCGTCGACAAGGCTCCCGCCGACCGTGCTCCAGAGAAGGCCGCCGATCAGCCGAAAGACCTGACGCCAAAGATCGATGGCGGCAATGGCGGACTCGCCGTGCGCGGCTCGACCATCAACGCGCTCTACCGCATCCATTGGATCGGCGCGCATATCGGCGATTTTCGCATTCGCTCATCGATCACGAACCGCCAGTATTCCTTGCAGGCCGACGCCAACATCAGCGTTTTCTTCGGCAGCGTGAGCTGGCAGGGCGTGACATCGAGTAGCGGCCTCATGACGGCCAACGGCCCCGTCCCGCAAAGCTACATGTTCCGCTACCAGACGGGCAATCGCGGCGAGACGGTGGAATTGCGCTTCCAGCAGAAGATGGTGCGCGACATTCTGATTAACCCGCCCGCGCGGCCGGGCGCTCGCAATGCACCGATCACGGCGGCTCATTTGCAGAATGTCGTCGATCCGCTGAGCGCGCTTGTGCTTCTTTCGCAGGCGCGGCTTGCGAAAAACGCGGGCGAAGGCGCCTGCAACAAGCGCCTGCCGATCTTCGACGGCAAGATCCGTTACGACCTCGTGCTGTCGCCGAAGGGGACGCGATCCGTCTCCGGGGCTGGCAAACTCAGTGGCACGGCCTATGTCTGCAACGTGCGCTATGTCCCGATCGCGGGCTATAAGCTGGGCAAAGCCGGGGGAAGCGATTATGCAACCGGAAATACGGGTATAGAAGTTTGGCTTGTACCGTTGCCGGAAGCAGGTTTAATAGTACCCTACTACGTGCATGTGCCGACCCCCGCAGGCACCGCTTCCCTGGTAACAGCGACATTCAACGTGGAAACGGCCGGGGGGCGTCACGCACTCGCCGAGTGAAGAGGGGACAAACACGGGCTACCATTCGCGACGATAGGCTGAGCTGCCAACGAAATCAGGGCCGGCTCGCTTTATTGCCGCAGGCGCACCTCTTCGCACACGCCTTGCGCCGAAGCCTGATACATAATCACCAACAGCGTGCGGTTTATCAGAAAGTCCGCTCATGAGCGCATCAACGCAGACGGCTTCCATCAAGCCATCCCAGTCCCGTCATGTTACGGCGGTGCTAGGTCCGACGAATACCGGCAAGACGCACCTCGCCATCGAGCGCATGCTCGGTCACGAGAGCGGATTGATTGGCCTGCCGCTCAGGCTTCTCGCGCGTGAAGTCTATGACAAGATCGTCGCGCAGATCGGTCCGCGAGACGTTGCGCTCATCACGGGCGAAGAGAAGATCAAGCCCGAACGCCCGCGCTATTACGTCTGCACTGTCGAAGCGATGCCGCGCGATGTGGAGGTGGACTTCCTCGCCGTCGACGAAATCCAGCTTGCTGCCGACCCAGACCGTGGCCACGTCTTCACCGACCGCCTGTTCCACTCGCGCGGGACGAGCGAGACGCTGCTGCTCGGCGCCGCGACGATGACGGACGCGATCCGCGAACTCATCCCCGGCGCGAACTTCATCGCACGACCGCGCCTGTCGAAGCTGACCTACTCCGGCCAGAAGAAGATCACGCGGCTGCAAAGCCGCTCCGCCATCGTGGCGTTTTCCGCGAACGACGTCTACGCCATCGCCGAGTTGATCCGCCGCCAACGCGGCGGCGCGGCCGTGGTGCTCGGCGCGCTCTCGCCCCGTACGCGCAACGCGCAGGTCGCGCTGTATCAGAATGGCGACGTGGATTTCATCGTCGCGACTGACGCCATCGGAATGGGCCTCAATCTCGACGTGGATCATGTCGCCTTTGCGGGCACCCGCAAGTTCGACGGGCGGAACCACCGGGACCTCACTCCCGCCGAGATCGCCCAGATCGCTGGTCGCGCCGGTCGCCACCTGAACGACGGCACCTTCGGCGTCACCGCCGATGTCGAGCCCTTCGATCAGGAAGTCGTCAACAAGCTCGAAAACCACGATTTCGAGCCGGCAAAGCTGCTCCAGTGGCGCAACACCCGCCTCGATTTCGACAGCGTGGACCGGCTGAAGGACAGCCTGCGCCAGTTGCCCGACCATCCACGCCTCACGCGCGTGCGCACCGCCGATGACGTCGAGGCTCTCGACCTCGCTGCAAGCGATCCGCGCATCGCCGAACTCGCGTCCGGTATCGGCTCGGTGAAGCGGCTTTGGGACGTTTGCCAGATACCGGATTACCGCAAGGTAGGCCCGAGCCAGCATGGCGAACTCGTCGCCACCCTCTACAAGCACATCATGACGGGCGAAGGCCACATCCCGGAAGATTGGTTCGCCCAGCAGGTCGAACAGGCCGACCGCACGGACGGCGACATCGATACGCTGTCGAACCGCATCGCGCATATCCGCACGTGGACGTTCGTCTCGAACCGCTCCGAGTGGCTCAATGATCCTGAGCAGTGGCAGGGCAAGACGCGCGAGATCGAGGATCGGCTCTCCGACGCCCTGCACGAGCAACTGACGCAACGCTTCGTCGACAAGCGCACGAGCGTGCTCATGAAGAGCATGCGCGACAAGGACAGCCTCTTCGCCGAGATCGAGAAGGATGGCCGCGTCGTCGTCGAGAAGCACTATGTTGGCAAGCTCGAAGGCTTCTGCTTCACGCCCGACCTCGAAGCCACATCTGGAATCAACGGCAAGGCCGCGCGCAACGCCGCCGCCAAGGTGCTGGTGCACGAACTCGCCGCCCGCGCGGACCGTCTCGCCGCCGCCCCGGATACCGGCTTCACGCTGACGCGCGAGGGGCGGATCGTCTGGGAAAATCAGGAGATCGGCAAGCTCGCCGCGAGCGACGATCCGCTGAAGCCGACTTTCGCGCTGAATTCGGACGAGCATCTCGCTGCCATCGACAAGGAAAATATCGGCAAGCGCGTCGAGACGTGGCTTCAGCACTATATCGAGGTGCGCCTCAAGCCGCTGGTCGAGATCGCGAAAGCCGAGGAAATCACCGGGCTTGCGCGAGGCATTGCGTTCCGGCTGCGCGAGAATTTCGGCATCCTGAAGCGCGACACCGTGGCCGAGGAGATAAAGACGCTCGACCAGGACGGCCGCGCCCAGCTTCGCAAATATGGCGTTCGCTTCGGCGCGCATCACATCTACTTCCCGCTGCTGCTGAAACCGGCGGCCGCCGACCTTCTGCTGCTGTTCTGGCTCCTGAAGAGCGGCGCTGAGCATAATCTCACGCCGGGTTCCATCGGGGATGCGCCGCGCCAGGGGTTGACCTCGGTGCCGAAGACAGCCGAGGTGCCGGAGGCGTTCTATCGCGCGGCCGGTTTCCAGGTGTGCGGACCTCGCGCCGTGCGCATCGACATGCTGGAGCGGCTCGCCGATATCGTCCGTCCGCTCACGACGTGGAAGCCAACCGACACCAACGCTGAGCCACCGGCTGGCGCGGCGGGCGGCGGAGCATTCCGTATCCGGCCCGAGATGATGTCCATCATGGGCTGTTCCGCCGAAGAGCTGGGCGCGATCCTCGAGTCGCTCGGCTTCCGCCGCGAAAGACGCCCGATCAAAAAGGCTCCGGCCGCCGAGATCGCGCAGACATCGACAGGCGTGGCTTCGCCGGACGAAGTTGCGACGGGCGCATCGAGCACTGTCGTGACGGAAGCCGCCGCAGAGGCGCCGGTTATCGAGACGGAAGGCGAAATCACGCCCGAAAGCGCGCCGCAGGCTTTCTCGCAGGCCGAGCATGAAGACGCCGCACCCGTCGAGCCGGCGCAGGAAGAAGCCGTTGAAGCGGCCGCCACTGAGGCGCAGGACGTGGCAGTATCGAACGCAGATGCTCCCGCATCTGTCTCCGCCGAGCCCGCCGCCGCTGACGATGCGGTGCCTGCCGAGCCGGAGTTTGAGGAAGTCTGGCGTTTCCGTCGGCCGAAGCCGAAATTCGAGCGTGGCGAAGGGCAGGGCGACCGCCGTTCGCAGCATCGCCGCCACGGCGCCGCTGGTCAGGGCGCCGCAGGTCAGGGCGAGCGCGGTGGTCAGCGACAGCCGGGAGAACGCGGGCCGCGTCCGCGCTCCGACAACGCGCCGCAACCGGCAATCGCCGTCGGCACGGACGCACCCGCCGGACAGCCCGAGGGCGCAGCCGCGAGCGGCGATCACGCGCCGCGTCGCGATTTCTCGCGGGACCGGAGCGGGCCGCGCGATCAGAACCGCGAACGGGGCGACCGCAATCGCCAGCCGCGTTCCGATGGCAACCGTGACCGCCCGCAAGGCGCGCGTCCGGGCGAGGCGCCTCGCGCCGACAATGCTGAACGCCGCACGGGTGGCGGCCAGCCGAACAGGCCACAACATCAACGGTCCGATCGGCCGAACGACCGCAATCGCGACTCGCTGCCCCCGCGTCCGCAGGGCAGACAGCAGATCGCGGCAAGCGCCGCGCCGAAGCGAGCGTCTGGCGGAGTCGATCCGGATTCACCCTTCGCCGCGCTGAGCAAGCTCAAGGAGCGCCTCGAAAAGCAGACTGAGGATCAGACCGCTTGACGGCATCGGATGAGCAGCGCCTCGACAAGTGGCTCTGGCACGCGCGGTTCGTGAAATCGCGCAGCCTTGCCGCGAAGCTGATCGAGGAAGGCTGCATCCGGGTCAACCGCCAGCGTGTCGTGAAAGCCGCGACCTGCATCAAGTGCGGCGACGTGCTGACGGCAAGCTTGTTCGGAGACGTGCGCGTCATCGAGATACGCGGAATCGGCGAGCGGCGTGGGCCTCCCGACGAAGCCGCCGCGCTCTATTGCGAGCGACTGGGCTCACCGCCATCAACTTCTCGGAACGGCGAAGGCGGCGAGTCGGACGCTTGAGCCTGAGCCTTTGGGGGCGAAGCAAATACCGGTTCCTTGTGGAGAGAACTGCAAGCGCCGCCGCGAAGGTTCCGCCCGACACTTCTCGACACATCCTGAAGCAAGGTAGAGCGTTGTCGCGTTTGCTGGAGTTCAAAGCGGCTCCGGGCTTTTGCTTGATGGCGTGTCGGCGACCTCTGCGGGTTGCATCATATTCGACAGACGTAGCATTGCGCCGCCTCAAATTCCGGCGTCGTCCGTAAGTCGGCGCTTAGCGATCTACTGGAACAACCATCATCACCTGCTCTATATCGTGTCGAAGGTAGATGGCGCGGCGCTCTGGGCCAACATGCACCTCCTGTTCTGGCTGTCGCTGATCCCCTTCGCGACCGCATGGATGGGCGAGAACCACTTCGAGAAACTTCCCACAGCCCTCTACGGCATCGCGCTGCTCATGCCCTCCATCGCCTATCATCCTCGAACGCGTGATTTTGCGGCTCGAAAAGAAGGATTCGACGCTGGCGCGCGCTCTCGGCCGCGACGTGAAAGGCAAGGCGTCCATGGCCGCCTCCGCTGCGGCGGTCGGAGTTGCGTTCCTTAGCCCGATGGTCGCTGGAGCGATCTACGTTACGATGGCGGTGCTCTGGCTCATCCCCGACCGACGTATCGTGCGCGCGCTTAGGGGAGGGCGGCGAGTGAGGCGGCGATGAACCGCCACGCGCTATCTCCCGCCCCGCCGCGCGACCTCGCGGCGCACCTCCGCCCATGCGCGCAGCCGCTCCTCGATCCGCACCTCGTAGCCGCGCCCGCCGGGGTGGTAGAATTCGGCGCGGTCGAGCCCGTCCGGGAAGTAGTTTTGCCCCGACACGCCCTCTTCCGTCGCGTGGTCGTAGACATAGCCCGCGCCGTAACCCTCGCTTTTCATGAGCTTCGTCGGCGCGTTGAGGATGTGCTTCGGCGGCGGCAGCGACCCGCTTTCCTTCGCGTAGCGCATCGCTGCGCCATAGGCCTTGTATGCCGCATTCGATTTCGGCGCGGTCGCGAGATAGACGACGCATTGCGCGAGCGCGAGTTCGCCCTCGGGGCTGCCGAGGAAGTCGTAGGCGTCCTTCGCGGCGTTCGCCTGCACGAGCGCGTTCGGATCGGCAAGCCCGATGTCCTCCACCGCCATGCGCACCATGCGTCGCGCGAGATAAAGCGGAGCCTCGCCGCCGTCGATCATGCGGCAGAACCAGTAGAGCGCCGCGTCCGGGTCGGAGCCGCGTACCGCCTTGTGCAGCGCGCTGATGAGGTCGTAATGGCCGTCGCGGTTCTTGTCGTAGAGCGGCGCGCGGCGCTGGACGATCTCGGTGAGTTCGGCGGTGTCGATGGGATGCGATGGATCGCGCCCGGTGGCGAATACGTCTTCCGTGAGGTTGAGCGCAGTGCGCCCGTCGCCGTCCGCCATGCCGATCAGCGCGCCGCGCGCGTCCGGCGTCAGCGGCAGCGTCTTGCCCAGCACGCTTTCCGCGCGTGCGAGAAGCTGTTCGATGTTGTCGTCCGTCAGCCGCCTGAAGACGAGCACCTTCGCGCGGGAGAGAAGCGCGCCGTTGAGTTCGAAGGACGGGTTCTCGGTCGTCGCGCCGATCAGGATGATGGTGCCGTCCTCGACGAAGGGCAGAAATGAATCCTGCTGCGAGCGGTTGAAGCGGTGGATTTCGTCCACGAACAGGATCGTGCCCTGACCGAAGCGCTGGCGATCCTTCGCGGCGTCGAACACCTTGCGCAGGTCGGCCACGCCCGAAAAGATCGCCGAAATCTGCTCGAAATGCGCGCCCGCGCCCTTTGCCATGAGCCGCGCGACGGTGGTCTTGCCGGTGCCGGGCGGTCCCCAGAAGATCATCGAGCGCGGAGCCTCGCCGTCCGCGATGCGCCGCAGCGGCCCGCCTTCGCCGAGGAGATGCTCCTGCCCGATCACGTCGCCGAGCGAGGCCGGCCGCAGCCGGTCGGGGAGCGGACGCGAGGCCAGCACGGCGGGCGACGGCGGCACGCTTTCGAACAGCGTCGCGCCTTCGGTCGGTGCGGATGAGGAGGAACGCGGTTTGGCCATGTCTGTCACCGGGTGGGAGTTCGGCTGAACTCGGTTCGCTCTGCGGGGTTCGCGTGCGCTTTTCTGAAGATGGCATTGGAACGCGGAGTTTGGAACGGCGCGTCTCTCGCGATCATCATCGCCGCGCGACGGTAGCCGCGTCAATGCGCGCCCGAAGTTTGACGCGCCAGCGCGGGCTGGAACGCCGTCTCTCATGCTGGCTCACGCATTCGGGGGCCATCGCCTGGCGACGGCCCCCGATCTCTGTGCCGGACGCGCTTTCATCACGCGAACCGGCATCCACTTCACTCGAAAAGCGCTCCTGTCGCTGGCGCGCAAACGTCCTCCCGCAGGCACGGCGCAAGACCGGCCTTTCGAGAGGCCACCAGCGAAAAGGCTGCCGCCGCATCCCAGTCGCGGGGATGCTCCCCGCTAAGCGGCAGTAGGAGGCTTTCGCATTCGGGAACGGCACTGTCGCACGGTTGCAAAGTGCCTTGTGCTTGTTGTTCAACCCGAACTGGAACCCATCTTGTGGCATCACCGCGAGCTTAACAAGACACCTGGTCGCCGCTGTCTACAAGCTGGGGAAAGGTGTCCGGCAATTGCTGCAACCTGTCCACAAGCGGGATGGTAGCGTCTCGCTTACGCTCTTATAGCGCCCTGTTATTACGAGGAATTTTAGACCGCCATGGGTCGCGTTTCGGGTTGCAGGAACGAGCGGCGAACGATGTGGAAAAATCAGCGCAAGCGCCTGGATGGCTTCGTCCGCCCACGAAGGGCCAAGAGGTACACGGAGAGATTGCAACCCGCGCCGTCGATGGGATGCGGCGCGGGACGCATAGCCGCTTACTTCGCGGCGGACGGCTTGAAATCGAGCGCGACGCCGTTCATGCAGTAACGCAGCCCCGCAGGACGCGGCCCGTCCGGGAAGACATGGCCGAGATGCGCGTCGCATCGCGCGCAACGCACTTCGGTGCGGTTCATCATGAAGGAATGATCCTGATGCGTCGTGATCGCTTCCTTTTCCACAGGCGCGGTGAAGCTCGGCCAGCCGGACCCGGAATCATACTTCGCGTCCGAGGCGAAAAGGGGCGCGCCGCAGCACACGCAGGCGAACACGCCCTCGCGCTTTTCGTCATTCAACGGGCTCGACGCCGCCCGCTCGGTGCCGTGTTGCCGCGTAACCTTGTATTGCTCGGGCGTCAGTTTTGCGCGCCACTCCGCATCGCTCTTTGTCATGCGCTCGGCCATTGATCCGACCTCCTCTCGCATTTTTCTTGAATGTGTTATGTGGAGGCCGCTAGCCTTTTTGAAGAGGGCGACCTTTCGAGGGGCCGCTCTTCCCTTTCACAACGCTGTCATTCCTGACCCGCCGAGATAATTCCCCAATGAAGATTTCCTCCAAGCCCCGCCTCCGTAGCATCGCGGCCGTGGCCGTGCTCGCAGGCCCGACGCCAGCCATGGGCGCCGGACCATCGCTCGATGGCGCGGGCCTGAGCCTCTTGTGGTGTCTGCCTTTCGCGGGCGTGCTCCTTTCGCTCGCGATCCTGCCCATGGTCGCATCGCACTTCTGGCATCGGCGGCAGGGACTGGTCGCGCTTGCGTGGGCTCTTCTTTTCCTCGTGCCATTCGCGAGTGTCTATGGTTCGTCCGCGTCGCTTCATCAGTTGCTCGATGTAGCGCTTCTTGAATACATTCCGTTCATCGTGCTGATCGGCTCGCTCTATACGATCGCGGGCGGCATCTGGCTTGGAGGCAGCCTCAGCGGTTCGCCCGGCCAGAACACGGCCATCATGGCCGCGGGAACCGGCCTCGCGAGCCTCGTCGGCACCACGGGCGCGGCGATGATCTTCATCCGCCCGTTGATGCGCGCAAATCGCAGCCGCACCCATCAGGCGCATCTCGTGATCTTCTTCATCTTCCTCGTCTGCAATGTCGGCGGGGCGCTGACGCCGCTCGGCGATCCGCCGCTGTTCCTCGGCTATCTGAAGGGCGTACCGTTTTCCTGGCCGTTCCTGCATTTGTGGCCGCATACGCTCTTGCTCGCGACCGTTCTTCTCGCCTGGTTCTACGTGCTCGACCGGCGCTATTACAAAACCGAGACGCCGCGGGAGCACAGGCTCGGCGGCGAGGGCCTGAAAATCTGGGGCATCGTGAACCTGCCGCTGATTGCGGGCGTGGTGTTTGCGGTTGCGGCAAGCGGCACGACCTTTATCGGCCCCGTCGATATCGCGGGTGTCGAAGTGCGCGGCGAAAGCCTCGTCCGCGATGCGGTGCTCGTCGTGCTTGCTGTGCTGTCCCTGGCGCTCACGCCGCTCAAGGCGCGTCGGCAGAACGAATTCAACTGGGCGCCCGTGCTCGAAGTGGCGAAGCTGTTCGCCGCGATCTTCGTAACCATCGTGCCCGCCATCGCCATCCTGAAAGCGGGCGAGCACGGCGCGGCCGCGCCACTGTTCGCGGCTCTCGGCAGCGCGGATGCACCGAATCACATCGCCTATTTCTGGCTGACCGGCCTGCTTTCGAGCTTCCTCGACAACGCGCCCTCCTATCTCGTCTTCTTCAACGCGGCGGGCGGCGACCCGGTGGCGCTCGCCGGTCCGCTCGCCTCGACGCTTGCCGCGATATCGGCGGGCGCGGTGTTCATGGGCGCGCTCACCTATATCGGCAACGCGCCGAACTTCATGGTGCGCGCCATCGCCGAGCATCAGGGAATCAAGATGCCGAGCTTCTTCGGCTTCATGCTGTGGTCGGGAGCCTTCATGATTCCGCCGCTCCTCTTGATAACGGCGGTATTCTTCGCCGGATAGTCGGCAGGCGGGGCGGGATGCGAGCGGCGCAGCATCGTTTTTCCTGCGGCCCCGCCCCCCCTCAAATCCGCTGGAACTGGCAATCCAGGCGCAATCGCGTCGAATTGCCTGAATTGATCGCTCATGAGGTCTTGCGCCTTGGCGGCGGCTGTGGCAGGTTCCCGCGCATCGCTGCAGTAGCTCAGTGGTAGAGCACTCCCTTGGTAAGGGAGAGGTCGAGAGTTCAATCCTCTCTTGCAGCACCATCCATCCCCCTGACATCACAGAGAAAAGCGCTTCTCCTAACGGGGAGTGTTTGTTCTCGGAGTGGAACGAACGGCACCAATTCCCCCAAAAATCCCCAATGAGTGGGGGAAATTGGGGGGAACGTGGGAATCGATTTACGGCTCGTTGTCGCCATCCGCCGGAGGGAACAGGCTTACGCCGCCCTCCAAGTCGCCAACCAAAATGCGCTGCGGCGGAAAATGAGCAAGGAATGCGTTTCCAGTCAGGAACGTTGCCCTGTCTGATGCCGCTTTCTCTCAATGACCCGACAAAGTGCCAAATCCCGGCAACTTTGGCTTTCGGCCTTGAGTTTCCTCTCGACCGTTCGAGAACGTGAACGTAGTCCACTCGACCGCGTTAAAATTGCCTCGTTCCGATGTTTCAGCCGATGGTGCGGCTTCGCGATTTGGAGCGCGATGGTTCTGCGCAGGGCCAAGGGACCTATGATTTCCACAGCGCAAGACCCAAGCTGCCGCCAGCCGCGCGGCTCGATCTTCTGGCCGAAATCGACGCCCGTATTCGCAGCCGTTTCCCGCGCGTGATCAACGCCGACATTATCGTCAACGAATTTGCGAGCGAAAGGGCGCTCGTTACTTCAGAAGGCGCCGTAACTTACAGCTTCAGCCCCCGCGGCGCTTGTCATCGCTCTCTCGGCGGAAGGCCCCGATGGGGCAGTTCAGCTTCACTCGGCGCTGGGCGGCTTCGGCGAGACGCGTCACAGTTCACGGCAGATGATCGCTCGCGCGGTCTCATAATTCTGGCCCGTCTATGCGATGAACGTCGAGATGGGTCGAGTGCGGCAAGACTCAGGTTAGCACATGTGGGCGGCTAAACCTCCACAACCGGACTTACAAACGGGGCGTAAACTTCGCCGAGATGCAGGGGCCGTTTGAGTCGATTAGTGGATGCAAGGCTCCATCTGACCCCTTCAGGACTGGGGATCAACAGAATCCCTTGGCATGACCGCTCTCCCAGACCGCGGACGGCCCGGATCGGCGGCGATGCTATTGCGCCGTGGCGGACCCCTTTTTAACGCCGATGTCAGCGAGTTGTCAGACAGCAAGGTGTATCAGATGAGGCGCGCTCAGCTCAGCGCTGTTGAGCGCATCCGCGATCCGGCGCAGACAGCAGCCGCATGTCGATCCGAGGGGGAGAGATGAGCCGCCTTCATACGCACACGGAAAACCACCTCGTCGAACGCATCGGCTGGCTAAGAGCGGCGGTTCTCGGGGCCAATGATGGGATCATCGCGACGGCAAGCTTGATCGTCGGCGTCGCCGCAGCGGCTGCGACCCAGCACGACGTCCTGATCGCGGGGGTCGCAGGACTGGTGGCTGGAGCCATGTCGATGGCCGCTGGCGAATATGTGTCCGTTAGCTCACAGGCTGACACTGAGCGGGCCGATCTGGCGCGCGAAGCCGCGGAATTGGGGGAGAACCCGGAGTCCGAACTCAAGGAGTTGTAAGAGATCTACGTCAAGCGCGGCGTCGATCAGGCGCTCGCCAGGCAGGTCGCGCAGCAATTGATGGCGAAGGATGCCCTGACCGCCCATGCGCGGGACGAGCTTGGAATTTCGGAGATCACCACCGCGCGGCCCGTGCAAGCCGCTCTCACTTCGGCGGCGATGTTTACAGTCGGCGCGGCGATGCCGTTGCTGATGGTGGTTCTATCTCCAGCCGATTTGCTTGTTCCCGTCGTGTCCGCCGCGTCACTCGGCTTTCTCGCTCTTTTGGGGGCGATGGGCGCGAAGGCCGGGGGCGCCGACATCTTGCGCGCCACGGCCCGCGTAACCTTTTGGGGCGCTTTGGCCTTGGCTTTGACCGCCGGGATCGGAAAGCTTTTCGGCACTGTCGTTTAAAAGCCGGTACACGTGATGTATTCGTCGTGTGCGGTTATTATATTTTCGGTAATGCGTAGTTTCCGAGTCTTGGCAGCGCATCGCATGTCTGCCAAAAATACTGAGAAACCAACGGGAGCAAGGCCATGATGACTGTTTCCAGCGTCGCAAAGATCAAAGTTTGGGATCCGCTTGTGCGGTTCGGCCATTGGGCGCTCGTCATCGCTTTCGCTATCGCCTATCTGAGCGGAGAGGGACATCACGACCCGGACGCTTTGCATGTGTGGGCGGGATATGCGATTGGAGCCATCGTCATTGTTCGCGTTTTGTGGGGCTTCATCGGCACGGAGCATGCCCGTTTCAGTGACTTTGTGACGTCACCGGTCAGCGCTCTGCGCTATCTGTTCGATGAAATTGGCGGCCGGGCGCGCCGGTACTTGGGCCATAGCCCCGCGGGCGGCGTGATGATTGTCGCTTTGCTACTCTCCCTCGGCTCGACCGTTTTGACCGGACTGCTTGATTATGGCGATCGCGGCAAGGGACCGTTTGCGCGGGGAGGAGTGGCCGCGATCACGCAAGCCTACGCCGACGAGCACAGGACCAAGCATAACGGCGAAGGCCACAAAGGTGAGAAGAAGGAGAGCGCGTTCAGCGAAGTGCACGAAACGCTCGCAAACATCACGCTGGCGCTTATCATTCTCCACATTCTTGGAGTTGCCTTTTCCAGCTATACCCAACGCGAGAATCTCGTAAGGGCGATGGTCACCGGCGAGAAGCGCGCGGACGGCTCATCGGTGTGACCGCGCGTCGCGCGCTGTAGCCGCTACAAAATCGCCCCATCTTTTGAAGGCGATGGAGTCAATCAGGTCGTTTTGCCGCCCAATCACACGATTGGACGGTTTTTTTCATGCGTCTCTCAAAGCAACCTTTCGATCAACACTATAAATCAGCGGCCGTTTCTTCGGCCTTCCTGTCAGCTGCCTGTCAGGCTTTAGCGGCTATGCTTGTGTCGCAAACGGACGTCAGCAAAGGAGGGATGTAGAATGACCGATTACAACGACGAGACCAAGGGCATGCTGTCACGCCGCCGCCTTCTTCAAGGCGGCGTCTACACCGCTGCGGCTGCTCTCGTAGTCAATGCTACTGCGGCCTTCGGGCAAAATTCGCCACCGATCCCCAAGAAGTCATCGCAAGTGCAGGCGGGCTATCAGTCGGCCGTGGACGTACACAAGTGTGCCACCTGTCAGCACTTCCAGGCGCCAAATGCGTGTGAAGTTGTGGAAGGCCCGATCGGCGAGGATGGGCGCTGCAAGCTTTATTACGGCCTGACGCCCGCTCTGCGAGACTCGTATCGAGACCGCGCATGGAGTTCTACAATACAAATATAGGTTGGATGGCGTCCGCGCCCAAGGGCAGCAGGCGATTGATCAAGTCGGCATCGCCTGCTCATAGATGTCCTCCTCCTGCGCATTGTGCAGCCTCACCAGCGCCTCGATGGACTCGATGATGCGCTGGGCATCGCGAACCAGATAGCGGTCGGCGTCCTCAGCGCGAAGCCCGGTCGAAAGGCGCAAGAGAAGGCGAGCGAGGTGGTCGATTTCGCGGTGGGCACGGCTCATGGCGGCAAGCGCCGAAGGATCGGTCAGTTGGGCCGAAAGCCTCGGATAGACGGAGGCTTCGTCCCTGCGTTCGTGCACGACGACGGATCGCTGTACGAGGGCGTTGGCTTCCGTGATGAGCGAGATCGCGCGCTCACCGCTCGCGTCGTCCAAAGCGTCGGTGATCTCACGCAGGCGATTAAGGCCCTGATCCAACGTATCGTGTTCTTCCCGCAGGGCCTCCGGCGATATGGCGAGACTTCGCGGCGAGGTTCGCTCGCCGGAAAAAAGCGCCCTGAGTGCGTTCAGAATGACCAGAACGTCAATGCCCTCTTGCGTGATTGCCGCCGCGACAGGGGTCAACGCACCGAATGCGGCCGCGACCATGGCGACGCCGGACAGCGCCATGCCCGCAACGATGCTCTGGCGTGCGATGCTCCGCGTGCGCCGAGCGATTTTCACGGCGTCCGCGACTCGGTCGAGGCGATCGACCAGGATCACGACCTCGGCGGCTTCCGAGGAAGCCGTAGCGCCGCGCGCGCCCATCGCTACGCCGACGCCCGCCGCCGCAAGCGCAGGCGCATCGTTGATGCCGTCGCCGACCATCATGGCCGGGTGCTGGCGCTGCTCGTTCGCTACGGCCTCGACCTTCTCCGAGGGCGAGCGCTCCGACAGAACCGCATCGAGATCCAGGGCGGCGGCCATCGTCTCGGCGGCTTCCGCGCGGTCGCCTGTGACCATGACCATGCGCGAAACGCCCGCGGCGCGAAGCGCCTGAAGCGCGCGCGGTGTCTCTCTGCGCAGCTCGTCCGCCAGCAGGAGCGCGCCGATTACGCGATCGTCTTTCGAGACAAACACGCAGAGCGCCGCACGCCAGGAGGCACGCCGTGAAACTCTGGTCGCCCATTCTTCCTGCCGCCGATTGCCATAAACGAGGGTGGCCGATCCAGCTCTGACCGTCTTGTCGCCTATCGTGCCTTCGACGCCGGAACCGAGGGTTTCCCGAACGGATTGCGGGATTTCCAGACCCAGGCCTCGTGCACGGGCCGCGGAGACAATCGCCGCCGCCACGGTATGCTGGGACGCTTGTTCCAGAGACGCCGCAAGCCGCAGAACCTCATCCGCCGTCTCGCCGGGCGCTGTCTCCACCGCGACGAGCCGGGCACCGCCCACCGTAAGCGTTCCCGTCTTGTCGAACAGCACGGTATGGACCCGCGCGAGCGCCTCGATCGGACCGCCGCCCTTCATGAGAATGCCCTGTTTCGCGGCGCGGGAGACACCGGCGATGAACGCAACAGGGGCCGCCAGGATAAGCGGACACGGCGTCGATGCGACAAGTACGGCGAGCCCGCGAAGCGCATCCCCGGAAACGAGCCAAGCGCCCCCCGCGAGCACGAGCGTGACGGGCAGGAGAAGCAGCGCGTATCTGTCCGCCATGCGGATAAAGGGTGCCTTGGCCGTTTGCGCCGCCGTGACAAGCCGCACAATCCCGGCATAGGTGCTTTCGACTGCGGTGGCGGTGGTCCGCATCTCGAAAGTCTCGCCTGCATTCACTGCGCCGCTTCGCACGCCTTCGCCGGCGCTTCGGATTACGGGGATCGGCTCGCCCGTGAGCGCCGATTCATCGAGGGATGCGACGGGGGATAGAAGAATGCCGTCAACGGGGACTATCTCTCCCGCCTTGACGAGCACGACATCATCCTGCCGGATATCCTCGGCCAGAATTTCCTCGACTGTCTGATCTCGCCTCCGGTGCGCAATGCGCGGAGCGCGGCCTACCAAGGCTTTCAACTCGCGCTCGGCCCGCGCCACCGCGAAATCTTCCAGCACAGTGCCACCGGCATACATCACCGCGACCACGACCGCGACAAGGTTTGCGCCAAGGACCAGCGCCGCAGCCATGGAAATGAGCGCCACCGCGTCGACGCCCATGCGACCGGCAAGGAGGTCGCGGGCGATGGAGACGCCAAGCGCCGCGATCACGGGCGCGGCACCGACGCCCCAGATCCAGTTCGCGGCGAAATCGGCGCCTTTTAACGACGCGACAATACCCGCCGCCAGCGCGGCAATAGCCCACAAGATAAGCGCGCGTCGAAGAAATCGTTCGCTCATCATCATGCGGCTGCCTCCTTGCGGCTTTCGCGTTTCCTTCCGATCAGTCGGCTGTCATGGTGTCAAAGGACACTTCCACCATGAGCCTTTCGGCGAAATAAGTCATAACCATCAAACCGGGCTCGCAGCCGCGCCGCTGCGGTCCAACAAGGAGAGAGGGTAGTCATTTCTAATCGTCATCTTCGCCCTCCCTTCCGCTTCGGTGACAGCGGACACAGTTTTCGAAGTCTCGGATGCCTTCGTGCAAATGCTTTGCCCGCATGTCGTCCGGCCGATGCTCGTGGCACCCGTAGCAGGTATAGCGCTTGTAATCATTTTTGGCGTGACAGGTCACGCATGCAGGATTGTGATTGCCGTGGCGCTCGGCAAAATCGAGCAGGTTGGTGTCCTGACCGTCCCAAACCACCGTTCGACCGGAGCGATGAAAGTTCACCTCGAACGGCCCAGATCGTCTGGGGACGGCTTCCTTTGCTGCACCGTGGTTGGAACGCACATAATCCGGCCCGAAAGCCTCGTGGTGGATGTCTTCTCCCGGAACGCCCCAATCACTCAAGGATGTGAGCAGGCGCGCCATGCCCAGGATCGCCCTTGGCCGTCGACGTCGCGCGATCGATGAAGAGATCGGCATCGTGCTGGTCCTCGCGGATGAAGGCGGCGACCCGCAGAAGCTCATCGTCCCGGATCATATCGGGGGAGTAGCCATGCGGCTCCGCGCGCAGCAGCTTCATAATCGCGTCGACGCTCATTTCGCGCGCGTTGCGGACGCCTGTGAGCGCGCTCGCTCTCGCGCGGTGCTCGCGGCAAGGCCGCGTAAAACAAAGCGCGCCTACCGAGGCAGAATGCCTTTTGTGAACAGCGCGATGCAGGCGCGCAGATGGCGCTTGCGGTCTCCGCTGTCGGGCCAGTCCGGGGCACCGAGCGGAGGCAGGGCGACGGCGCGGAACATCAGGTCCATGAGCGCCAGAGCGGCGTCGTCCGCATTGTCGAAGGCAACCCGTCCTTTTTCTTTCTGCTTCTCTAGCCACGCGGCAAGTTCCCGCCGAGACCAGTTTCCGCCACGCTCGCATAGGAGGTTCCCAAGCTCGGGATAGTGCTGCGCTTCTACCAGAACGAAGCGGATCAGCGCTTTTCTCTCGCGGTCCGCTTCCTCGTCGATATCCACGAGAAAAATGCGAGCGAGCGCCTCCTCGATAGGCAGGTCGTCATAGTCGCCCGGAAGGGCGAGCATCTCCTGCCGGTGATCGTCGATGATCGTGGCGAACACGTCGATCTTGGCTGGAAACAGCCGGTAGAGCGTAGTTTTTGAGATGCGGCAGCGGGCGACGATGTCCTCCATCGTCGTGCGGCCATAACCCTTTTCGTAAAAGATTTCGCGGGCCTGTCGCGCGATGAACAACGCCTGCTCGGCGTCGGACATGCGCTTCGGCCGCCCCCGTCCTCGCTGTTGCGCGGATGCCCCGCATACAAACCTTTCGCGACCCTTAACGGTTGACATCAAAGCTCTCATAAAAATATAGGTACGACATCGTATCGTAATAATAGAACGAGTCAGCCTCGTGACCAATCGCTTCCTGTCCTACATCGACGCATCCCTTTTTCATCCTCGCCGGGACCGTATCCGCCGCCTGAAGCTCGCGACAGGGCTCATCGTCGCGGGCCTGCTGTCCGCATGTAATAACCAGGAGGGCGGAGGAGGCGGATGGCCGCCAAAGGGCCCGATGGTCAAACCGCAGGTCAGCGTGGTGACCCTGCGCCCGCAGTCGGTGTCCATCACGGCCGAGCTTCCGGGACGCACGGCGGCTTCCCTCGTCGCCGAGGTGCGCCCACAGGTCGGCGGCATCATTCAGAAGCGCCTGTTCCAGGAAGGGAGCGAGGTCAATGAGGGCGATGCCCTCTATCAGATCGATCCCGCACCCTATCAGGCGACCCATGACAGCGCCGTCGCCGCCTTGCAGAAGGCCGAGGCGGCTGTGCCGAGCGCACAGGCGAAGGTCGACCGATATAAAAACCTCGTCACGCAGAACGCCGTCAGCAAGCAGGATTACGACGACGCCATCGCCACGGTTGCTCAGGCGAAGGCCGAAGTGGCGTCCGCGAAGGCGTCGCTCGACACCGCGAAGATCAATCTTGCTTACACGACGATCCGCGCACCGATCAGCGGCCGCACCAACAAGTCGTCGCTGACGCCGGGCGCTCTCGTCACCGCGAGCCAGACGACGGTCCTTACCACCATCCGCAAGCTCGACCCGGTTTATGTCGATGTCACGCAGTCGAGCACAAACCTGCTCAATCTCCGGCAAGCCATCGACGCAGGCCGCATCAAGATCGCCGGCACGAATGTGAATGTGCGCCTGAAGCTCGAAAACGGCACGATCTACCCGCTCAACGGAAAGCTGGCATTCGCGGAATCCGCCGTGAGCGAAACCACGGGCACGTTCACGGTGCGGGCCGAGTTCCCCAATCCCGACCGCATTCTCATGCCGGGCATGTATGTGCGCGCGCTCGTCGAGGAAGGCGTCGCGCCGAACAGCTTTCTGGTGCCGCAGCGGGCCGTGTCCCGCAATACGAAGGGCGAACCGACTGCGCTGTTCGTCAATCGCGAGGCCAAGGTCGACGAACGCGTACTGACGATTGGGCAGAGCGTCGGCAACAACTGGCTTGCCACCTCGGGCGTTTCGGACGGCGACCGCATCCTCGTCGAAGGCTCGCAGCTCGTGCGGCTCGGGCAGGACGTGGATGCTGCCGAAGTCGTCATCGACGAGACGACGGGCGAGGTGCGGGAAAGAAAGCAGGGGGCCTTGCCGGGAGAGCAGAAGTTCGCCCGCGCCGATGAGATCGGCGAGTCTATCTCCTCCGTGAAGAACTGAGGCGATCATGTCCGGCTTTTTCATCAACCGCCCCAATTTCGCGTGGGTCATCGCAATCGTCATCAGCCTTGGCGGCCTTTTGGCGCTGAACTCGCTTCCGATTTCCCAATATCCCCAAATCGCGCCGACATCGGTCAGGATCACCGCCAACTATCCCGGCGCGGACGCCCAGACCGTCGAGAATTCGGTCACCAAGGTGATCGAACAGGGCATGACAGGGATCGATAATCTCGACTACATGACCGCGACGTCAACTTCGAGCGGCTCGGCTTCCATAGCGCTGACCTTTACTGCCGCGGCCGATCCCGACGTGGCGCAGATGCAGGTGCAGAACAAGCTGCAACTCGTCACATCGAAGCTGCCGCAGATCGTGCAGAACACCGGTATTGCCGTCACGAAGTCGTCCGACGCCTTCCTTATGGTCATCGGCTTCGTTTCGACTGACGGCAAGATGAACGCCACAGATCTGGCGGACTTCGTCTACAGCACGCTGAACGACACGCTGAAACGTGTTCCGGGCGTCGGCGCGACGCAATTGTTCGGCTCGAACTACGCCATGCGCATCTGGCTCGACCCGGACAAGCTCGCCAAATATGCGCTGATGCCGGGCGACATCGCCGCAGCTATCGAGGCGCAGAACGCGCAGGTTTCGGCGGGGCAGCTCGGCGCGATCCCGGCGCGTACGGGCCAGCAGCTCAACGCCACCGTCACGATGCGGAGCCGCCTGCAAACGCCCGAGCAGTTCCGCAACATCATCCTGAAAAGCGATTCGTCGGGATCGCTTGTGCGGCTTAACGATGTCGCCCATGTCGAACTTGGCGCGGAAAGCTACACGACGAGTTCGCGCTACAACGGCATGCCCGCGGCTGGGCTCGCGGTCAACCTCGCAACGGGAGCAAACGCCATCAGCACGGCGGAAGCCGTCGAGCAGAGCATCGAACGGCTGTCCCCCTCGTTTCCGCAAGGCGTGAAGGTCGTGTATCCTTACGACACCACCCCGTTCGTACGGATCTCGATCCAGGAAGTCGTCAAGACGCTGGCCGAAGCGATCGTTCTCGTCTTTGTCGTCATGCTGGTGTTCCTTCAGAACATCCGCGCGACGCTGATCCCGACGCTCGCCGTGCCGGTGGTTCTACTCGGCACGTTCGGGGTTCTCGGCGTCTTCGGCTATTCGATCAACACGCTGACCATGTTCGCCATGGTGCTCGCCATCGGCCTTCTCGTGGACGACGCCATCGTCGTCGTGGAGAATGTCGAGCGCGTGATGCGAGAGGAAGGGTTGCCGCCGAAGGAGGCGACCCGGAAATCCATGCAGGAAATCACGGGCGCGCTGATCGGCATCGCAACCGTTTTGTCCGCCGTGTTCGTGCCGATGGCGTTCTTCGGCGGGTCGGTCGGCGTGATCTACCGGCAGTTCGCGGTGACCATCGTTTCGGCGATGATCCTGTCCGTTCTGGTGGCGCTGATCCTCACTCCGGCTCTTTGTGCCACAATCCTCCGACCGACGACCGGCGCCCAGACGTCACGCGGTCCGTTCGGATGGTTCAACATCGCCTTCAACAGGAGCGCGACCGCTTACCGGAGCGGAGCGGCTGGCGTAGTCCGGCGAGGACGGCGTTTTCTGTTCGTTTTCGGAGCCATGATCCTCGTCATGGGCTTCCTGTTCACGCGGCTGCCGGGCTCGTTCCTACCGATGGAGGATCAGGGCATCCTCCTCACCAGCGTGCAACTCCCGGTCGGCGCGACGCAGGATCGGACGGAACGCGTCCTGAAAGATGTCACCGACCACTACCTCAACGCGGAAAAGGACGCCGTAGAAGGTGTGATGAGCGTCGTCGGCTTCGGTTTCGGCGGCGAGGGGCAAAATGTCGGCATCGCCTTCGTCCGGCTCAAGGATTTCGAGAAGCGCAAAACGAAAGAGCTTTCGGCCGCCGCCGTCGCAGGCCGGGCGATGATGGTGTTCTCACGGATCAAGGACGCGCGCGTGTTCGCGCTCGCCCCGCCCGCCATTCAGGGCATGGGCATGACGAACGGCTTCGATTTTTATCTCAAGGACGTTTCGGGCGCGGGGCGCGCCAAGTTGATCGAGGCGCGCAACAAGCTTCTAGCCGCCGCCGCGCAGAACCCGACGCTTGCGAACACCCGGCCCAACGGTCAGGAGGATACGCCGCAGTTCTCCATCGACATCGATCAGGAAAAGGCGAGCGCGCAGGGCGTGGGTCTCGGCGACATCAACACCACGCTTTCGACCGCCTGGGGCAGCAACTACGTCAACGATTTCATCGACCGCGACCGCGTCAAGCGCGTCTATCTCCAGTCCGATGCGGCCTTCCGCATGCAGCCGGAGGACCTTTGGAAATGGCAGGTGCGTAATTCCGCAGGGACGATGGTGCCGTTCTCGTCCTTCTCGTCGAGCCACTGGACCTACGGCTCACCGCGCCTCGAACGCTACAACGGTTCATCGGCGGTCGAAATTCAGGGGCAGGCCGCGCCCGGCACAAGCTCCGGCACCGCCATGGAAACGGTCGACGCGCTCATGGCGCAACTGCCTTCCGGCTTCGAGCATGAATGGACGGGCCTTTCGTATCAGGAGCGGCTTTCCGGCAATCAGGCGACGGCGCTCTATGCCATTTCCGTGCTGGTCGTCTTCCTGTGCCTCGTCGCGCTTTACGAAAGTTGGTCGACGCCGCTTGCCGTCATGCTGTCGGTGCCGATCGGCGTGCTCGGCGCGGTGCTGGCGGCGCTTCTCTTCGGGCAGACGAACGACGTGTATTTCAAGGTCGGGCTGCTCACGACCATCGGCCTTGCCGCGAAAAACGCGATTCTCATTGTCGAGTTCGCCATCGAGCGGCAGACGGCGGGCAAGGGGCTCGTTGAGGCAACGCTCGAAGCCGCGGGGCAAAGGCTGCGTCCGATCCTGATGACGTCCTTAGCCTTCATTCTGGGCGTCGCGCCGCTGGCTGTCGCAAGCGGAGCCGGCTCCGGCGCGCAGAACGCCATCGGCGTCGGCGTGATGGGCGGCATGATCGCGGCCACCCTTCTCGGCATTTTTTTCGTGCCGCTCCTCTTCATAACCGTTCGCCGCATCTTCGGGGAAAAGGCGCCGAACAGCGCCGAAGGCAACGCCCCGACCGCGCCGATAGTCAGGGAGACGACTTGATCATGAGGCTTACGGGGCACGCCTCCTTCGCATCGATCCGCGCGGCAAGGGCAGCCGCGCGACGTTCCGGCAAAAAGCGGCGCGGCATCGGAACAGGCGCGGTCTTGCTGCTCGTATCGACGTTGGGAGCCTGTGCGGTCGGGCCGGACTACCAGTTTTCGGCACCGCTGACGCCATCTCACTGGGCGAACGCCAGCGACCGGAAGGCTCCGCGGCTTTCCCGCTGGTGGACGCGATTTAACGATAGAATACTCGACGCGCTTATGGAGGAAGCGGTGGCGGGGAACCTCGATGTCGCGACGGCGAAAGCCAAGATCCGTGAGGCGCGAGCGACCTACCGTCAGACGTTCGGCTCGCTGTTTCCGACACTCACGAATTCGGAATCGGCAACCCGGTCCCAGACGTCGGTCGCTTCCAGCGGAACGTCGTCGCCCGCCGTGGGCTCGCTCTATCAGGCCGGGTTCGACGCCAGTTGGGAACTCGACTTGTTCGGAGCCAACCGCCGCGCCGTCGAGGCGGCGGCCTACGGTGTCGATGCGGCTGAAGAAAACCTGCAAGCCACGCTTCTGACGCTGGTCGGGGATGTGGCGTCCTACTACGTCCAGGCGCGCGGCTATCAGGCACGCATCGCACTTGCCCGCCGGACCGCCACCTCGCAGGAAGAAACCGCGCAGATCACGCGCAACAAATTCGCGGCGGGCTCGACATCCGCCGTCGATGTTGCGAATGCGACCGGGCAGGCCGCGAGCACGCGGGCGACCATCCCGACGTTTGAGACGTCCTATGCCGAAGTGGTTCACAGCCTTTCGATCCTGCTCGGCAAGCCGCCCGCGGCCCTCAACGAACGACTCGCTGTTGTCCGCCCGATCCCTGCGCCACGGCTTACCGTCCCGGCTGGCATCCCGGCGGACGTGCTGCTCAACCGCCCCGATGTCCGGCTTGCGGAACGACAATATGCGCAGTACACGGCCAAGGTCGGGCAGGCCGAGGCGGCCCGCTATCCGAGCGCCTCACTGACGGGCAGCATCTCGACATCCGCCGCGAAAACCGGCGATCTCGGGAAAAGTTCTTCCATCGGCTGGTCGTTCGGGCCGACGCTCACGGTGCCGATCTTCAACGCCGGACAACTGGAAGCGGCGGTTGCCGTCGCCGAGGCCCAGCGGGACCAGTACTTCATCGCCTATAAATCGGCCGTGCTCAACGCCCTCGGAGACGTGGAAAACGCGCTCGTTTCGCTGGCGAAGGAGAAGCGGCGGACGCAATCGCTCGACCTCTCTGCGTCTTCCTACCGGCAGGCGTCATCGCTCTCGCGGTCGCTTTATCAGTCCGGCGCGGCGGGCTTCCTGGACGTGCTCACGGCCGAGCGGTCGGCCTTTTCGGCGGAGGACGCGCTCATCCAGAGCCGCGTTTTGATCGCGACCGATTACATCGCTTTGAACAAGGCGCTCGGCGGTGGATGGAATGGGGCGGTCGACGCGTCGAAACCGGAGGTCGTTGATGCCAACACCGGTCCGCATCTCGCTTCCTCCGGAAGCCGGTAAAGGCGTCATGCCGCGTGCCCTTGATACACGATCGGCGCCTTCATTTGGCTCGGGCGATTCCCGCATAATGCAGCCTGTTCGATGCAGCTTTCGACCGAGCCGGAATGCGGCGCGCGGGATGGCGATCCGCGTGGGCTGCCTCGGGCATCGCCGCTGCAATCGTGGCGGCTAGCTATGGAATATCGCATGGTAAAAGAGGAGATTGAGCCGTAAACCGATGTCCGGCTTCAGTTCCGGACGTTGGAAGCAACGAAACGAAGTCACGATGGCGCTCGTGTGTCCGGAAGCGTGCGCAGACGCATGCCGAATGGGAGCGTTACAAGCGCCCGGCTGGTGCAGGGCATGAACGACAGCTTATTCCCAAAAAGCGGCACTCCGCAAAATGGGCGCGATGGTCTGCTGTCGGCCTTCGTCTCGCTCGCTCCCTGTATGGATCTATCGCTCGCGTCTACCCGGGTATGGGCGCGCGGGTGGTGGTGGCTCGCGTCCCGAGTTTATGGGGCTGGACCCTGAGTCCATTTGGGATTCTGATTCCTGAGGGGAGCGCGGCGTTGAGGCAGATCGTGAACTTCCCCTGATGCGGAGGATGCGATGGCGCAGTCGACGAGCGAAGAGAAGTCTCCGAGGTTCAAGCCGTTTTACACGGTGGATGAACTGGCGGCGCGCTGGGGCATGTCGGCCCGGCATGTGAGGCGCGAGATCGAGGTTGGTGACCTTCAGGCGCATCGCTTCGGCAAGTCGATCCGCATCGCGGCCGAGAGCGTGGCGATCTACGAGGCGACACGCCGGACGTGAGACGCGGCCTGTCTGTCCAGCCATTTTTGCCTCCGCTCGCCAAGTAGTGACAGGGCGCCCCCAAATAACAGATCGGAAATTATGGTGTATATCTCACAATCAGGGAGTCCATTCTCACCGGGTCTTCACCAGTCATAATCGGTCAACACCGGAGGGTCACCATGACCATTGTCCGCCATCAGATCCTGAACCTCGATCAGCTTCGTGCTGTCATGATGGGGAGGGACGATCTTCCGGTCCAGACGCGACGAGAACTTGCGTCGGCCATCAAGCGTTTCTGCCAGATCGCGGGCGTCGAGCCGGGGCAGGTGGCGGCCGATCCGATGGCGATCCGCTGCCTTCGGGCGCGTGCCTCATGGCAACTCGCCGGGATCAGCGAAGAGACGTGGCGGAACATCCTGAGCCGGGTGACGCGGTCCTTTCAGCTTGCCGGGATCGATGTTGCCAGACGCCATCGCCGCAGCGGGCTCATCCCCGAATGGCAGAGCTTTCTGAGCGCGCTTCCGACCGAGGACGCCGTGAAGCGGCTGAGGCGGTTTGCGGGCTGGTGCTCGTCGCAAGCGATCGCGCCTGGCACAGTCAGCGTGGAGACCTTCGCAGCATTCCTCGTCTATCTCGAAACCCAGAGCATCCAGCGCAATGTCCGCGAGCGCTGGCACGAGGCGCGGTGCTGCTGGAACAAGGTCGTGGCAAGACCGGGGTCGGCTTTTCCGAAGATGGCCAACACCGCCCCGCCTCGCTGGGCGAGCCGCTCGCTTGCCGAGTTTCCGCAAGCGCTACAGGACGACATTGCAGGCTGGCTGTCCGCGCTTGCCCATCCTCATTTCGACGATGAGCGCGATGCGCTTCGACCGGCGACGCTTCGGAACTATGAGGGTGCGGTTCGCCGCTATCTGTCACGGCTGATCGAGGCAGGCTTCGCGCCGGAAGACTTCCCGAACCTCGAGGCGCTGTTCACGCCCGATCGCATCCGCCGCGCGGTCGATCAGGTTCGGGAGGGGCGGCCCGCCGAAGAGGCGCACCCGACGCTGCACGCCATGGCGCAGGCG
The DNA here is from genome assembly GCF_000166055.1 of Rhodomicrobium vannielii ATCC 17100. NCBI lineage: Bacteria > Pseudomonadati > Pseudomonadota > Alphaproteobacteria > Hyphomicrobiales > Hyphomicrobiaceae > Rhodomicrobium > Rhodomicrobium vannielii. The sequence continues at coordinate 2,225,841 of NC_014664.1, forward strand.
TTGCTGAGCGCGTTTCGTCATATCGAGGTCGCCCCCGATCATCCGCGCTTTACCGCGCAGCAGGCGGCGCTCGCCATCCTTCGCAAGCTCGCAAACAAGGTGCGCAATAGGCAGTCCTCAATGGTGAAGAAGAACCGCACGCGGCTTGCCGCGCTCAGCACGCCAGCAGCGGGCAGGCGGTTCAGGACGCTTCATCTCGAGGTGGCGCGACGCTACGCCAAGGTCGCAAACCCGACAGTGGGACAGGCGCTCGAGATGCAGATGGCGGCGATGCACATGCTGCTGCTCCATGTGCCGCTGCGCATCGCGAACCTTTCGACCATGGACCTCGACCGGCACATCACGCGCCCGGCGGGCGGCAAGCCCGGTCTATGGCGCATCGCCTTTGAGCCCTCCGAGATGAAGAACGGCAGGCCCTACGATGCGCTCCTCAGCGAGGAGGCCAGCGCCTTCCTTGTCGATTATCTCGCGCGCTTCCATCCGCTGATCGCGAAGGGCAGAGGTGCCACCGTGTTCCCGAGCAGCCGCACCGGCAAGCCCAAGAGCAGGTGAGCCTGTCGAAACAGTATTCCGGCTTTCTGGCCCGCGAACTCGGCCTTCAGGTGAACCCGCATCTTCTTCGCCATTACGCAGGCATGGCGTGGCTCGACGCCATGCCGGGCGAGTATCAGGGACTCGCCAAGCTTCTCGGGCATGCCTCCACGCGAACGACGGAAGCCTTTTATACCGGCGCGGAAGCAAAGACCGCGCAGACCCGCTGGCAGCATCTCCTGGAAGGGATGATCGAAGAGGACAAGGCGGCCATGACGAAGACGAGGAGGGCGGCGTGATGTCGGGGTAATCTCCGAGTGGCCTTCTCCTCGCTGAAGGTGCACGACTGGCCGCAGCGCGATCGCACGCTGTGGCAGAATGCGCGCCAACGCCACGCCCGAGGCGCGCGCGACCCCGGAGACCATTCGCGCCTTCATCGAGGCCTATTCGCAGGGCCACGCAACGTCATCCGTTGCGGGCGTGGTCCAGCTCGTCGCCGACATGGTGCGCGTCACCACGCCGACAGCCGATGTGCAGTGGATTTACGAAGCGTCGCGACGGTTGAAGCGCAAGGCGACACCCGTCAAGCCTTTGAGCCATCGCATGTGCCCGACCACCGATCTTGCCACCGTCGCCGAAGCGCTCATGGAGCGAGGGTCCCCCCTGCTGGAGGAGGATGATCTTGTCAAGGCAGCGCTTTTCTTCCGCGACGGGCTGATGATCCTGGCCGAGACCAGCCTGCCGCTCCGCCGGAAGAACTGCGCCGGACTTCGGCTCGGCCACACGCTGGTGCGCGATGAGGATCGCTATCGCATCGCGCTTGCGCCCGAAGCCATGAAGAATGGCCAGCCCTTCGAAGGCTGGTATCCGGCCTGGCTCACACCGCGGCTCGACTTCTATTGCGAAAAGGTTCGGCCGATCCTCCTCGGCAGCGTGGAAGACCAGGGCTGGCTGTGGCTCGGGCGGCGCGGCGAACCGCTTCAGGGCGCGACCATATCAAGCCGGCTGCGCGAGGTGTTTCGCCAGACGCTCGGCGTGCCGCTGTCGCTCCATGCCTTCCGCCACAGCGCGACAACCGACATCGCCATCCATGCGCCCGCCGAAGTCGGCATCGTCAAGTCGGTGCTGGGGCACGCCTCGCCGCTGTCGGCGCGTTTCTATGATCTGTCGTCCAACATGGAAGCATCCGCGCGCTATCAGAAGGTGATGGAGAGCATGATCCGGGAAGATACCCCGACCGATCTCGGCGTGCCTGCCTTGCGCGAGAGGCATCATGGCGACACGATCGTCATTGCCGATATGCCGAACGCTTGCGCGACGAAAGAAGAGATCGGGCTCTTGCGCGCCTTTCTCCAGTCCGAGATCAATGCCATCCTGAATGACGACGACGGGGAGTGATCGATGAGTGGCAGGGCCGCAATCTACGCACGCGTTTCGACGGTCCGGCAGGCCGAAGCTGACCTCTCCATCCCCGACCAGATTCATCGATGCGAGGCCTGGTGCAAACAGAAGGGCTATGAGGTCGTCGAGGTGTTCTGTGAACCCGGTGCATCGGCGCTCGACGATGACCGTCCCGTGTTTCAGGAGCTGATCTACAAGGCGAAGCGCTCGGATCATCCCTTCGACCTCGTCATCGTGCACTCGCTCTCCCGCTTCAGTCGGGATTCCATGCATTCGGAATTCTACTTCCGCGCGCTTCGCAAGGCAGGCGTCGATCTCGTCTCCATCACCCAGGATATGGGCCGAGGCGGCAATGCCGAGGTCGCGCGCAAGATGCTGAACATCTTCGACGAGTATCAGTCGGGGAGACCGCCAAGCATGTGCATCGCGCCATGCTGGAGAACGCACGCCAGGGCTTCTGGAACGGATCGAAGCCGCCCTTCGGCTACAGTGTGGTCGCGAAGGAGGTTCGAGGCACGCGCGAGAAGAAGGTTCTCGTCATCAACGAAGCCTAGGCGCACACCGTGCGCGAGATCTTCGGTCTTGCGCTCGGCGAACGCGGTCACCCCATGGGCGTGAAGGCCATCGCGACGCGGCTCAACGAGCGCGGCAACACGCGGCGCGGCCAGCGCTTCTCGACAGGCAGCATCTACGACATCCTGACCAATACAACCTATCGCGGCCAGTACTTCTTCAATCGCTTCGACAGCCGGGGCGGCAAGGCGCGCCCGCCGTCCGAATGGATCGAGCTTGCCGCGCCCGTCATCATCGAGGAGGCGACCTTCAACGCCGCGCAGGGGCTCCTGAAAAGCCGCAACCCGCGATACACGCCGCCCCGCGTGGTGAACGGTCCGACGCTTCTCGCTGGCGTCGCGCGCTGTGGCTATTGCGGCGCCGCCATGATCCTCAACACAGGCAAGAACGGGGCCTATCGCTATTCCTGCTGCTCACGGAAGACAAAGGAAGGGCCGCTCTCCTGCCGGGGTATCCGCATCCCCATGGACCGGCTCGACGACATGGTCATCGGTGAGGTTCTGGAGCAGGTGCTCGATCCGGCCCGACTTCGTCACCTCCTCGATACCTGGCTCAGAAGCGCGAGCGAACGCGCCGAGAAGGAAAAGAAAGACATCACGAAGCTCCGGCAGAAGCATGCCGATGCGAAGGCCGCCCTTACGCGCCTCCTGCAACTTGTCGAGACCGGCACGATGGAAGCCGAAGACCCGGCGCTGAAGGAGCGCCTTCTTGGCCTCAAGCTTCAGCGCGACGAATGCGCCGCCGAGATCGCCGACCTTCAGCACCGCATGACCACAGGCGAACCCGCCGTGACACCGGCGAAGATCAACCGCCTCGCAAAGCTCCTGAAGGAGAAGCTCACGAGCGGCTCGCCCGAGTTCCGCCAGGCCTATGCACGGCTTCTCATGCGCGAAGTGCTTGTAAAGGATAAGGAAATCCGCATCACCGGCTCAAAGGCGATCCTCGCCAGAGCCGCATCGGGTGAGCCTGGACAAACTCCGCCCGCAGTTCTCTCTTTTGTTCGGGAATGGCGCACCGGGGAAGATTCGAACTCCCGACCCCCAGATTCGTAGTCTGATAAAATAGCGTTACACATGGCTTCTTGCGTTTCGCTGTTGATTGCCGATTATCCCTATATATCAAGCTATTGCTCCGCAACTGCGCATCATGTTATGTCAAAGTCAACCGCGCCGCGCCATTCGTTTTGATTACCCCTGTGATTACCCCAGAAGCGGGCGAGCAAGCTGGAGCACCATGGCAATCAAGCTCTCCTCTCTCTCAGTCACTGCGCTCAAGCCGAAGGAAAAGCGCTACGAAGTGAGCGACATGGAAACGGGCCTCGGCGTCGTCGTGCAACCATCCGGCGCAAAATCGTTCGTGGTACGCTATCGGCTCGGAAAGCGCCTCGGCAAGGTGACGCTTGGTTCCGCGTCCGACATCACGCTGGCTGCGGCTCGCGAGCAGGCGCGACAGACGATGGCGCTCGTCCGCCAAGGGATCGACCCGGCCGAGCACAGGAAGACCGAGAAGGCCGCTCGGATCGCGGCGGAAGAGGAACGGAAAGACAGCCTGTTTGAGATCGTCGCCGAAGACTATATCCGCCGGCACGTCAGCACGCTCAAGGGCGGCCACGAGGTCGAGCGGCTGCTGCGCAAGCACGTGATCCCCGCCTGGAAGGGACGCCGCATCGAGACGATCACGAAGCGCGACATTCTCAAGGTCACCGACCCGATCATCGAGCAAGGCCATGGGCGAACTGCGAACCACGTCTTTGCATGGATGCGCGCGCTGTTCTCCTGGGCGCTCGAACGCGACCTGCCTGGTTTGGAGCATTCACCCTTCGACAAGCTCAAGGCGCCAGCGCCAAAATCGTCGCGCGACCGCGTGCTGAGTGAGGCGGAGCTTCGGCTCGTGTTGCGCGGCTCGCAGACCCTTGAAACACCGTGGCGCGAGTTCGTGCGGCTCCTGGTCTATACCGCGACGCGCCGCAACGAGGTGGCATGCGCACCATGGGCGGAATTCACCGGGCTTAACACGGCCGATCCACGTTGGGAGATACCTGGCGCGCGCACGAAGAACGGCCGCCCGCTGCTTCTTCCCCTGCCTTTAGATGCAGCACGAATGCTGGCCGAGATGCCGCGCATTGGCGAGAAGGGCCTCGCCTTCACAGTCACCGGAGAGACGCCGGTCATGGGCTTCTCGGACGCCAAGGAGCGGCTCGACGCGGCGATGCTCGCCATAGCGCGCAAGGAAGCCGCCGAACGCGGTGAAGACCCCGAGAAGGTGCTGCCGCTTCCCCGTTGGACCTGGCACGACCTGCGTCGCACGACTGCCACCGGCATGGCGGGCCTCGGCGTGCAGCCTCACGTCATCGAAGCGGTGCTGAACCATGTGTCGGGCGCGAAAGCCGGTGTGGCGGGGATCTACAATCGCCACGCCTACTTGGCGGAGAAGAAGGCCGCGCTCGCCATATGGGCGAAGCATGTTGCAACGCTAAATTTTTTCACAGAGGAGAAGACCGCCTAGACGACACTGACGCATAGCGAAGCATTTCAAATCAACTCTTTCATGTATTCGGTAGGTCAATAAATATCAACGTCGCTCACGCCTAGTCATTGCTCTTGCGATAACATGTAATCGCCCGATGTGATTTGCTGCCAATGTTTCCCCGTAACCGAACGCATGGGGATTCGCATGACTGCAAAATCTAAGAAGTTTCTCACCTCGCGAGATGTCAAAGATCGCCTCGGGATATCCGACATGACGCTTCATCGCTGGTTGCGCTCCAGCGAGCTTAAATTTCCTCGACCGGTTGTTATCGGTCGGCGCCGCTTTTGGGATGAGTCCGAGTTCGAGCGTTTCATCAATGCCCGCCGCACCAGCGTCTGAGCGCAGGCGAGGCGACGGTGAACGAAGCGGACATCAAGGAAGCGTTCCTCGCCGCGATGCGCGCGAGCGGCGTGCACATGGACTGCGCCTCGGCCCGCGGTGGCCATCCGATCGCTGACGGGAAGCTGAAGCGGGCCGATTCGACGGGCAAAGGAAGGCGCAGGAAATATGACATCTGGTATATCCTGCATGCAGACGAGCGCCCGGTCGGAGAATTCGGCGACTACAAACACGACATCCGCGATAGGTGGATCGCGGGGAAAGACCTCAAACAGCTTTCTGATGCCGAGAAGGCCGCGTATCAGCAGCGAATTGCCGAGATAAGGCGCGAGCGCGAAACCTATCAGGCCATGCTGAGCGCGAATGCGGCCAAGGCGGCGGCCCTTCTACTGTCGGGGAGCTGCAGCGCCGGCTTCAAAGTTGCCGCGGGGCACCCCTATCTCGCGAAGAAAAAGCTGCCTGCTTTCCCTGGCGCGCGCGTGCTGACGAAGGATGTGCGTTACGTGATCGACCCTGAGATTGGCGAGCAGACGGTGAGCGCAGGCACGCTGATCGTGCCGATGTTCCACACGACCGAGGGCAACGCGACGCTCGTCAGCGTCCAAAGGATCTTCGCAAACGGCGACAAGCGATTCCTGAAAGGCACCCCCAAAAAAGGGGCTTTCCATCCGGTCGGGCTTCACACCGCGCCCGACGCTCCGATCTACATCGCCGAAGGCTACGCGACCGCCGCGCGCATCCATGAAGCGACAGGTGAGCGTGCTGTGGCGGCATTCGACGCGGGCAATATGACGCCGGTCGCCATCGCCTTGAAGGCCAAGTACCCCGAGGCCCGTTTTATCATCATGGCGGACAACGACAGGTTCACGAAAGGCAACCCAGGCGTTCGCCATGCCCGCGAAGCCGCCGACGCTATCGGCGCACCACTCGTGATCCCGCAGTTCGAGCAGGGCGAAGACGACGCTACGGACTTTGATGATCTCCACCAGAAGCGCGGCGCGGGTTGCGTGCGGGCAGCCATAGATGCCGTTCTCAATCCGCCGGTTGAGGATGCTCAGCAGTCGGAAACGGACGATATGCCTTTCGATGGCGACAACCTCTCAATGTCCTTTGGGGAAGAGCGAAAGCCGAAACCGCTCGTTCAAGTACGACGCGGCGCCATTCACGAGGCAGTTGACGCTGCCAATCAGGTGCTGGCCGATCCGGCCATCGGCATCTTTTCCAGATCAGGTAGGCTAGTGCGCGCTGTCGTCTACGAAGGAGCGCAGCGCACGCTGACCAGCCGCCCGCGTGGCGAGGGAAATCTTGATCGTCCAGACGGGGCGATTGTGGTGCGAGAACTCGGCGAGGCTGCTCTATGCGAAACGCTCACTCGTTACGCAAACTTCGAAAAATACGACGGGCGGGCGAAGGACTGGGTATCCATCGACTGCCCCACCGAAATTGCGCGCATGCTTTTAGGGAGGCAGGGATATGGCTGGGCGGCCCCAAACCTCCGCGCTGTGGTGCGCGCTCCAACGCTGAGGCCGGATTTCTCCGTGCTGAGCGAGCCCGGATATGATGTGGCCTCGGGCCTTCTATTTCTGAGCGACCGCATATGGCATCACGTCGATTCAAACCCGACGCGTAAAGATGCCGCCGCTGCGCTCGACGTCTTGCTCGAGCCCATTGAGCACCTTCCCTTTGTCGATGACGTTGACCGGTCGGCGGCGCTCGCGCTGCTTCTTACGGCCGTTATCCGTCCTATGTTGCGTAATGCCCCTATGTTCGCAGTTACGGCGCCAGCAGCCGGTACGGGAAAGAGCGTTACCGTCGACGTTGCGTCGGTCCTTTCCACTGGAAAAGTCGCGTCGGTCATAACGCCAACGCGTGACGATATCGAGATGGAGAAGCGCCTCGGCGCGGCCGCCATTGAGGGCGATGCGGTCATCGCTATCGATAACATTTCTCATCCGCTCGCGAGCGATCAGCTCTGCCAACTGCTCACGCAAGGCGAGGTTCAGGTTCGCATTCTGGGGCGCTCGGAGAACGTAAAGGTGCCGTCGACGGCGCTTATCTGCGCTACAGGAAACAACCTCACAATCGTTGGCGACCTCGTGCGACGCACGATCAGGATCCGTCTCGACGCGAAGCGCGAGGCGCCAGACGAGCGGCTTTTTCCTTTCAACCCTATAGACCGTGCCCTCGAGAGGCGCGCGGAGATGGTCGCTGCGGCACTCACCGTGCTGCGGGCCTATCATATGGCCGGTATGCCGAACCGGGCGCCACCAATGGGTTCGTTTGAGGATTGGTCGGACATCGTTCGCAGCGCGCTTATCTGGACCAACATGCCGGATCCGCGTGGAAATGTTGAAGAGATGCGCGCCGAAGACCCGGAGAAGGTCACGCTTCGCGAGATCATGGACGCGCTTCCATCAACTCCGTTCACGGTGAAAGAGGTGAAGCGCCTCGTCCACACGGATGACGATTTGCGCACCGCTCTGGCCGGTTACCTCGACCGCAATGGCTCCCTGAACACTGTTCGATTTGCGGGCTTTCTGCGTCGGCATAGGGACAGCGTTGCTTTTGGTCGCGCAATCAGACTCGCCCACTCAGACGAGCGGCACGGCTCCGTCTGGTCAATCACGCAGATAGACCCCTGTGAAGGGGGGTTTGGGGGGTAATGGGGGTTTCTTCAACTGCACGCGAGAAATTGTCAGAATTATATGGATAGATATATGAAGCTGACATTTCCTAGAGAGCGACCAGATTTACCCCCCTTACCCCTCAAACCCCCCAAGGTAGCAATCCCGCTTCGATGAGGTGGACGAAATGCAGAACACGCCGACACCGCCGGTCTCCATTGCCGATGTGGACGCAACCCGCGCTTTGCTTCGCCATCGGATCGCGCCGCATTTTATGGGACATCCTGAAGAGCGCGTGCTGGCTTTGGCTGACAAGCTTCTGGCGGAATGGGCGACGTCACTTCCCCAAAGCAGCGCTGAGAAGATCCGCGAGAGGCGATATCTGGTGACCTGGCTGCGTCAGAGACACTACCGGGAAGGATCCATTCGCGAAGCAGTAAGGAGGATGATCGCTGACGCCTGCCGCATGCGTTACCACCCGGCTCATCCGCCCGCGACGGAACCACGCGCTACCCTGCACCGCATGATGTTCATTTCTGGCGGCGAGTTCCCCTCCGACCGCACGCTCCGCGACGACCTAAAAGGCTCTGGGCAGAGCTAGTTAAGACTTTGCCCACCCGCCTCGGCATGCTGTTCCCATGAGAGGAACACCGATGCGAATAGACCAGAACCGCCTACGTGAAGTCATCTCGCAAGCCAAGGCCGACAGCGCCGCTTGCCAGGCTGCCATGCAAGAGATCCGCCGCAAGCGGCAGGCCCTCAACTCGCTCCGCGCGCGGCTCAACCCCGGCCCGTGTCCGATTGGCCCGGACGGCAAGCCCGACGTCAATGCATCCGAAAAAATCCAAGCCGAGATTAACGCACTCATCGCGGAGATCGCGGCAGACGATGAGCGCTATGACGACCTAAGGGAGCGGAGCACGTTGTCCGGCACTCTAGCCAACAAGGCGCGCGATCATGCTCGCCAGCATGACCAGTTGCCGCCCGAGTTGGAGGACTGATCATGGCGCTTCCTAAATTCTTCGCGGCCACGCTAGCCCGCACGAAATCGGCAGCCGCCGGGATTCGTGAAGACGTGTCGAAGCTGCGTTCGGAAATCCGTGGTGCACAAGTCCGCCGCGCTGAAATCGAGGCGGCACCCGTCGATGTTGCCGAGGTGGAACGCCGCGTCGACGGTCTGCTGAGTTCGGCCGAAGCATCCTTCCTTTTCGGCGGCTGGAGTTCGTCCTGGCTTTCCGCTCCCGGTTTCGACAGCGAGCGGCTCTTGAAGTCGCTGCAGTTCGGGTTCTCGAGGCAACCCCTGGGCGCCCTCTCGTATCTCGGTGGGCGCGAGATGCTGAAGGCGGCACTCATGGCCGAGGCAGCGACAGGCATGCCGTTGGAAGCCAAGCCACTGACCGCCGAGCAGCGTGCAAAGGCCCTCGCCGACGCAGACGCCGAGATCGAACGGCTTGAGATGCTGGAGGAAGCCGTCATTCGCGAAGCCGCGTCTGCTGGCATCGAAATCTCTCGGCGAGAGGACGCGAGCGCGGCGGTGTTCCTCCTTCCTGATGCGGATATGCCCCGATGAAAGCACCTCGGCGCTTCGGCCACTCTGGCCTGACTCTCACAGCCGCGAAGGCTGCCATCAGGGCGGGGACGTTCCGCGATCTGGAAAAGAAGGCAGCAGGAAAGGTCAAGGCGGCCATGCGAAAGCCTCCGGCGGACGAGGAAGAGTTCGACTTCGACCAAGCCTCGCCGGGAACGCCAGCGGCGGAACTGGATGCATGCATTCGCGCGATGTCATCCACCGAGATGGACGAGCTTCTCGAAGCAATGGCGGAGGCGGCGGACGCGCAACAGCAGGGCAGCAAGACAAGCCGTACCGCGCACCAAACGGCGCGCGGCGTGGACATTTGGCGAAAAGCTTTGAAGGGGAAGCAATGACGAAGACGACCAAAGCCCTCGGTATGTGGAAGAAGGCGTTGCGCACCGGCCCGGCCGAGGAAAAAGACACCAATGAGGAGCTTGCGAAGGCGAAGAAGGCCGAAGCCAGAGCTACGAAGAAGAAGCTCTCGGCCGAGCAAGTCGCGGCCATCTGGCGGCGTGCCATCCGTGGCGAGGTGTAACGTGCGCGATTTGCCTTTCCTCGTTTCCAAGCTATTTGGGACGCCGCACCTGATTCGGCAGTCAAAGCTTGATCAAATCCTCACCGGCCTCGCACCCGTCATAAGCGGGGCCGCACCCAAGAGGACTCGGCTTGCAGATGACGACATCGAAGCGCTCGGCCTGATCACACAGAGCGGTCCACGGCTCGAGGGCAATATTGCGGTGCTGCCTATCATGGGCACGCTCGTGCGCCGCCTGTCATGGATAGAAGCGGAATCCGGCCTCACGTCTTACAAGACAATCACGGACGACATCACTCAGTTGATGCTCGATCCATACATTCGCGGCGTCATCCTCGAAATCGACAGCTACGGGGGCGAAGCCGGCGGCGTGTTCGACCTGGCCGACTTCATCCGTAAAATCCAACGTCAGACCGGCAAGCCGATCTACGCGCATGCGAACGAGAATGCCGCGAGCGCAGCTTATGCCATCGCATGCGCTGCCGAGAAGGTTTGGGTTGCTCGCACCGGCGAGGTCGGCAGCATCGGAGTGATTTGCGCGCACCTCGACCAATCGCAAGCGGACGAAAAGGCGGGATTGCGCTGGACGTTCATTTCTGCGGGCGAACGAAAAACGTGGGGCAACCCGCACGAGCCGCTCGGCGACGAGGCCAGGGCACGCGTTCAGGCCGATGTTGACTGGCTTTACGATGAGTTCGTGAAGACCGTTGCACGCTACCGCGGGATGCGGCCGGCCGACATACGCGCCACGAAGGCCGATGTGTTCCGTGGTGAAGACGCGGTGGGTGTCGGGCTCGCTGACGCCTCTGGGACACTGGACGAATGCTTTGACGTGCTCAGTAGAAGGCTGCGCGGTTGAATGAATTCCGTTGGCTGACCGTCAGCGGTGTCCAAGGCGGGCGAGAGTAGGCTCACACTCTCGTCCGTCGCTTCGCCACCAAACTCTAGGTTCTTCCCGACGGGTACCGGCTTGCGGGGACCATGGCGGCGCGGGCCTTCGCTAGCGACAATAAATCGAAAAACGCTTCACACTTAACGGGGGAGGTGATCACGATGTCATCAACCGAAACGGAAACCAAGGCCGCGTTCGCGCGTCGCCTCGGATGTTCAAAGGCGTGGGTCTCGCAGTTGATCAAGAAGGGTTTGCCTCTCACGTCCGATGGCAAGCTCGTGCCGATAGCCGAGGCGCTCGCGTGGGTGCAGGGCAATGTGTCCAGCGGCGGCACCGATAACGACGCGCCCAATCTGAACGGAGCGAAGATCCGCCTCGTGCTGGCGAACGCGAAGCGCGCTGAGTTCGCTCTCGAGCGCGAGCGCGGCACTTACGTCTCGCGCGATGAAGTCCGCCGTGCTGCCCAGGCTTTCGGCCGAGGACACCGCGACCAGATGCTGAACTTCGCGAACCGCTTCGGGCCTGGGATCGCAGCCGCCGCCGGATGCGATGCGGCCACGCTGATCGGCCTGATCGACGCTCGCATGCGCGAAGCGCTCCTTGAGTCTGTTGGCATTTCGGTGCCCTTCCAAGGTGATCGCGATGCCTGAGACCACCGACTGCTTTACGGAGATGGTCCTGACAGATCACCGCCCAGCAATGGCCGCGCTCTTCGAGGCGCGTCGCCGGATAGGCATCCGGAACGCCGAGCTGCGGTAAGCATCCGGTGAGGGCCGCAGCGTGAGCGCTTGCGGTTGATGACTACGCCGCCAGTTGCAAGCCGGGCTGCTTCCATTCCCAGGGCAGCAGCTCATGGAGTCGGCTTTGCGGCTGGCCTGCGATGCGGGCGAGCACATCGGCCAGCCAAGCCATCGGATCGATGCCGTTGAGTTTGGCCGTCATGATCATCGTCATCATAAAGGCGGCCCGGTCGGCGCCGCGATCTGAACCGGCGAAGAGCCACGACTTTCTTCCGAGCGCAAAACCTCTCAGCGCTCGTTCGGCCGAGTTGTTGCTCAGGCAGATGCGGCCGTCGCCAAGGAAAGCGGCGAACCGATCCCAGCGCTTGAGCAGATAATCGATGGGCCTGGCGACGGAAGCCGAGCGCGACAATCGCGAGCGCTCCTCGCCAAGCGAGGTTTTCAGATCGGCCAGAAGCGGCGCGCTTTGCTTCTGGCGCACGCGCAGGCGCTCGCTGGCGGGAAGGCCGTTGATGGAGCGCTCGATGTCGAACAGCGCGTCGATGCGCTTGACCGCTTCCAGCGCAATCGGGGAGATGGCCGGCGCCTGTTTGCCGCGCTTCGCGTTGGCGGCGATGTCAGCCAGTTCGAAGAACTGGCGCCTGGCGTGCGCCCAGCACAGCGCCGAGACGATGGCGCCTTTTTCGCGCGCCGGATCGTAAAGCCCGTTATAGCCGCTATAGGCGTCGGCCTGCAAAATGCCGGCGAAGTCTCGAAGATGGCTCTCGGGATGCTCCTGCCTTCGGTCTCGCGAAGCGTAGTAAAGCGCGGCCGGCGGCGCGGTCCCGCCAAAAGGGCGATCGTCTCTGACATAGGTCCAGATGCGGCCGGTGACTGTCTTGCCTTTCGCCAGGATCGGCACCGTCGTGTCGTCGCCAAACAACCGTTCGGCCGAAAGAACATGGGCCTCGATCAGCGCCTGGAGCGGTTGCAGCGCCGCCATGCAGGACCCAACCTGATCGGCCAGCGTCGAGACGGAAAGTTCGACGCCTTCGCGCGCATACCGCTCGCTTTGCCGGTTGAGAGGCTGGTGCTGGCCGAACTTCTCGAACAAGATCATGGCCAAAAGGCCCGGCCCGGCAAAACCGCGCGGCGTTGCATGAAAGGGCGCCGGCGGTTGCGCGATCGCCTCGCAGCACCGGCAGGAGAACTTCTCGCGCACCGTTTGGATGACTTTCCAGCGGCGCGGAACAACCTCGAGCGTCTCGGTGACGTCCTCGCCGAGCTTCGACAGCTTCGTCGAGCCGCAAGACGGACAACATGTCGGCGCCGGGAGCACCACGCGCTCGCGCGGCAGATGCGCCGGGAAAGGCTTGCGCGATGGATGCTTGCGCGTAGAGGATGGCGTGCCTTGCGTCCGGGCTGTGGCTGTCTCGGCGAGAAGCTCGTCCTCGGCCGCGGCTGTCTCCAGCTCTTCGAGCTGAAGCTCCATCTGCTCCAGGAGCCGCGCCTTGTGCTCCGAGCGGCTACCGTAAAGCACCCGCCGCAGCTTCTCGATCTCGAGCCTCAGATGAGCGATCAGCGCGTCCGTGCTGGATGTCGCCGCGCGAGCGCGAGCCGCAACGGCCTCGGCGGAAAGGCGGGCGGCGCGCTCGGCGAGGATCATCGCATGCGCGGCGGCAAGGTCGGAAGGAAGAGCGTCAAGCGGCGTGGTCACCCGACAAGAGAATCATGGTTCGCCAACGTTTTCAAAGGCAAACCGTCAGCCAACCGAAGTCGGTCTCCAGGTTTTTTGCGGATTGCGCCAATCGATCCCGGAGAGCAGATAGCCAAGCTGCGCGGGCGAAATCGAGATCGCGCCGTCAGCCGGGCTCGGCCACAAGAACCGGCCTTTCTCCAGACGCTTCGTAAAAAGGCAGGCGCCCTGGCCGTCATGCCAGATCACCTTCAGAAGATCGCCCCGGCGGCCGCGAAAGCAAAACAGATGGCCGCTCAAAGGATCGCGCTGCAAAACCTCCTGGACCTGCAAGGACAGCGACGGGAAGCCCCTGCGCATATCGGTGTGACCCGTCGCCAGCCACACCCGCACGCCGGTCGGAACCGGGATCATGGTCTCCTCCCGTCGGCAATATCGAGAATGCGCTTCAACGCGCCCATGTCGGCGCCGGGGCCAACCCGCACGCGCCGCCCGTTCAAAAGCTCGATCTCGATGCGATTATCGGCGGCGGGCGCGTCACTGGCGCTGTGATCGTAGATCGTGTCGCGGCTCTTCCCTGGCGCCGTCAGAGAGACCGGCAGGAATGCCGGTGCGGGCTCTGGCTTCTCGTCGTTCTTGGCCAGCTTCCGCCAACGAAACAGAAGGCTTGGCTTGATCCCATGCCTGCGGGCGACCGCTGACACATTCACGCCGGGCTGCAAAGCCTCGGCGATGATCGCCTGCTTCTCGTCCTCGCTCCAGCGGCGCCGGGTATCAGCAACTACGGAATACCGGCGGGCAAAAGTATCTCCAGACATAGGCACGGGCATAGCTCCTGTCGCGACAAGCGTCACAGACAAGACCTGTCTCTTACACGCCCCGCAAGGCGGCCCTCAGCGGAGGCTTACGAGCTGCGCGCACGGTCGGGCGTTGCAATCAACTCGGCGCAATACTGGCTGGCGGGAAGGGCGACACCCACCATGGGCAAGCTGTTCTCGTTCGCCAATGCCCTCGGCTTCGACATCGTGCTGCGCCGCCAACGCCCACGCTCAGCGGAGGCATCACGGGAAGTCAGCATCGGCGACCATCGCGCCGTCATGCGTGCCCTGTTCTTCGAGCGACGCCTCAAAACTATGAGCGTTTTCGATGCGGAGTTCCGGAGCGGGGTGAGCGTCAGCGCCTCCTACGCTTGGAAAGATGGCGCCTATCCGCAGTTCGCGAACTTCGTCGCCTTCGTCGGCGCCCTTGGCTTCGAGGTGGTGCTGAAAAAACTCAAGCAGGACGGCGCCATAATGGAATGAACGCCGCGCGATCATCGTCCTTCGCCGTGCCCCCAGCGAACCATTCGTAATTCACGGCTTTCGCAACATCAAGTGGCGGCTCTTTGTTCTCGATAACTATTACTTGGATATCTCTGTTTATCGACTTTAGCGAGTTCCAGAACGCTTCTTCGACGCATGAATCTACGGGGTCCATTCTTCCTTTTACTTGTGATCCCTTCTTTTTATAGCTCGTTAGCGGTGAATCAATCATGATAAAACCTGGATGCGGACGACCTTCGCGCTGACAGTAGCGCAATAATGCCACCACAAATGCCGAGTGGAGCACAGCTCTAACGCCTTTGCCATGCGACTGGCGGGCTTGACCATCGACAATGATATCGAATGCTGTGTCGTCGAACTCTACTTGACCCGGACCGACCCAGCGCCATTCCTTTAGCACAGCTTCAATTTCGTCGCAGAAGGCCCGAAGGGCTTTTCTGGGAAGAGGCTCCCACTGTCTCGCTGTGCCACCTGCCATGTAAGCGACACGTTCAATTTCCGCTTTCATCGCGCGAAGACTATCTAATTGATCCCGATCCGCCTTTTTTGTTTCCAGATCTACGCGCCTTGCGATCAGCGCCTGAAGCTGTATCGTGTCGGCTCTCAAGGCAGGTTGCAAGACTTGGTCGAGCCGTCTTTCCGTTCGCTCCAATGTTTCTTTAGCTGCATTCCATTGGCGCTCCCGTTCTTCGCGACGCACATTGAGGCTCTCGATAGCTTGATAGAGGTCCTTTTGTTGGGCTAGGATTTTTGAAGCTTCGGCGCGCGCCGACTCGTAAATTTCTGCACTACTCGATGCGGCGAGATGAGCGTGATGAGGTGTCATCAATTGATCGCAGAGGGGGCATTTTACCTCCTGCAGCGCTTCGAAATAGTGCGCGCCCTCAGCTATGAAATCGAGCCGTGAGAGATCAGAACTGTAACGCTCCTCCAACAAACGATACCGTGTTAGCAATTCGTCGATGGCACGCATTTGCGCTTCTGCGTAGTGTGTGTCAGCGATTGCTTCTTTTCTCTTCTCCTCCAAACGTTGACTGGATTTTTCGTAAGAAAATATACGATTATAAATATCATTAATACTGATATCTACTCTATCTATTATTTCGTTTGGTATTATCTCATAAATAGAACTAACTTTATCTTCGAGTGGCGCTATTAATTCTGCGATAACACCTAGTTTTGCGCTTGCCTTTGCCTTTGTTATTTCTTGCTTCTCATTCGCAACTATACCTTCATCGTCTTTTCCGGAAAGGATGAATGCGAACATCCTCTTGCGTGCAGTTGAATCGTAACCACCAGGCCCAAGGACGGGGGACTGTTTTTCGATTACCGAGACTTCGTCGACCATGATTAAAGGAATAAATGTGCGGATAGTCAGTCTCTGTGTCTTTCCATCACTGTTTGATCGCAGCATAGCGTCGGGTATCCCGGCAAACGGAAATAGTACGGATGTCACGTCCTTAGCGGCGCTCTTTCCGTGCCGGCGCGGGATTACCCTCGCGCCAGTGTTTAAGGAAATGTCGCTAATTCGACACGGGTAGGCCGCCATGTCGCCCGTTTTCAGACTTCGCTCCAACGTGAGAATCTCGCCGCTCGAATTCTGAAACTCCACATAGAGCTGCAGATATGGGGCATCCTCTGGTATGCGGTTGCTGAGCTCGTCAGCACCAAAAATATAATCCACACAGCGGAGTAGGTAGCTTTTGCCGGTCTCGGATTCGCCCGCGACTATGTTTCCCCCCGAGGTGAAGCCGACGCTCGCATCACTAACACCCGAGCCGCGAATAAGGATTTTGCGAAGTTGTAACAACTCACAGCTCCAGTGCATTGATGGCGGTTAGGTTGTCGAATTCCGCACCCCAGTTGGGGATATTCTTGGACATATAGGCTTGTAGATCGCTATCGTCATAGTGATGAAATTCTGAAATCAGCCATGAGGATCTTACGCGTAACCCATCCGCGTAAGCTGTCTGCATCAGCATGAGAAAAGCGGAAGTTAATTTTGTCGAATGATAGTTAATTCCACGTGCGTCTAAGGTCTTTTGTATAAGCTCCCGTGCGAACATCTCATTCAGGCCGAGCTGCACCAAGTCGCGTCTTATGAGCAGCTCAGTACTGCGGTGTGGGACTGGTGGATGGAGACTTACCGGCCCGCCTGGAACGTCCCCAGAGTGTACGAGTAAGTAGTCATAAAAAATAAGACGCTGGAGATCGAGCGAAGTACCTTCAGCCGCAGCTAACACAAACAGAAGCCTCAATCCGCATTCCAGCGGAGAATTAAAGGGGCGTGCTAGCCGAGCATGATCGATCATTACTCGCACCATCGGACTAGGCCCTCGTTTGCGAGTTGGTGGCACATTCCCTCCCGATCATTGGCGAGGACATGTTGGGCAAGGAGGTGGGTACCGAGCTGAAGTTGCTGCGCGCCTTTTACTGTCCTAGTAAGCCGCTGAAAGCCGGTTGCGGTGCTGTCGCTATACCAGTGAAAAAGCCCATCACAGAATTCGGTCAGAAGTGTATCGAAGAATTTGACATCTGCCATTTGATCTCGCGCAAGCTCTTTAAGACCCTCTGCACAATAAAACGTAATTCTCGAACGATCAAAGAGTGAGCGAAAATTTTGGAATTGGACGAAGTCCGCTGTTCCAGATACTGGCGCTCCTATTTCGTTAGAAATTACTTTAAATAATTGATGGACATATACGGTTTCTCTGGGAGCCACCTCTGATGGAGGTTGTGGTGGTCTTGCCCTCTGTATGAGAGGCAATCCAAATACGGTGAGGTGATATCGCGTTTGGCTATGCTCCTCAATGAGCTCATGGGGCTGTTTGGCTCGAAAAATGCTGAAGTCGAATTGCTTGATGTGCGCTCTTAGATCATCGGAAAGAGCTATGGGCTCATCCCGGATTTGCTTACGGCAATATTTGTCCCAGTTTTGGATGATATAGGCTTTGAGTTCGTTCGGCTTATCGAGAAGATCTTGAAAGGGTGAGGTGACGCCTTTATGGGTTACGAAATAGTACTGCTCTGGTGGCGAGTAGTCACCTCGCATCGTGTAATACATCACCTTTGCTATTTCTGCCGCCGCCACGCCCGCGCCTAGTGCCCCGCCATAGTGTTTGCATTGATATAAGCGCCAACGGCGTTGGCGTGCTGTGGAGGGGTCTAGCCAAGCGATGACATCGCGCCCCTTGTCGCCCGAGCCGCCGCGCTGTTGAACCTCGACGATCTCGGGGACCTTAATTGCGATATATCCCGATACCCATTCGAGGGTAAAACGCTCGAACTCGGCGGGGCTGAACTGAGCGACGCGGTCGAGCGGCTTTACGGGCAACCCGCATCCGAGGCCGAGTAGACGCGCGTTTGCGTCCGGCCACGGAGTCGGTGGCGCGAGCGTCTCGGCCGCGGCAGAAAGATGTGAGTGCAGGGACTTCGACACGCCGCCACCCAAGAAAAACGGGGAAGGACTGCCTTATATTATCTCTGAATGCAAGTTCTACATATATGTATATGCCCGCTTCAATCCGCCGCGACGCAGATTTCCAAGATATTAGGATAGCGCCATAAGGGGCGGCCGTGTCATCCCATGCTTTGATGACCTTGGTGGGGGAGGCAAGCCTCTTTTGGTTTCTCTAAAGCGGACTTCATATCGCTGACAGCGCGTTCAAGCGCGGCAACAGCGCATTCTACGGTGGCCCATCGATCTTCGTTGGGTGCGCGGCTTTCGATCGCTGTGAGAAGCAGACTGCATGCCTGCGCGGCCACGTCGATGTGTTCGCTGAATTCAGCGGCGCTATGACCAGTGTCGGGTAGGTCAAACGCAGGAACAAGTGAGAACGCCATTTGAGAACTCCAGTGAGTTGTTCAGCCTCTCACCCTGTTCAAGGGGCGAGACCGGGTGTTTGAACACGGTCACTGGTCCCGCCTACGGCCTTCCCCTTTCGGGTATTGTATAGCCGCAGACACCCGGCCATAGGCGAACGCCTTCCGCATGGAAGGTGTTGCAATACCCATGGGCATAAAAAATCCGCGTTGGTCTTCGAGCGCGGATTTGCCAGTGATGGTGTGTTCAGCACCTGCCAAAACATAGGCTCCGATCCGCGCATTCGTCAACCGTGCGAGGGCCGAACATTTCTGGCTGGAAGTGCTGCTGTTGCCTGACCGTAATGCGTCTTCAAGGTAGGTGCGATGGTGGCGGGTTGCCCTTCCAGCTGTCGGTGAGGCGCAAGCGTTCTCAAGCCTCATCGACGTAAGAACCAGTCCGGGGCTTAGCGGATCGACGTATGATCTTGCGCATCAACCGCCGCCTTTGGATGTGAAGGAAGCGCATATGGCTCGTCATGATCTCTTCGGCCTAGCGCTCGACGCTGACGCAGCACGCCGGGCCGCGGAGGCGCTTTTCGAAACGGTTAAGCGCGAACTTGATTCGGTCCTTCCGACCTGTGCCGAGGCCTTGCACATTGGCGCAACCTCCATCCCTGGCTGCCTCACGAAGGGTGATCTAGACATCGTGGTGCGCGTCGAACGAGCCGACTTCTCGGGTGTGAAGCGGTGCTTCTCCACGCTCTTTTCTCCCAACGTAGGCTCGACTTGCACCGATGATTTTGCGGCGTTCGAGGACGACCGTCGGACGCCTCATCTAGGCATTCAACTGACAGCTAAGGTGGCCGCGAAGGACGTCTTTGTGGGAAGGATATTGCGGGCAAGGCCGTCATCCGTGCGCCCGTCCAAATAGGTAAGCCGGAAAGCTAAGCCCCTCCGATAGCGGTTTCCTTAGCGGCGAGTTCGAGCGCTAGCGTGGCCATAAATAAAGCCGGCTTTCTACACGTAGAATGCTTCGCAGCGACCAAGACTTGAGAAAGCCGCGGGACGTATCCTTGGCAAAGGCGTAATGCGGTTGCAAGCGGGCTCGCGATCTACCGTTTCCTGGCATCTCTGGTGTTTACCCAACAGATTACCCCGGGGCGAAAAACCGAATTTTTAGGGTATGATTTAGGGGCTAAGCCCTTGAAATTAATGGCGCACCGGGGAAGATTCGAACTCCCGACCCCCAGATTCGTAGTCTGGTGCTCTATCCAGCTGAGCTACCGGTGCGGAGCAGAGTCGCTCGAAGCGATCTGCGAAGGCCCATATCTCTAGCGGGTTAAACGCCGGTGTGCAAGCGTTCCGTCGCGAAATTTCGGACCTTTTTCGGCCGCGTCGCCGACGTTTCGAAACGGCGCTTTTCCGATGTACCCGTTCATAGGTAGAGCCCGTTCTGGCTTTGCCCTTTGTTGGGCGGGTAGCAAACTCGGAGGCTCGCATGCGGGCGTCCCGTGCTGTAGCTGCCAGGCTCGATGATCCGGCGCGCGTGCTCGGGCTCCAGAACAGGTGCTCATTCAGGTGGCGTCGCTGATGCAGTACTTCCGGCAAATAGCAGTCGTTGGCAGCCCCGCCTGATGCTCTTTCAAAATCCCGATAATCTGCTCTTCAGAAAAGCGGCTCCGCTTCATTTCCGTCTCCCCCTCGGAAAGCGGACCATAACCTGAAAGCAGGGGCATTCCGGGGTAGGTCAATATGGCCCCTGATTTGAAGCGAAAGAAACAACGATGGCCGGGTCTCCCCGGCCATCGACATTTTCTACGCGTCTAGAATGGCGCGCCGGTCAAATCATCCGGCAATGCCAGGCTATCGCCTACTGGTGAGCAAGCACCGCGAGGATCAGGAGCGCCACGATATTGGTGATCTTGATCATCGGGTTTACGGCCGGACCGGCGGTGTCCTTGTAGGGATCGCCCACCGTGTCGCCGGTCACAGATGCCTTGTGAGCATCCGAGCCCTTCATGTGGCGGACGCCATCCTTGTCGACGAAGCCGTCTTCGAAAGACTTCTTGGCGTTATCCCACGCGCCGCCGCCGGAGGTCATCGAGATGGCGACGAACAGTCCCGTGATGATCACGCCGAGGAGCATCGCACCAAGCGCGGAGAACGCGGCCGATTTGCCCGCGATCGCGTTGATGATCACGAAGATCACGACAGGCGACAGCACAGGCAGCAGCGACGGGATCACCATTTCCTTGATGGCGGCCTTGGTCAGCATGTCCACCGCGCGACCGTAGTCCGGCTTTTCGGTGCCTTTCATGATGCCCGGCTTCTCGCGGAACTGACGGCGGACTTCCTCGACGATGGAACTCGCCGCGCGCCCGACCGCAGTCATGCCCATCGCCGCGAAGAGATAGGGCAGCATACCGCCGAACAGCAAGCCGACCACGACATACGGGTTCGAGAGCGAGAAATCGACGGTCACGTTCTTGAAGTACTGGAAGTGATCCGGGTTCGTCGCCGCCTGACCGATGAAGTAGCGCAGGTCCTCCGTATAAGCCGCGAACAGCACGAGTGCGCCGAGGCCCGCAGAACCGATGGCATAGCCCTTCGTCACGGCCTTTGTCGTGTTACCGACCGCGTCGAGCGCGTCGGTGGTCTTGCGAACGCTTGAAGGTAGATCCGCCATCTCGGCGATGCCGCCCGCATTGTCCGTCACCGGGCCGAAAGCGTCGAGAGCAACGACCATGCCGGCGAGGGCGAGCATCGTCGTTACGGCGATGGCAATGCCGTAAAGACCGGCGAGGTTATAGGTGGACAGGATGCCTGCGATGATGACGATTGCCGGAAGGGCCGTGGATTCAAGCGAGACGGCGAGGCCCTGAATGACGTTCGTACCATGGCCGGTCACAGACGACTGCGCGATCGACCTCACCGGGCGATAGTCCGTACCGGTGTAGTATTCGGTGATCACGACGATGGCGGTTGTCACGGCGAGACCGACCACGCCGCACCAGAACAAGTCCATACCCGTGAACGTCGCTTCGTTGGCTTTCAGCGTCGTGCCGAGGCCGACGAGGTAGTCGGTAAGCGGATAGAGGGCGATCAGAGAGAGCAAGCCGGTGGCGATGAAGCCCTTGTAGAGCGCGCCCATGATCGAGTTGTTCGAGCCAAGGCGGACGAAGAACGTGCCGATAATGGAGGTCACGACGCAGGCCGCGCCGATGGCGAGCGGGAAGACCATCATCCGGGACAGAAGGTCCGGATCGTAGGCGAAGTAGATGGAGGAAAGCACCATGGTCGCAACGACGGTCACGGCGTAGGTCTCGAAAAGGTCGGCCGCCATGCCAGCGCAGTCGCCGACGTTGTCGCCCACGTTGTCGGCGATGGTCGCCGGGTTGCGCGGGTCGTCCTCGGGGATACCGGCTTCAACCTTGCCGACGAGATCGCCGCCGACGTCAGCGCCTTTCGTGAAGATGCCGCCGCCAAGACGTGCAAAGATCGAAATCAGCGAGGCGCCGAAGCCAAGAGCCACGAGCGCATCGATCACGCGGCGGTCATTCGGCGCATAGCCGAGATACTGCGTCAGCACGCCGTAATAGAAGGTGACGCCGAGCAGCGCGAGACCGGCCACGAGAAGCCCGGTCACAGCGCCCGCCTTGAAGGCCATGGAAAGGCCCTGAGCGAGGCTTTCGGAAGAGGCCTGCGTCGTCCGCACATTCGCGCGAACAGACACGAGCATGCCGATGAAGCCCGCCGCGCCCGACAGAAGCGCGCCGATCAGAAAGCCGACGCCAACCGTCAAGGACAGGAGATAGGTGAGGATGACGAAGATGACCGCGCCGACGATCGCGATCGTGGTGTACTGCCGCGTCAAATAGGCTGACGCGCCTTCCTGAATCGCCGCGGCGATTTCCTGCATGCGCGCGTTGCCGGGGCTGGCCGCCAACAGCGAGCGCGTGGTCAGCGCGCCATACAGGATGGAGAGCGCGCCCCCAGCAATAATGATCCAAAGTACTTGGTTCATGGATGAGATCCTGGAACGAGAGGGTTGGGCGAAAGAAGCCCACGGCCGGACGAGTGGAAATATCGTTTAGCTTCCGGCACAGCGCCGCGACCTTAGAAAACTTGGCCGCACAAGGCAACACGGGAGT
The DNA here is from genome assembly GCF_000166055.1 of Rhodomicrobium vannielii ATCC 17100. NCBI lineage: Bacteria > Pseudomonadati > Pseudomonadota > Alphaproteobacteria > Hyphomicrobiales > Hyphomicrobiaceae > Rhodomicrobium > Rhodomicrobium vannielii. The sequence goes on from NC_014664.1 coordinate 2,248,530, forward strand.
GTCAACACATTTTCCGGAACCGCATGGCTGGTATCATTGTCAAATCGCGGAAGACTCGAGCATGTTTTTTCAGCAGCGCTGTTATGAGGATGAGTTGGCCGGGACGGCTTATAGTCGCAGTTTTGCTTCCGCCGTCGAAATCCAACGAACCGCACCCTGCCTCGCGCGCAAAACTCGACATGCGTTTTCGGCGTTCACCCGAACCCGTAGTCCGCGCCAAGCTTAGCCTTTCTGCCCCCGTCACCCGTCTGCTGTCACCGAAGCGCGAATCGCCTGCGCCGTTGTGCGCGGTTCCGGCTTCGACAGGCCGACACCCTTCACCAGAGCATAGATCGCCGGGATGACGACCAAGGTCAGGACCGTCGATGAAACCATGCCGCCGATCATGGGCACGGCAATGCGTTGCATCACTTCGGAGCCGGTCCCCGTGCTCCAAAGGATGGGCAATAGCCCCGCCATGATCGCCACGACGGTCATCATCTTGGGTCGGACGCGCTCCACCGCGCCACGCATGATGGCTCTGTGAAGATCGGCCTTTGTGAACGGCTCGCCTTGGGCTTCGCGCTCAGCCTTCACCTCCCGTAGCGCCTGATCGAGATAGATCAGCATGACGACGCCCGTTTCGGCCGCGACGCCCGCAAGCGCGATGAAGCCGACCGCGACGGCCACCGACATATTGAAGCCGAGCCACCACATCAGCCATAAGCCGCCGACGAGCGCAAACGGCAGCGATAACATCACGATGAGCGTTTCGGTCAGCGTGCCGAAATTGAGATAGAGCAGCAGGAAGATAATGGCGAGCGTGAGCGGCACCACGATCTTCAGCTTCGCGATGGCGCGTTGCATGTATTCGAATTGGCCGCTCCACTGGACATAAGTCCCGGTCGGGAATTTTACATTGTCGACCACCGCTTTCCGAGCGTCGGCAACATAGCTCCCAAGGTCGCGGCCTTGCATGTCGACATAAATATAGACGGCGAGTTGCCCGTTTTCCGTGCGGATCGCATTCGGCCCGCGCGTCTGTTGCACCGTGGCGACCTCCCCGAGTGGCACCGCGCCACCGCTCGCCAACGGCACGAGCACCTCGCGAGCGATCGCTTCGGGATTGTCGCGGAAATCGCGCGGGTATCGGACGTTGACCGTGTAGCGCTCGCGGCCCTCGACGGTCGTTGTCACGGCTTGGCCGCCGAGCGCCATGGCGATGGTGTCCTGAAGGTTGCCGATCAGGAGGCCATAGCGGGCGAGTGCATCGCGATCCGGGACGATGTCGAGGTAATAGCCGCCGATCACGCGCTCGGCGTAGGCGCTGGTGGTGCCGGGCACATTTCGGACGACAGTCTCGATCTGCTTTGCAACCTGATCCAGTTCGGTCAGATCCCTGCCGAGCACCTTGATGCCGACGGGCGTGCGAATGCCCGTCGCGAGCATATCGATGCGCGCCTTGATCGGCATCGTCCATGCATTGGAAACGCCCGGAAATTGCAGCGCCTTGTCCATCTCGGCGGTCAGGCTTTCAATGGTGACGCCAGGCCGCCATTCCTCCTTCGGCTTCAGGTTGATGACGGTCTCGAACATCTCGGTCGGGGCCGGGTCGGTCGAAGTCTCCGCGCGCCCTGCCTTGCCGTACACGGAGGCGACCTCCGGAAAGGTCTTGATGATGCGGTCCTGTGTTTGCAGGAGATCCGCAGCCTTTGTGATGGAGATGCCCGGCAAAGTCGTCGGCATGTAAAGCAGCGTGCCCTCGTCGAGTGTCGGCATGAACTCGGAGCCGAGCTGCGAAGCGGGCCAGACGCTTGCGCCGAGGACGGCAAGCGCCACGACAATCGTCAGCGTTCTCGCTTTCAACACCCCCTTGATGATGGGCCGGTACAGCCAGATGAGCACCCGGTTGATCGGGTTCTTGTGCTCGGGGATGATTTTCCCACGCACGAACAGGATCATCAGCACCGGCACGAGCGTCACGGACAGAATCGCCGCCGCCGCCATCGAGAAGGTCTTGGTGAAAGCGAGCGGACCGAACATCCGCCCTTCCTGCGATTCCAGCGTGAAGATCGGCATGAAGGAAACGGTGATGATGAGCAGGCTGAAAAACAGCGCCGGGCCGACTTGTTTCGCCGCCTCAATGAGGATTTCAGAGCGCGGTTTGCCTGGCTCGGCGCGTTCAAGATGCTTGTGCGCATTCTCGATCATGACAATCGCGCCATCGATCATGGCGCCGATGGCAATCGCGATGCCGCCGAGGCTCATGATGTTTGCGCCGAGGCCGAGCCAGCGCATGGCGGCGAAGGCCAGCAGGATGCCGACCGGCAGCATGAGAATGGCGACCAGCGCGCTGCGAATGTGCAGCAGGAAGACGATGCAGACCAACGCAACGATGGCGCTCTCTTCCAGGAGCGTGCTTTTCAGCGTGTCGATCGCGGCATAGATGAGGTTCGAGCGATCGTAGACCGGAACGATATCCGTGCCCGCGGGCAAGCTTGGCGCGAGTTCCGCCATACGCTTTTTCACGTTGTCGATAACGTCGAGCGCATTCAGGCCAAACCGCTGAAGCGCGATGCCGCTCGCGACCTCGCCCTCGCCGTTGAGTTCGGTAATGCCGCGCCGCTCGTCGGGTCCAAGTTCGATCCGGGATACATCGCGCAACAAGACCGGCGTTCCATTATCCACCTTCACGACGATCTTGCGCAGATCTTCGACGCCGCGGAGATAGCCCTTGCCGCGAACGACATACTCAAATTCGGAAAGCTCCAGCGTGCGGCCGCCGACATCGGCATTACTGGCGCGAATGGCGTCCCGGATCTTGTCGAGCGATATACCGAGATCGCGCAGCCGCTGCGGATCGACGATCACATTATACTGCTTCACGAAACCGCCGGCGCTGGCAACTTCCGCGACGCCTTCGGCCTTGGCGAGGCCATAGCGCAGCGTGAAATCCTGAAGCGAGCGCGTCTCCGCGAGGTTCAGCGTCTTTGAGTGGATGGCGTACTGATACACCCAGCCGACGCTTGTCGCATCTGGGCCGAGCACCGGCGTAATGCCCGTGGGCAGGCGCGCCTGCGCGGCGTTCAAATATTCAAGAACGCGGCTTCGCGCCCAGTAGATGTCGGTGCCGTCCTCGAAAATGATGTAGACAAACGAGACGCCAAAAAACGAAAACGCGCGAACGACTTTCGATTTCGGCACCGTCAGCATCGCGGTTGCCAGAGGATAGGTAACTTGATCCTCGACCACTTGCGGCGCCTGGCCCGGATAGTTCGTGTAGACGATGACTTGCGTGTCGGACAGATCGGGGATGGCATCGAGCGGCAGATGACGCAGCGCATAGATGCCGCCCGCGATGGCGAGGAGGGTTGCGATCAGCACGACCATGATGTTGCGCGCCGACCATTCGATGATGCGGGCAATCATTTCGCTTCTCCACCGGTAGTGAGCCCCTGAAGCGCGGCTTTGAGATTGCTTTCCGCGTCGATGAGAAAGTTGGCGGCGGTGACGACCTTGTCCTTGTCGGAAACGCCCTCCCTGATTTCGACGAACCCATCGCCGCGACTTCCGGTTTTGACTTCGCGCGGCTCGAAACGGCCTTCGCCCTTGTCCACGATGACGGTTTTGCGAATACCGCTGTCGATGATCGCGCTTTCCGGAACAGCGACCACAGGCTTATTGCTGCCGCTGTCGATGGCCACATCGGCGTACATGTTTGGCCTGAGGATCGTCTCGGGATTGGCGAGTTCGATGCGCACGCGCGCCGTTCGCGTTTCCTTGTTCAGGACGGGGTAGATGAGGCTGATCGTTCCGGTGAAGGTCTTGCCGGGATAGCCACGCGGCGTAACGGTTGCCTTTTGGCCCGGCGCGATCATCGCGAGATCCCGCTCGGCCACGTCGGCCAGCACCCAAATCACGGAGAGATCGGCGATGCGAAACAGGACATCGCCCGTCTTCGCCTGCATGCCTTCGACGACGTTGTGTTCGACGACAAAGCCATCTCGCGGCGCCGGCCAGACAACCGTCAGCGAACCTTGCTTGCTGCGCTCGATGTCCTTGATGATCGCATCCGGCACGCCGAGATTTTCAAGGCGTTGCCTTGCGCCCCTGTTGGTGGAGAGTCCTCCGGTATCGCGGATTCCCAGATCGGTGATGTATTGAGCCGCCGCCGCCGACAAGACGGAGCTGTATACGCGCATCAGAGGCTCGCCTTTGCGGACCTTGCTGCCCGTCGTGATGTGCTCCAACCCGTTGAGGAAGGCATCGAAGCGAAGCACAACGACCGACTGGCGATGCTCGTCGGCCTGAACCACGCCGGGAGCACGGATCGAGGTCACGATCGCGCGCCTGGTCACCGGCTCGGATCGCACTCCGGTCCGCTGGAGTTTTCCGGGGGAGATTTTGACCGTGGAGCCGTCTTGCTCGTCGCCCTCGTAGACGGGGATGTAGTCCATCCCCATCGAGTCCTTTTTGGGCGCGGTGGAGACGTCGGGCAGCCCCATGGGATTGCGGTAGTAGAGGATTTTGCGACCGCCTTGCGGCTTTGCCGGTTTCGCGCCCTGGAAGCTTGCCTCCTGATCCTCGTACACCGGCACGTAGGCGCGGCCATCGGGCGTCTTCTTCGGCTCGGGCGAGAAATCGCTTTTCCCGTCCGGGTCTTGCCAGTAAAGAACCTCGCGCCCGGCCGCGCCGGACTCCGCCGCCATGCTTTTCGCAACGACGCGCACGCTTGGCCATGTGCCGGGCTCCGATCGGTAGCCGACAACGGCGCTCGCGAAGACCGCCATGACGGCGGTCCCCGCTAAAAGCTTGCTGTTCATGACTAGTCTTTGGCCTGGATCAGGACCGTACCTTCGACAGTCTCGCTCTCGCCGGGCACCTTGGCCATGAGCTTGAGCGCCCAGCTTCCAGCCATGGTGAGATCGGCCTTGAAGCGGTAAAGCCCTGGCTCGCTCGATGCGTCCGCCGCAAGCTTGCCCGTCATATCGCCCATGCCATCGGGGGACATGTCGAGGCGGGAGCGGAACAGCACGGCACCCGTCACGGGCTTGCCCGTTGGCTTGTGTATCAGCCGAACCGCGACGTCTCGGCCAGAACCGGCCTTGAAATCGTTGGAGACAGCCTGGAATTCGTAGTCGTTCGCTCCGGCAAATGCCTGAGAATCGAGGAATACCACCGCGAGCCCGAGGGCAGCGGCGCTGAAATGCAATTTCATCGCGTCAATCCTGTTCGAAGAGTTTCTGTCGCGCGCGCAGCCGCGTGCAACCGCAGAACGTGCTGGGACTCGGTTCGAATGGGATCAGACTTGTGGAGGCGGTGCCGGAGGTTGGCGCATGCTGTCGGGCGGCCTATTGGCCCGATGAAGAGTGTGGCGCGTGGGGATGGTCATAGCGGCAAGGGCAACCGGCCGCACATCGACCATCGCGCTGAAGCATTTCAAGCATAAGCAGGAATCGTGCGTGCATTTCGCCTTGGAGCCGCAGCCGTTGCACGCGTCGGCAGGAGCCTTCGACGGAGCTTTATGGCAACCACCCATGCCGCCCTTGTGCTCGGGCATCATGGACTGTGCGGACGCGTGATGGCTGGAAGCGTCACTTTCGAGGGCAGGGCCCTTCATGGAGACGGAATGCGTAGCCATGGCTGAACTAGTGCTTATGCTAAGCACAAGGCCAATCGAGATAATAATGGCCAACAAGGTGCGCAAGATCGCCACGCTTTCGGTTCGTCATCCTGACACAGAACCCTACGGCAGATCGGTTTGAACTCCAAGCTCCACTTTGCCCACATCAAAGAACGGGAAAATCATTCGAACGGTAAAGGTCGCGATCCAATGGGCTTGCCGGGTGTGGGGCCGATGGCTGAGCTTCAACAAGCGCGTTCGAAAGACGCGGAATAAAGCGCTGCCTTGGCTTGCGGCGAATCGTTCAAAGAGTGCGCGTGGCGTCCCTCGCACAGTTCGCTGCATTTAATGGGCTGTTTCAAACTCGATTGCTCAAACGGCAGACTTCACGCATATACTTCTGTTTGTATTTGCGTCAAATACACAACCTTTGATTGCACAGTTTAGTGCTGTATTAGCAACAACCGCCCATTTTATTGAATCATAAATTTTAATCAACCCAAACGGGCGGAGCCGAACCGCCTCATTATTGTCTAGACATGTAGGTGGGCAACGCGTTGATTTCGCGAATTGGGTGGGCACCCTGATGAAAATTCATTCTCTTATTCTTTGCGTATTTTTTGCTGGCACAGCCAGTGCTGCGGAGCTTGGTTATACGCCAGTCAATCCTTCGTTCGGCGGCAGCCCCTTGAATGGCTCCACACTTCTGTCTGAAGCATCAGCTCAGAAGCCGAACGCTCCGACATCCAAAACGGCCTCGTCGACGACAAGCGCGTCGCAGCAGTTCCTCCAGATGCTGCAATCACAGCTTTATGCGAGCCTTGCAAGCTCGGTCGCTCAGGCGGTTACCGGAGCGACCACGGGCGGCACTATCGTCCTCGACAATCTGACGGTGACCTGGGCCATCGCATCGACAGGCAAGGTCATCACGATGACCGACGCCAGCACTGGCCAGGTGACAAAAATAACGGTGCCGATCGTCACCACGTCCAACTAGCGGCACGGACGCGCCGGGACAGGTTGAGGTTAGGCATTTTTTATCCGTATACGGATTGAAGAGGTATTTCATGCGCATCGCGCTTTCATTGTTGGCTTCGGCTTCTATCGCGCTCTCCGCGGGCGGCTGTGCGGATTACTCATATCTGAAGGATCAGATCGGCGAGACAGTCGCAGCACCGAACACCGGTCTACTTCCGCCAACCGTCAACCCGATCAACTCCACGAATTCCAAGCTTCGTGAGTTGCCGCCGCCGAAAGCTCCAGTTGCCGTCGCGGTCTATGGCTATGGCGATCAGACAGGCCAGTTCAAGCCGGTGGCCGAAGGCGCGAACGTGCAGTCGCTTTCACGCGCGGTAACGCAGGGCGCCACATCCATCCTTATGAAGGCCTTGCAAGACGCGGGCAACGGTCGCTGGTTCACCGTGGTCGAACGCGAGCGCCTCGATAATCTTCTGAAGGAGCGGCGCATCATCGCGGACATGCGCCAGCGCTATCTCGGCGAGCAGGTCGTCGATCCGGCCGCGCTTCCGCCTTTGCTCTTCGCAGGCGTTCTCATCGATGGCGGCATCATCGGCTACGACAGCAACACCAAGACCGGGGGCGCCGGCGCGAAGTATTTCGGTATCGGCGGGGACGTCAAATACAGCGAGGATACGGTCACGGTCTATCTTCGCGCCACGAGCGTCAAGACCGGGCAGGTCTTGCTCTCCGTCGTCGCAAACAAGACGATCCTCTCCTATGGCGTGCAGGGCAGCGCTTTCCGTTTCGTCACCTACAACCGCCTGTTTGAGGCGGAAGGCGGGTTGACGATGAACGAACCCGGCTCGCTCGCCGTCGAGCAGGCCATCGAGAAGGCCGTGCTCACATTCATCGTGGAGGGCTCGGCGCGTGGCCTTTGGTCGTTCCAGGACAAGACTTTTCAGAGCCGGATCATTCAGGATTACGAGCTGAACTATCTCCAGACGGCGCAGGCGAACGCGGGCGTGCCGCAGAGCGCTTCGAGCGGCAATGGCGGTGCCGCGAAGACAGCGGTCGCGGCCAATGGCGCGCCGAAAGCTGGGATCAAGCCCGCATCCGCGCCGAAACCGGCGACCGCGCAGGTGCGATCCGCAGCTGCCACGGCAAGCCAGGCGAAACCGGTGCAATGGGCGGCTCTGCAAGCGCCCGCAACGCAAGGCGCTGGTCAGCCGCTGTTGCCTCCGGCGCCGTTCGTCATACGGCCGCGGACGCTCGAAGACGAGGCACCGATCGCCCCGCGCTAGGGGCAAGGAATTCCGTCCCGAAAGGGGTGGATATGCGGGGCGTAAGCGCTGCATCGCAGGGGAGGGGCCGAGGCGGCAATTGGGCCGCGCGGCGCACGGTGGGGCGATGGCCCTTTGATATGTAACTTTGGAGAAATGACATGAAAAAAGTACTTTTGATTTCCGTTTCGGTTCTGGCGATGTCGGCCGGTGCGGCTTTTGCTGGCAACGTTTCTGACGTTGATCAGATCGGTTCAAGCAACACGGTCGTTACCGATCAGACGGCTGGCGGGGGCACGTCCAACTATTCCGGGATCATTCAGAACGCTTCCAACTCATCTGCTACTGTAACGCAGATTGGCCTCGCGTATGGCTCCGATCTGGACTCGAGAATAAACCAGGCGGGGCAGTGGCAAAAAGCGGAAGTCAAGCAGGATGCTCATAACGGACTGAATGACGAAAGGCAGAAGTCAGTCATTAATCAGTCGAATTGGAATAACCAAGCCACGGTTTCTCAAAACGGCAAAAACGACAACTCAACGATCAAACAGAGTGGCGCGAACAGCAACACCACAACAAACAAATATGTCACCGGCTATGGTTGGGTTAACGGCGGCGTTAATGTCACGCAGAAGGGCGTTGCCGAAAATAAATCTGACGTGGACCAGAGCAGCAACTACAGTGGCGTTTACGTGTCCCAGGATAGCACTCTGGGTGGGGTGAACCACTCGGAGGTCCAGCAGTGGGGCGGCACCGACAATTACGCGGCGGTTCAGCAGTCCGGCTCCCAGCCCAACACCTCGTGGGTAACGCAAAAGGGCGGCTCGTACAACACGGTCAGCATCAACCAGCACTAATCCGGCAGGAGGAGGCTTCTCGGAGCCTCCTCCTTTCCGTCGCGCTCGCAACCGATTCGGCGGCCGATTACGCGAGTGGCGCCCTCGCATCGCGCATCGGTCGGAGCGCGCGGGCTCTATACCGAAGTTCAAACAACTGACATCGCAGCTTACAGCTGGATCAGGAGAGAACAATGACACCAGATGCTACCATGCAACAGAGGCTTCGGCTTCGCGGGGTTGTCGCGGCGGCGCTTCTGCTGTCGTCGGCCTCTCCCCTTCTCGCCGACGAATATGATGCGATCCTCGGAGCGACAACCGTAGTCGCCGCAGTTCCGCAGGGGCCGGGAAACGTTTCCGTCATCGGGCAGCGCGGCACATCCAACACAGCCAGCGTCGAGCAGCAGGCGATCCTCGGGCGGAGCGCCAACGTGGCTTCGATCGGGCAGGCCGGTAGCAGCAACGGCGTGACACTCACCCAGACCGGCGGTGGCAACAATGCAGCAGTCGGTCAGGTAGGGGACGGCAACTCCACCACGTTGAGCCAGCCGGGCAACGCTACGGCCGCCGTGGCGCAAGTCGGAACCAACCTCGGGGTAAACATCAATCAGTCCGCCAACAGCAGCATCGGCGTGGTGCAGTTCGGCGCTGGTATCCCCGGCACCGCAATAACGATCACGACGGCCAGATAAGAGCATTCGGGCGTGAGAGCGCTCTTCCGCGAAGGATTGAGCACATGGGTATTTTGGGCGGGCGTGCGTTAATCGCGCTCACTATGGTGTGCGGCGCGGTCGAGGCTCCGGCCGAGCCGAAGGATGCGTCGGCGGTCTATTGGCCGGAACAGCGCACAACGCTCCGAGCGGAGCAGTCGGTCTATTTTGGCGGCACCCGGCGTAACGTGGCGAGCGCGAATGACGTTCACACCGGGCAGATCCGCGCGCGGGCGAGGCGCGTCTCCGATGGCGTCACGTTCGCGGACTGGTATTTCCGCAACGTCTGCAAGCCGGATGCACTGCCCACGGCATTCTGCCGCCGCAAGCTGAAGCTACCGCCGCGCGCGGATTTCTCGGACTCGCTTATTCTCGCGCCCGATGCGGCAACGACGCAGACGCTTGATGAGGTTGCCTTTCCCGTGCTCGACGGCGTTCCACCGGTCGCATATCTCAAGAACTTTCGGCGGCGCTATTGGCTCGGTTCCCATTTGGAGCCAACGCCTGGCGTCGCACCGGCACGCGCCTGCAGCGGCGCATGTTCGCAGTTTGCGGGCATCTGGCAGGCAAGCCGAAACGGCGGTGTCGATGTAGCAAGCATCGTGCAATCCGGGCCTAACGTAGCCGTCATCGGCCAGCACGCCGAAGGCTGGCAATGGAATATTGCGTCAGTCGGCCAATGGGGCGCGTGCAACAAAGCGCTCGTTCTTCAAGGCGTCAGCCCAGCTAACAACAGCGCATCGGTGTTTCAGGCCGGCTACGGCAACAGCGCGACCGTATTTCAGCACTGATGACATGAAGCCAGTTGTCCGGTTCGCCGCGCGAAGTGCGCTATTTTGACGATTTATGCTCTCAAGGTGACCGATGGTTGTGAAGATGTGTCCCGCGATGTCGAAATGTATCGGATCGCTGTTTGCGGCTGCGCTGGTATTCTCCACGCTTCTTCCCGGCGGGGCCAACGCATATAAGCACGAGCGGCGCACATCCATTGTTGGCGCTTCGGTCGCTTATTGGGGCGTTGAGCGTCACGCGCTCGCAGATCGTAAGAGCAAGGTTCGTTCACGTTTCAGCCCGGGAGCTGCGAGTGTGGATCAACTCGACCGGCGGCTCAGGCGGCGGGGGGATGGCGATCTCGCGGAAGCACTTGTCAACGAGCCAACGCCCGAAACCGAACGTCTGCTCAAGCGATACGACATTCCCGTGGTTAAAGGTGTGCCACCGATTACTTATCTGAACAGCGGGAAACGCGGCCCTCGTAATCACTTTCGGGGCCGGCGGTGACATTCGAAAATCGGTGTAAAAGGCTTGGGAGGCTTCCGTGGATCGTACAAAGGCACCGCATCGTCGAGCGCGAATTAATGCAGCGCGCGGGTTTCTTTTTGCGTCGCTTGCTACACTCATGACGACAAGCGTTGCTCACTCCCAATCGGCCTACGGGTGGATCGAACTCAAGCCCGTGCCCGGCCGCAATCTCCTTGAAATCACTGGCCGTGTCTTGTCTCCGATCCCTGTTAATGGCGCGGCCTTCACGCTCAACATTCGCCGCACGAATGGCGGAAATGTTTCGACCACGAAACAGGCCGGGGGTTTCGACCTTTCTCCCAACGAAGATAGGGCTCTTTCTTCCACATCCCTTAACGTCGAAGCCGGTGATGAACTCACAATCGAACTGAAAATTTCGGCCAACGGGAAAGAGGTTTCGAGGGCGCTTCTGTCAATCAAGGGTGATGACCGCAGCCAGAAAATATGACTGGTTGTTGCTTGCTGACTTGCACGAGCGCGATCCAGATTCGGCTCGCCATGATCGCCTACCTTCGAAACCCCAAGTGCCACACTTCCTAAGGGCGCCGTCCGCAAGATCGGACGCCGGCTTTTGTTAAGATCTAAACCGTGGACTCATAATTGTGTGCACCAAAGGCGCGTCGCGATGAGTTTGACGGCGGTGAGGAAGTTGGCGGGATCCTTGTCGTAGCGGGTGGCGATGCCGCGGAGCTGTTTGATCTTGTTGAAGAACCGTTCGACGATGTGGCGTTGCCGGTACAGCCAGCCGGAAAAGACGAACCGTCCCTTTCGGTTGCGGCGCGGCGGAATGTTGGCAAACATCTTTTCCGTCGTGCTGGACAATCGCACACTCGCCCAATTCGCGGGGTTGAAATCGACCAGACGTCGCGTCGACACGACGCGAGCATCGGTCGCGGCCTGACAGGCGCGACGCGGGCTCACACCTCCCTGAGGATTTTCGCTCCGATAGAAGCGACCGCCGGATCGTAGCTGCGCCTCGGGCGCGGGAGGTCGATTTCGAGGTCGAGCGCGATGTGCCCGTCGCGCAGAACCAGAACGCGGTCGGCCAACGTGGCCGCCTCGGCGACGTCGTGCGTGATAAGCAAGGTGGTGAAGCCGTGCTCCTGCCAGATGCGCTCGGTCAGTTGATGCATCTCCGCGCGCGTCAGCGCGTCGAGTGCACCGAACGGCTCGTCCAGCAGCAGGATGCCGGGCCTCGATACGAGCGCGCGGGCGAGCGACACGCGCTGTCGCTGCCCGCCTGAAAGCACAGCGGGCCAGTCCTTCTCGCGCCCCGAAAGGCCGACATCGGCGAGCGCGTCGGCGGCATCTTCACGCCAGCCCTGCTCGCGGCTTATGCCGACATTTCCGATCACGGTTTCCCACGGCAGAAGCCGCGCATCCTGAAACAGGAGGCGCACGCTTTTCTGAAGCCCGCTCGTCGGCTTGCCATCAATGACGACCTCGCCCGACGTCGGCGCGTCGAGGCCGGTGATGAGGCGCATGAGTGTGGTCTTGCCGCCGCCCGAGCGACCGACGATGGCGACGAACTGCCCGGCCGGGATTTCGAGATCGATATCCTTCAGAACCTGCCGGTCGCCGAACGACTTGCGGACCGCGCGGAAGGCGAGCGACAGCCCCTCCCCCCCCGGCGCCACGCGCGCGTTGGCCGCTGCGGACGCGCCGCTTTCCTTTTCGGAAGCAATGACCGTCCGTTCGGAGACGGACCGGCTGTTTGCGAGACGACCGAACGCGCCTTCGGCAAGGGTCATGCGATCACCTTTTGATAGGATGGATGCCACGCGAGGGCCCGCTGTTCGAGCGCGCGCGTCAGCGAGTCGGCCAGTTTGCCGAGCACCGCGTAGATGATGATGCCGAGGAGCACGACATCGGTCTGAAGAAATTCGCGGGCGTTCATGGTCATGTAGCCGATGCCCTCCGATGAAGCGATGGTCTCCGCCACGATGAGCGTCAGCCACATGATGCCGAGCGCATAGCGAAGCCCGACCAGCACGGACGGCAGCGCGCCCGGCAAGATCACGCGCCGGAACAGCGCGAACTGCGACAGGCCGTAGACGCGTGCCATTTCGATCAGGCCCTTGTCGACGGTGCGGATGCCGTGGAACGTGTTGAGATAGATCGGGAAGAATACGCCGATGGCCACGAGGAACAGCTTCGCCTCCTCGCCGATGCCGAACCACAGGATCACGAGCGGGATGATCGCGAGGTGTGGCACATTGCGGATCATCTGCAGGAGCGAATCGAGCAACGTCTCGGCGCTTTTCGAAAGGCCGTTCAGCACGCCGAGGAAGAAACCGATCGAGCCACCGACGAGAAGGCCCCCGAGCGCGCGCTCCGTGCTGATCGCCGCATGATGGAACAGCGCGCCGGTCTTTGCTGTCGCCCAGAAGGCGATTGCAACGTCGCTTGGCGCGGGCAGGACGCGCGCGGGTATGAAGCCTGCGCGGCACCCTGCTTCCCATATCGCGATAAGGAGAATGGGAAGCGCCCAGGGAGCCAGCGCTGCACCGAGGCGCGAGACGAATGTCGGCCCGCGCCTCTTCGCAGTCGAAGACGACGCGGTTCCGGAAGCGCGCGACACCGTTGCCGTCGCGCCTTTTTCGATGGTTTCCCTATCCGCGTGAATATTCACTGGCTGGCTCGCTTTCCCGGCTGCGCGGCAACGCCGCTTCCCGCGATCTCCCCGTAGGGACTGGGTTTCAGGTTCACTGCACAGTGTTGATGTCAATGTGCGAGGGGAAGCAGCGGACGGAAGCTGCGCCCGCTCACGAGCCCACCTTCCAGACGGCCTCGGACACGGTGATCGGCTTCGGCAGAAGGCCCAGCGCGAGGAAGGTGTCGGCGATATTCTGCTGTGCCCTCACCACGTCGTCGCTGATTGGCACGATGCCGTAACCCTGACGGTCAAGCGCGAGTTCAAGGATCGGAGCGGGAACGCCCGTGGACGCGCTCAGTTGCGCCGCCGCCGCTTTCGGATCGGCCTTGACCCAGGCGTCAACGCTGCGCAATTCCTCGATCACGGCCTTGACCGCGTCGGGATGTTCAGCCGCGAGCTTCTTCGACGCGAAGTAGAACTGATAGTTGTCGACAATGCCCTTGCCGTCAGCCAGTTGCCGCGCTCCAAGCGTGACTTCGGCGGCCGCCTGGAACGGATCCCAGATCACCCATGCGTCGACCGCGCCCTTTTCGAAGGCGGCGCGCGCGTCGGCGGGCGTGAGGAACACGGGCGTGATGTCCGAATAGGCCACACCGGCCTTTTCAAGCGCCTTCACGAGCAGGTAATGCACGTTCGAGCCCTTGTTCAGCGCAACCTTCTTGCCTTTCAGTTCGGCGACCGATTTGAGCGGGCTGTCCTTCGGAACGAGAATGGCCTCGCCGCGCTCGGCTGGCGGCTCATGCGCGATGTAGAGGAGCGGCGCGCCGGCAGCCTGCGCGAAGATCGGCGGCGCTTCGCCCGTGTTGGTGACGTCGATCGCGCCCACGTTCAGCGCTTCGAGAAGCTGCGGTCCCGCCGGAAACTCGGTCCACGTGACCTTGTATCCGAGATCGCCGAGCTTCTTTTCGAGCGTGCCTTTGCTCTTCAGAAGAATGAGCTTGCCGTATTTCTGAAAGCCGACGCGCACGGTCTTGTCCTGCGCGTCAGCTGTGCCAGCCGCAAAAACGGACGTCAGCGCGAAGGCGGAAGCGAGAAACGCCTTGCGGAGCGATAAGCGCATGAAAATCCCCAAGTTGACCCACGGAATGATGAGGGGCCGATAATGAGGAAAAACGGACGGGCATGTCAAAAACAATGTTGGTATATTTTACTGAGATAGTCATCATTATGACTCGCCGCGTAGGATATTTTTGCCGCGCGCTCTTGCGGGGAGCTACTGCGTTTTGCGAGCGCATGTGGACACGTCACCGCTCTCTCGCCTCGAGCGATGGGCTGAGAACGTCTTTCTTTTTTGCCGGGGCTTGAAACGCCGGCAACGTAGCGAACGCAAAAAACCGGAGCTTGTGGGCTCCGGTTTTCATCAGTTTCGTTCTGCCGAGGCAGGTATTTCCACCGGGATCGGATTTACCCTACGAAAGAATTTTGCCCGGACTGGATGCGCTTCAGCGCGGTGACGAGCGCGTCGATATCGCTGAAGGTATTGTAGAGCGCGAAGGACGGACGAACCGTTGCTTCAAGGCCGAAGCGGCGAAGGATCGGCTGCGCGCAGTGATGTCCTGAGCGCACCGCGATCCCGTGCTGGTTCAGCGCCGCGCCCACGGCCTCGCTTTTCTGTCCGGCGAGGACGAAGGAAACGACGCCCGCCTTCTCCGGCGCGGTGCCTATGATGCGAAGCCCCGGAACGTCCGGCAGAACCTTCGTGGCGTAGGCGATCAAATTGTGCTCGTGCGCGGCGATGGCGTCCATGCCGATGCCGCTCAGGTAGTCGATGGCAGCGCCGAGCCCCACCGCGTCCGCGATGCTGCCTGTGCCCGCCTCGAACCGTGTCGGCGCGGAGTGGTATTCCGTCCGCTCGAAGGTCACGTCCTTGATCATGTTGCCGCCGCCCTGCCAGGGCTGCGTCGCGTCGAGCAGGTCTTTCTTGCCGTAGACCACGCCGATGCCCATCGGTGCGAACACTTTGTGGCCCGACAGCACGAACCAGTCCACATCAAGCGCACGCACGTTGACGGGCATATGCGAGACGGACTGCGCGCCGTCGAGCAGCACGCGAGCGCCATAGCGATGCGCCATGTCGATCATCGTCTTGGCGGGCGTGACCGTGCCGAGCGCGTTCGATACCTGCGTGAAGGCGACGAGCTTGGTGCGCGACCCGAGCAGTTTCTCATAGGCATCTAGGAGCACTTGCCCGTGATCGTCGACCGGCACGACCTTCAGCTTCGCGCCCGTCTCCGTGCACAATTGCTGCCATGGCACGATGTTGGCGTGATGCTCAAGCCATGTGACGATGATCTCATCGCCCTCGCCGATGTTCTGGCGGCCCCAGCTTTTAGCCACGAGGTTGATGCCTTCGGTTGCGCCGCGCACGAAGATGATTTCCTCGGGCGAGTTTGCGCCGATGAAGCCCGCCACCTTCTGGCGCGCGTGCTCGTAGGCATCGGTCGAGCGCGCGGCGAGTTCATGCGCCCCGCGATGCACGTTCGAGTTTTCCCGTGCGTAGTAATGCACGAGGCGATCGATGACGGCCTGCGGCTTCTGCGTCGTGGCGGCGTTATCGAGCCATACGAGCGGCCGCCCGTTCACCTGCTGGTGCAGGATGGGGAAGTCACGGCGCACGGCCAGCACATCGTAACCGGTCTGCGGACCCTGCGAGACTGGGCCGCCCTTCGCATTGGTCGTGTGCGACAGGTTGCTCTCGTCCAGGAAGTAGAACTGCGAGCCGGGCCGCCCGTTGTTCGGCGCATTGTTTGACGCCGTGCGGGAGGCGGGAACCTGACCGGCAGGCTTTCCGGGCGAAGTTACGCCCGTGAGGCCGGGGATGTCGGGGAAACCGCGAGCGATTTCCTCAAGGACGGGATAGGTCGAAGCCGGTTTTGACGCCGTTTCGGCATGGCCCGGTCCGCCGGTGATCTGCCCCGGAGCGGAAGGCCCCGACAGCGGAAGACCATGCGCGCCACCGAAATACGGCGGGACCGAGGATGTCGGCTGTGGAACCGTCGCCTGTGGGACGTGCGGACTCGCGGCCGCTTTCGCATGGGCCTCGCCGGGCAGGGGAGCCGCAGAGGGCGAGGACGCAGGGTTGAGCGGGTCGGACAGTGGCGCGCCGTGCGCCTGCGGACTGAAGCTAGAGCTGCGCCCTGGAGCACCCGCGAGCGGGACGTCCGCCAAATGGGTTGCTTCGCTGGGGGCGGGGCTCGCGCTGGCGAGCGGTGCGACCAAGGACGGCAGGCTTCCGCCGGGCGGTGTCGCGAACATTTCGTTCGCGAGCCGCGTCAGCGTGTCTGCGCTCGGCCAACCCGCCGGAGGCGGCAAGCCGCCCAGCGCTTCCGCGATGCCGCTTCCGATGCCGGCCAACGGTGCCGCTTCGGAGCCGGGTGCATCAGCCATGGTAGGTGTCAGAATAGGCATGATACTTGTCCACCTCAACGTCATCGAGGACCGCGATTGCATCGTCGGTCAGAACCGAGAGCGAGCAGTAAAGCGAGATGAGATACTGCGCGATGGCTTTCGGATTGATGCCCATGAAGCGGACCGACAGGCCCATGCTCTGCTCGCCGGGAAGGCCCGGCTGATAGAGGCCGACGACGCCCTGGCGCGATTCGCCCGTGCGGAGGAGGATGATCTTCGACTTGTTGCCTTCGATGGGCAGCTTGTCGCTCGGGATGATCGGAATGCCGCGCCACGTTAGGAACGGCGAGCCGAACATGGTAATGGTCGCCGGCGGCACGCCGCGACGCGTGCATTCGCGGCCGAAAGCGGCGATGGCGAGCGGGTGAGCGAGGAAGAAGCCCGGCTCTTTCCAGACCTTGGTGATGAGTTGGTCGAGATCGTCCGGCGTCGGCGCGCCCGTGCGGGTGCTGAGACGCTGAGACGGGATCGCGTTGGCGAGCAGGCCGTATTCCTGATTATTGATGAGTTCGCTTTCCTGCCGCTCCTTCACGATTTCAATCGTGAGGCGAAGCTGTTCGGCGATCTGGTTATGCGGAACACTGTAGAGATCCGAGACGCGCGTGTGAACTTCAAGCACTGTATTGACGGCGCTCAGAAAGTATTCGCGCGGATGTTCTTCGTAATCGACGAAGGTCTGCGGCAGGATGCGTTCGTCGCGCTGCGAGCAGTCGACCGCTACGGCGCTCGAATCCTTCACTCGGTTGCGCCGATAGATACCAGCTTCCACGGGCACCCATTGCAGGCAATGAACAAGCCAGCGCGGCGTGATGCGGGCTAGTTGAGGTGATGTCTTGGTAGCATTGGCAAGTTGCCTTGCGGCAACATCGCTGAGCGCAGTATTGACGGGCGTATCGGCCATGGTGGCGTCTCTTTGTCGTCGGAATTATGAAGAGTTGACGTGAATCGTCGCACCCAATTGCTTGGGATAACCGCAATTTTCTCTTGCGACCTCTGATAGATCGATAGGATTGATTGTGGCGTCAGCTTGGCACCAATCGCGCGGCTCTTCAATGACAACCAAAAGGACGTTTTAGTATTTGCCAATATTTTCCAGGAGTACCGCCCCCGATGGGGTAATCTTCTACTTTCGTCGGGATATGAAGGACCAGCGTATCGCGATTTCCAACTTTTTAGTGCCGCGCAATTAATTGCGCGGCACTGTCGGTCACGCGTTATGCCGCCGCCAGACGGCGCGTCGCAAAATGCTCGTTGATCTCGCCATACAGCTCCTTCAGCCGAGCGGGCGGGATCGCGCAGATGCCGTCATAAGCTTCGGTGAAATGCACGCGGGTGTGTTCGAGAGCGAACGGCTTGATCCGCCCCTCCGCGATCAGTTCGTCGTAAAGCGGTGAGCCGGGCAGCGGCGAATAGATGCTCCAGCTCCAGCGGTCCAGTTCGAGCGACTTCGCAAGATCGAACGTCTGGCGGACATCGTCCTCATCCTCACCCGGAATGCCGATCATGAAGAAGCCGAACACGCGTAGGTGCCGCTTCGCGAGTGCGACCTTCTCCTTGATCTGATCCACGGTGATCTTCTTGTTGAGCCGCACGAGGCTTTTCGGCGAGCCCGATTCGATGCCGAGGTCGATCTGCGTAAGACCCGCCGCCTTCATCATGATGAGTTCGTCTTCATCGAGCAGGTTGATGCGCGTCAGCGCCTGCCACTCGATGCCCGCCTTCCGCTCGATCATCAGTCGGCAGAATTCCTTCGTCCATGCGGGCTTGAGGTTGAAGATGCTGTCCTTGAACCACACGCCTTCGATGCCGTGGTCGTCGCGAAGGCGGATCACCTCGTCCACCACCTTCGCGGGCGATTTGAAGCGCCACTTGCGGCCCATGGTCTGCTGCACGGCGCAGAAGCTGCAATTATAGGGGCAGCCGCGCGAGACGATCATCGAGATGCCGCGCACGGTGCGGAGCAGCGAATTGTGCTCGATGTAGCGCTCGACGGGGAACGCGCCGTAATCCGCACCGGGGATGCTGTCGAGGTTCTCGGCAAGCTGCGCCTTCTCTGAAATGTGGATGCCGCCCCCCGTGCGAAAGCACAGGCCCTGGACCTGGCCCAGACCTTCGCCGCCGCTCTGAAGCGCGCGCAGAAGCTGCGAGAAGGCCTCCTCGCCCTCGCCGCGAATGACGAAATCGACCGACGGGTGGGCGATGACGGTCTCGGGGTCGAGCGTCGGATGCACGCCGCCGAGCACGATGGTCGAGGCGGGCACCTGCGCGCGGGCAATGTCCGCCGCGCGGAGCGCCGCCGGTAGCGTCGGCGTCATTGCGGTGATGCCAATTACGTCGGGCTTTTCGGACTTGAGGCGTCGAGCCAGTTCTTCCGAGTCCATCATGAGCGCCTGCATGTCGAGCAGCGTCACGTCATGGCCGAGCCGCTTCACATAGGCCGTGAGGTACGCAAGGCCGAGCGGCGGCTCGAACGGCGCGACGTAGAGATTGCCGCCCCGGATCCAGTTCACATAGTCGGCGTAGCGGTTCTTGAAGGCGTCGCCATCGAAGAAGGTTGGATTGATGAAAAGGATCTTCATGAAAGGCTCCTGAGCCTCGAAAGTGAATGGACGAGGCGCGCAAGCCGGGGTCGCTTCCGCCGGAGCGGAAACGGCCCTTCGATTGCGCGGGGGTCGGTCGGCGTCTAAACGGCGATGCGGTCGAGGTGGATGAAATCCGGGTGCGCCGCATCCTCGCGAGCGCGGACTTTCTCGAAGCGCTCGTCGATCACCTCGTCGGGCTCGATGACCCAGACGCCCGCGAGATCCACGTCGCCGAGCGTCTCGCGGGAGCGCACATAATGGCTCTGGAACAGCGGGCCGGTGATATGCAGCTTCACCGGGCGCCCCTTGATCTGCACGCGGTGGCCGTCCGCCCCGTGCAGCGCGACGGAAACCGAGCCGCCGTACCAGATGGTATGCGTCAGGTTGCGGTTGGCCGCCGAGGTTTCGAGGAATTCGAGCACATGGATCGTGCCGTCGCCACCGTGATGCAGCGACGGTTTCTCCACGGCATCGGGCGCGCCGTTCGCATCGACGGTGGCGAGCACCTTGATCGTTGCGGCGCTGTCGAGCAGCGCGATCACGTCGGGGGAAAGTGTTGCGGGCATGGTGGCGTCCTACTGAAGGCGTGCGAGGTCGGAATCGGGGTGGTTGCCGCAGCGGCGATAGTCGTCGAAATCGACCTTCAGTCCGTGGCTCGCGCGGATGTCCTGAAGCCCTTGCGCGAGGCGGATGAAGTAATCGAGCGAGGGCGCTTTCTGGTCGCGGAAGGCCGAACCGGGGCGCGGCACCCAGACGATGTAGACGGTCGTCACGCCGCGCGCCGCGAGCCAGTCAGCCTCGGACAGCGTCGATTGCAGCGCGTCATGTTCGCTCTTGAAGCCGGAGGGCTGCGCGGTCTCGACGCCGCCGACGATCCCGGTGCCGACATTGCCGCGCCCGAAGATGTCGACCGCGTTCACGAGCCGCTGTTTCCAGCCCTGATAGCCTACCTGCCGCGCCTTGCCGGGGCAGATCCAGCCGAACAGCTCTTCGTTCAGCACTTCGAGGTCGGTCGTGTAGCTCGTCAGACCAGTCTCATTATAGAGTCGCGCGAGCTGCTTCTCGTTGAAGGCCGACGCGATCAGCTGGCTCGGGAATTTCTTCGTACGGAAGTTCTCGCCGATGGCTTGAAGCAGTTCGATGTAAAACTCGACTTCAAGGTCGAAGATTTCCTTTCCCTTGGTCACCGAACCGGCGGTGAGGCAGAGATTGGTGAAGCGGCCCGGCTCCTTCAGCGCTTCGGCGATGGTTTCCTTGACGTCCTCGGGGCGAAGCCTGTTCGGAACGCCGATTTCCTCGCGTTGCTGCTTCGTGTGCGTGACGATATCGCAGAACTGGCAGCCTTCCTTGTCGGCCCAGAAATAGCAGAAGCTCGACTGGAACACGTTCAGCCGCTGCGGGCGCGCGCTCACGATGTGGCTCATCGGCAGGCCGGATGTGGTGAGCTTGTCGTAATAGACGGGCTTCGGCCACAGATCGACCTCTTCGAGCTGTTCGCCGCCGTCCACCAGCACGAAGCGCCCGTCGCGGTAATCGACGACATACGGGTTCTGGTCCAGCGGGGTCGGATCGACGAGAATGGTCGTGCCATCGCGCAGCAGCAGCGACTCCGGCAGCGGTTTGATCTCGCCGTCGCGTGAGCCGAAGATGTAGGGACTGCGCAACTGGTGCACGGCTGGATCGACGGCCTTTTCAGCAGCTTCCGTGTAGTGCACGCCACGGCGTTGCACGTCGATCTTTCGCGCGATCAGGCGCGGGAAGCGGGGATGTTTCGCCAGCACTTCGTCGAAGGATGGCTCGGCGCGATAGATTTCCTTGAGCAGGGCGACCACATCAATCTCCAATTTTTAACGTCTACAAAATTGATGGAAACTGAGCTATAAGCCAGCAACTAATTGCCCTTTAGCGCGCCGAAGAGCTGCTCATATGGAAAAATATTCTATTTTTGCCGGTTGGTTGAGTGCGGGCATACCGCCGGGCGCCGACTTCTCGCTGCATCTTCGCGCCTTGGAAGAGGAGGGAGGAGCAAACCCGAACTTTTTTCACGGCCTCGATGAAGATGACATCGCGGCGTTGTTCGCCGTGTCGTGCGTCAAGGCGTTTGCACCGGGCGAGGCGGTCTTCCGACAGGGTGAAGCGCACGAGGGCATTTTCGTAATCCTGTGCGGGAAAATCCGCGTCTATTATCTCGGACCATCCGGGCGCGAACTGACACTTGCCTACTGGTCGGCGGGTAACTTTGTCGGCGGCCCGCACATTTTCGGCGAATGCCAGCATATGTGGTCGGGGCAGGCGGAAGAGGCCGCAGAGGTTCTGGTTGTTCCAGGCACCGGAATGCGCGCTCTGATCGAGCAGCGGCCGCGCCTCGCCGTCGCGCTCGTCGAAGCCATGGCGCACAAGGGCAAGTGTTTCTCAAGCCTCATTCAAATGTTGGGTACGCGTTCCGCCGCCGAACGTCTCGCGCAATTGCTGCTGCTGATGGCCGAGATGGGCGGCCAGCGCATCGGCGACCGCATAATCATAAACCGCACGCTGACGCAGGACGAGCTCGCACGACTGGTCGGTGCGACCCGCCAGTGGATTTCCGCGACGCTCGAACGGTTTCGCGAGAAGGGCCTGATCGAGGTTGCCCCGGACCGGATCGTGATCCTCGACGAGGCGCGCTTGCGATGCTCGCGCTGAGTTTTGCGAGATCCCCGAGCTAAGCGAAAACCCCACCCCTGGCTCAAAATAGGACAAATTCCTAGAAATGGCGTATGCGGGGCCATAAATATTTCAATATGCCGAAAATATTAGCGGCGATTTAGAATTTTGTTGTTAAACGTCGATAACTTCTATAATCGTTTGGCATTAACCTGGGCGGAGCAGTGCGCATGTCCATCGCGTTGCCATGGAGGGAAGTGAGCGGCTTTGCCGGTTTCGCCCTCTTTTTGCCCGCCGTTGCCGGAGCAGCAGACCCGTGTAGTCGGGCGGTGGCGTAGCGCTACCGCCGGCCAGACCCCTTGGCCTTCCCCCGCACAATCTGTCTGCCGTCAACGGAGCATGGAATCATGTCTACGGACTCCCGCGCGCCTCGCGGGTCGCTTAAACGCGATCATTTGTCGTTTCTCGATGTCGTCGCTCAGGCCATCGGCATCATTGCGCCATCTGGCACACCCGCCTTCGTCTTTCTCGGCGTCTTCGCGACCGCCGGTAACGCGCTTTGGCTTGCGTATCTGTTCGCAACGCTCGCGCTGTTGCTTCTCTCTTTCAACATCACCGCGTTTTCCCGCCGCTCGGCATCGCCCGGCGCGCTCTACACCTTCGCGGGGCAGGGCCTCGGCGCATTCTGGGGCAGCATCACCGGCTGGTCGCTCGTGATCGCCTATCTCTTCACGGCGGGCGCGGTCGTAGCGGGCGCGGTGAATTATGCGCTCGTCGTGCTGCATGCCGTTTTCGGGCCATTCGCGGATGTGGCGGCATCGGTTGCAATCGCCGCCCTGTTGGTCTTCATCGCGTTCTACGTGGCGTGGCGAAGCATCAAGCTTTCCACGCGCCTGACGCTCACGCTCGAAGCCGTTACGGTCATCGCTATCCTAACGATTGCCGTACTGTGGCTCCTCCGCGCGCCGAACCCCGTCGATAGCGCCCAGCTTCGTCTCGATGGCGTGACCGCGGATCAAGTGCGGCTCGGCCTCGTGCTCGCCTTCTTCAGCTTCGTCGGCTTCGAGGGCGCAACCGTGCTCGGTCACGAGGCGAGGAACCCGCTGCGCGTCATTCCCCGCGCTGTGATTGTGACGGTGCTCTCCGTCGGTCTCTTCTTCGTCTTCACAGGTTACGTGCTCGTCGCCGCCTTTCAGGGCGCCGCAACCGGTCTCGACAAGGTGGACGCGCCGCTTTCCGTTCTCGCGACGAGCGTCGGCCTGGAACCGCTCGGCCTTCTGATCGCGGCGGGCGTTGCGGCAAGCTTCTTCGCGTCGGCGCTCGGCAGCATCAACGCGGGTGCGCGCATCATCTACTCGCTGTCGCGGCATGGCATCATCTTCGGCCGCGCGGGCGATGCGCATGAAACGCACGCGACGCCGCATGTGGCCGTGGCCATCTCCGCCGCCATCGCCGCGCTGCTCGCCCTGCCGCTGATCGGCGCGGGCATCGGCCTGCTCGATGTCTTCGCCTATCTCGGAACCATCGCGACGCTCGGCTTCCTCACAACCTACATCCTCGTCGCCATCGCCGCGCCGGTGTTCCTCAGGTCGCGCGGCGAACTGCGCATCCATCACGTGTTGGTCTCGGTGCTGTCGATCCTGCTCCTGACGTTGCCAGTCATCGGCGTGCTCTATCCGGTCCCGGATTATCCGCTCAACATCCTGCCCTATGTCTTCCTTGGGCTCCTGCTGATCGGCGGGCTTCAATTCGTCATCCTTCGCTGGAGGTCGCCCAAAGTGCTGGACGTCATCCAGAAGGATCTGAACGAATCCGCTACTCCGGCTGCCGTCGCCGCCGAGTAGCCGCTGCAATGTCTGACATCAAGAGGCCGACGACAGCGGCCGCGTGGGTGGAGGCTGACCGCCTCCACCTTCTGCATCCCCAGCATCATCCATCGGAACAGCAAAACCCCATCATCTGGAGCCGGGGGGAAGGAGCGACACTCTACGATACGGAAGGCCGCGCTTATCTCGACGGTCTGTCCGGCATGTGGAACGTCCATCTTGGGCATGGGCGCTGGGAGCTTGTGGAGGCGGCCTCGCGCCAGCTTTCCACGCTCGCCTTCGCCACGGCCTATGCGGGCGCGACACACGAACCGGCGATCCGGCTTGCCGAGCGGCTCAAGAAGATTGCGCCTGCGGGGATTGAGTCTTTCTTCTTCACCACGAGCGGCAGCGAGGCGACGGATACCTCGATCCGCACGGCGCGCTGGTTCTGGCGAGCGCAAGGCAAACCGGCGAAGACGAAGATCATCGCGCGCGAGTGGTCCTATCACGGCTCGACGATCGGGGCGGCGAGCGCAACCGGAGTCGATGAGTTCAGCGAGGGCTTCGGCCCGCGCCTGCCAGGGTTCCTGCATATCCCGTCGCCCTATCCATACCGCTTCGACGGCGATGGTGAGGCGGCGGCGGATCTGCTGGAAGCTGCCATCCTTCGCGAAGGGCCGGAAACGGTTGCCGCATTCATCGCGGAGCCGGTTCAAGGCGGCGGAGGTGGCGTCATCGTGCCGCCGGACGGCTACTTCGAGCGCATCCGCGAAATCTGCGACAGCCACGACGTGCTGTTCATCGCGGATGAGGTGATTACCGGGTTCGGGCGCACGGGCAAATGGTTCGCCCTCGAGCATTGGGGCATCGCGCCCGACATCGTGCAGTTTGCCAAGGGCATCACCAGCGGCTACGTCCCGCTCGGCGGCATAGGCATCAGTGCGCGCATCAAGGATGTGCTCGACGGCGCAGAGTCAGACCGGCGTTGGTGGCACGGCTTCACGGCCTCGGCGCATCCGGTAGCCTGCGCCGTTGCGCTGGAGACCTTGCGTATTATCGACGAGGAACGCCTCGTCGAGCGGGCGGCCGGGCAAGGGGGGGCTCTGCTCGGCCGTCTGCGCGAGGCTCTCGGCTGGCACCCCCATGTCGGCGAGGTGCGCGGCCTTGGCCTGCTCGCGGGCGTGGAACTTGTCGCCGACCGGCGCACACGCGCGCGCTTCGCTCCTGAGTTCCGCATCGCATCGAAGCTGCGTGCCGAACTTCTGGCGCGCGGCCTCTACACCCGCATCGTGAACGACACGATCTGCCTCGCCCCGCCGCTCACCACCACCGACACGGACCTGTCCCGCATCGCCGACATCGTCATCGATGCGGTGGAGACGGTCTGTCGCCCCACAAAATCATAGGAAAACGCCATGTCCCGCATCCCGCCCGTCGATCTCGAAACCGCGCCGCCCGACATCCGGCGACGGCACGACGCCCTCATCAAGACGCACGCACTCACCAACATGAAGGCGGTGCTGCTGCATTCGCCCGTGGCGCTCGACGCCGTGCTCGAATGGTACAAGCTGTTCGACCGCGTGAAGCCATTCCTCGGAGAGCGCGAGGCAGTGCTGTTCTGCTTCGCCATCTCGCGCGCGAATGCCTGCGAGCTTTGCACCACCTTCATGCGCCGCGCGATCATCGGCTGGGGCGAAGACCCTGAAAACCTGAACCTCGCCCCCCGCGAGCAGGCGATCTGGGATTACGGCTGGCAGCTTGCGAAAGACCCGAACCGCATCGGCGACGCGCTTTACGCCCGCCTCGCGGCGCATTTTTCGCCGGCCGAAATCGTGGACCTCACCGTGTTCGGCGCGCTGATGATCGTGAACAACGTCTTCAACAGCGCGCTTCGCATCGACGCGGACGAGAGCCTCGATCCCTACCGCATCGACCCCGAAACCTATTTCTCCTGAGAGGACATCATGAGCGAGCGCAAATACGGCTTTGCCACGCAGCAGCTTCACGCTGGCCAGACGCCCGATCCCGTGACTGGCGCGCGGGCGGTGCCCATCTATCAGACCACGTCCTTCGTGTTCAAGGATTTCGCGTCGGCCAAGGCCATCAGTTCGGTCGAGGAATTCGGCTTCGACTATACGCGCATCACCAACCCGACGAACGAGGTGCTCGAAAACCGCATCGCGGCGCTGGAAGGCGGGACAGGCGCGCTTTCGGTCGCGTCTGGTTCGGCGGCGACGGCCTATTCCATCCTGAACATCACGCATGCGGGCCACGAGATCGTCGCGGCGAAGACCCTTTACGGCGGCTCGTTCAACCTGTTCCAGAACACGCTGCCGAAGCACGGCGTCAGGACGACGCTCGTCGATCCTGCCGACACCGACAATTTCGAGCGCGCCATCAATGAGCGGACGCGCGCGCTCTTCGTCGAAACCATCGGCAACCCCGACATCAACGTCATCGACTTCGAAGCCGTGGCGCGCATCGCCGAGCGGAACGGCATCCCGCTCATCGTCGATAACACCTTCGCCACACCCTACCTGTTCCGCCCGTTCGACTACGGCGCGAATATCTCGGTGCATTCGGCAACGAAGTTTATCGGCGGCCACGGCACGAGCATCGGCGGCCTGATCGTGGACGGCGGCAATTTCAACTGGGCGAACGGCAAGTTCCCCGACTTCACGACGCCCGACCCGGCCTATAGCGGCTTCGTCCATTGGGACAAATGGGGCAACTATCCGGGCGTGGGCAACATCGCCTACATCATCAAGGCGCGATTGCATTATTTGCGCGACCTCGGCGCGAGCCTGAGCCCGTTCAACGCATTCCTCTTCTTGCAGGGACTTGAGACGCTGTCCTTCCGGCTGGAGCGCCAGATCGCGAATGCGCAGGCCATCGCCGAATGGCTTGAGGCAAACCCGGAAGTGGAGTGGGTGAACTATCCTGGCCTTGCGAGCAGCCCCCACCACGAGCTTGCGCGG
This sequence comes from Rhodomicrobium vannielii ATCC 17100, assembly GCF_000166055.1. Classification (NCBI taxonomy): domain Bacteria; kingdom Pseudomonadati; phylum Pseudomonadota; class Alphaproteobacteria; order Hyphomicrobiales; family Hyphomicrobiaceae; genus Rhodomicrobium; species Rhodomicrobium vannielii. The sequence continues at coordinate 2,275,295 of NC_014664.1, forward strand.
AAATATCTGCCGAAGGGGCCGGGGTCCATTCTGACTTTCGGCGTGAAGGGCGGCTTCGAGCGCGCAAAGAAGCTCATCGAAAGCGTGAAGCTGTTCTCCTTCCTCGCCAATGTGGGGGACTCGAAATCGCTGATCGTGCATCCGGCGACCGTCACGCACGGCCAACTTACCGAAGCGGAACAACTGCTCGCGGGCGTGAAGCCGAACCAGATCCGACTGTCCGTCGGCACGGAGGACGTGGACGACCTCATCTGGGATCTGGAGCAGGCTCTCGCTGCGTGACACAGACCTCGGCCGCGCGGTGCGTCTCGCTGCCGAAGCGTCTGTAGCGCATGAATGGCGTCACCGCTGGCCAGGCCTGTGGTGCATCAGCGCCGAGACGCTGGACAGAAAATCTCCCGGACCGGCGCTATCGCGGCACGATCCGGGAGCTGTGTTTTACTTCTTCTTGTCGCTTTTGCCCTCTTTCTTCTCGGCCGCAGCATAATAGGGCGAGGAAATCTCGCGGCTCGCATCGGCCACCACGTCGCCGTCGAACAGCTTGACCGAAAGGGTTCCGCCGAGTTGCTTCGCCGCGGCCGCGAGATAACCTTCCGCGTAGGCCCTCGCGTTTTCAACGCTGTCGAATTCGTAGAAGCCGCCAATGGAATGGGTGTTGATGCCGGCGAGCCAGGTTTTGCTCTTCAGCCCCTTCTCCTTCTTCATCGCGACGTTGATGGACGGCCAGTCGATGTCGTTGAAGGGGATGGCAACCTGTATTTCCGCGTAGAGATATACTTTCTTGATGCTCATAGGGTTTCTCCTCGGGTTAAAATGTTTCCTTGAATGGACGCAGATCGAGTTCATGCGTCCAGGCGCTTTTGTGCTGACGATGCAGCGTCCAATAGGCGTCCGCAATTGCGTCAGGCTCCAGGAGGCCATCCTTGCCCTTTGACTCGACGTAGGCGGCGAATTGTCCGCGCGCATAGTCGCCGTCGATCACACCGTCGATGATCACGTGGGCCACATGGATGCCCTCAGGGCCGAATTCTCGCGCGAGCCCTTGGGCGACCGCACGCAAGGCGGCCTTTGCGGAGGCGAACGCCGCAAACGGTGGCCGCGCCCGAAGCGACGCTGTTGCGCCAGTGAAGATCAGGGTTCCCTTGTTGCGCGACACCAGCCGCTGCATGGCCTCGCGCCCAAAAAGAAAGCCGCCGAATGCATTCTGCTTCCACAAAGATTCGAAGATGTCGGGAGGCGTTTCGAGCAGCGGCAGCGCGACGTTGTTCCCGACATTATAGACCGCGAGTTCGAGCGTGTTCTTCTTGTCCGCGAGGTCGAAAAGGCGGCGCACATCGGCGTCGAGCGTGACATCGGCTGCGACTGGCGTGGCGACACCGCCAGCATCGCGGATGGTGGCGGCGACTGCTTCAAGCCGTTCGAGCGTTCGTCCGGCAATGATAACGTGAAGACCCTCAGACGCAAAACGGCGTGCCAGCGCCGCCCCGAGCCCGTTCGGTGTGCCGACGCCCGCAACGACGGCGACGCCCTGCTTCGACCGTCTTTTAGAAACCTGTTTCGCCATGAAAGACCTTTCCTGGGCGCGGCTGCGTGCCTGCGCCCAGGATGTGGGGTCGATTGCGGCTGCTGCCATTCAAGGCAACCGCCTCTGTTTCAAGATGATGCCCGCTCTATTCCCGACCGAAAACGAGGATGAAGTTGTTGGCGGGGAGATCGAGGCGCTGCTTCAGAACGATCCCGTGCTTGCTCGCCGCCTTTTCGAGATCGCGCACATCTTTCAGGCCCCACTCGGGCACTTTCGCTGCGAGGATTTCCTTGTCGAACTCTTCGTTCGAGGCCGTCGTGTAGGCACCGTCGATCTTGAACGGTCCGTAGATCGCAACGAAGCCACCCGGCTTGAGTGCGTGCGCGGCAAGGGCCGCAATACCGTCCGCGATGGAGACGGGCGCGACCTGAAAAATGTTGATGACGAAGATGACGTCGTAGAGTGGGTTATTGGCTTCGGGCCACGTCGATGGATCGGTGAGATCGATCTTCACCGGGTCGAGGACATTCGTGTTGCCAACTTCATCCCTGTTCCTGCGGATCGCGGGGAAGACATCGGTATCGTAATCCGACGGCTGGAACCGAAGCCCCGGAAATTCCGGCGCGAAGAAATTGATGTGCTGGCCGCTACCGGTTGCAAGCTCCAGCACGTCGCCGGAAGCGGGAAACAGCGTCTTGAAGGCATCAAGGATCGGACCGCGATTGCGCTTGCCCGCCCACGCCACATAGGGGCTCAACGGATACGGATCGATCGGAGGGCGGTCTTCCGGAATTGTCATGGCAGGCCTTTCTTGCACTGGGGGAGGGTTGCTTACGCTTGCGCGAGAAGCTCTTTCAGGTAGCCGTCGACCGTTTCGCGATACGCGGCTTCGGTCGCGAAAAGAGCGAGATGGCCCCAGTCGGACGAAACCAGCTTCAGTTCGCTGTCCGGGATCAGTTCCTGCTCGGCGGCGACATCCTTGAGCGGGAAGAACGCGTCGTTTTCGATGGCGATGACGAAAGTCTTCGCCGTGATCCGGGCGAAGGCTTCCTTGAGGCTGCCGCCAGCGTTGCGGCCGACATCGTGATCGCGCCATTTTCGGGCGAGCAGGATCAGGTTGTTCGGATCTTGCGGGAGGAAGTGACCTTCGAGGAAGCCGCGCAGGAAGTCCTCAGCGGAAGAGAAGCCCAGATCAAGCCAGCCCTCGTTCGTGTATAGCGCGGGCGAGAACCCGGAAGCCGCGAACAGGCGAGCGTGGCGACGAAGGCCCCGCTGCACGGCGGCCTTGTCCGCATACCACCCGCCATCGAAGGCCGGATCGCTCGCGATGGCTTCGATGAATGTCTCAACGAGCAGCTTGGTGTAAGGCGTCCCGCGCCCCAGTCCGGCGATGGGCGCCGCGCGCTGGACCGCGTCGGGGAAGCGGATCGCCCATTCGTAGGTTTGCTGTGCGCCCATCGAGCCGCCGAGTACGAGGGCGAGCTTTTCGATGCCGAATTTTTCCGTCACGAGCTTGTGCTGAGCCCGCACGTCGTCGCCGATCGTGACGCTCGGGAAAGCGGCCGCGTTGAAGGGGATCGGCGTATTGCTGGGCGAGGCCGAAAGGCCGTTGCCGATCTGGTTCACGAGTATGATGAAATAGCGCGAGGGATCGAGCGCGCGCCCTTCGCCGATGTAAGCCAGTTCGAGGATCTTGTTCGTGCCCGAGTACCAAGTCGGGAAGAGGATCGCGTTGTCCTTCTTCTCAGAGAGCGTTCCAAAGGTCGCGTAGGCCAAGTTGAGATTTCTAAGCTTCCCGCCGCTTTCGAGTTCGAAATCGCCGATGTCTACCGTCTGAAACGGCCCGTGAATGTCCTGCGAGTAATAGTTATCAGCCACCGCTCTCTGCCCCGAATAGCAGTCCGACACGGCGCTCCCGAGAGGAAGCCATGTGGCTGCGAGGTAGTATGTCGATCATCATTATGAACAAACGGTCGCGCATCACAAGGCCGCAGGCGATAAAAGCAAAGCCGCTGCGCAGGAATCGTCTTGAGCGCAACCGCAGTCGCGTGGACGCCGATGATCGGAGCAAACTTCTGTGGCGAAGCAGGGGCTTTGCAGAAACCTATTATGTGCTGAGCGGTACGGCGCGCTGGACGGCGGAGGGCGTGACACACGAGCGCGCGCCGGGCTCGTTCATTCTCATCCGTCGAACATCGTGCATGTGATGGAAACGGGCGACGAGCCGCTCATTGCCGCCTACACTTGGACGGGCGACGTAGAGACGCTTTCGAGCTTTACCAACCCGGCAGTGCGCTGACCCATTGCGGTTTAGGCTACGACAACATTAAACAACAATGCTTGGGCGCGTCGAGTGCTCGAAGGATCGCTGCGCCTCGTATCACGGTGCAGTCGCCGCTTCGGTGGAGCGATTCGCAACATCGAGCGGCAACGAACCGAGCGCGTCGACCCTTACGAGAAGATGCTGAGCGTGCGCCGTTCATCGTCAGAAACCAATTCGGCAACGACCGAGCCAGCTGTGTACGGCACATACGTCGCGGCGGCCTCTTTCGGATTATGGTGCGCATAGTTTGCGCCTTCCACAAGCGCACGAACGATGGCCGCAGCTGTGGATTTGTACCGCTTCGACAGCCGGGGCGGCAACGCGCGGGATCAGCGGCTCAATGAGCGCCCATTTCTCATCGGTCAAGTCGCTCGGATAGCGAAGCCGGATGCGCTCGGATAAACTGCGGCTCTCGTTCGTACACATCGACCGGTTCCAATGCCTGCGACATGTTTTCAGACGGACACCAAGGAACAGCGCGCCGAGGACGGTACTATTATAATAGTTATAATATATTGATATTGCGTAACAAATTTTCTTGCGATATTCACGCAATAATCGTTTTTGTGCGTTTGGCCACCTTCCTTATCATGACCATCGATCATTTCGGTATCGCCGCTCTATACTCGAACGAGCAAGCTAGGCTGAAGCGCAAATTGCAACGGCGAGGATTATCGGCGTCTTCCGCAGACGACGCTGTGCAGGATGCGTTCGTTCGCCTGAATGAAAGCCGTCTCGCCTCCTTCAAACGTTGATCTCGACGCAATTCAGGCCTGGCGGCGCGATCGATACGCCGCTCGAAGCCGCGCTGGCGGATTTGCGCCGCTATCGTCTCGGACGCATTGACCTCCTGAGCGCCGTGGCCGGCCAGAAGAGGATCACCGCAGTTTTCGAGAAAAATCGCATCGACGATGCGCTCGACACCATAGCGGAAAGCCTCGATCTTCGCGTGATCCGCGCAACGAGCCTGTTCACCGCGCTCGTGGCCAACTAGTGGAGCGAATTTGACATTTGAGTCCCGGTTGCAGCGAGCTCTCGTTCAAATGTAAAATTCAAAAGCTCCAATAAAATTATCACGTTGCTAGTGGTCCTTATGATTCCGACATTTGTTCACGAGGTGCTGCGTACGGATGCAAATGTCGGAATCGGACCACTAGCACCGCCCCCAAAAAAAGGACCGTAGCCGCTAATTACTCCGCCCGCGCCTGGTGTCTCCGTAAATGGAGGCGCTGGGCCGCCTCCTCGAAACTGGGCAAGGGGTTGGGGCATGAGTAAGGCACGCGTGCGCGTAAAGCGCGCGCCGAGAGCCATCGCGGCTTGCGTCGCGGGGGTCGTTTTCTTCTTTTGAACGTCGTTCGATAGTGTTTTGGCGCAGTCTGCGCAGCAAAGCGCCGGCAGACAGATCAGCATCCCGGCGCAGTCACTGGCTTCAGCGCTCGTCGCTTTCTCGTTGTTCCTACACTTTTACCTCCGCGACCTCAGCGAAGGTTGTCGCTGGAGGAGCAGTCACCCCGCTTAACGGAAGTGAGACGTTGGACGAGATCGTGGTGGAGGATGGCGCCGGTCAGCAATTCTTCGGCACGACGCCAGCGGACACCGGGACAACCGACATGTCCGGAGACCTTCTGCAGGTCAGAAAGGATGGAACCGGCGATGCCAACGCCATCCTGAAAAATCTTCCAAACATCTCACGAGGGCGCGCGCCACCGACTGAAAAAGACCCGGTTTCGTGAACCTCGGACTTCGCCTCACGCTCCGAACGCAGGACGGCCGCACCATATGAAAATCGGCGCCAAGATCGCTCCCGCGCCGACATCGCATGTCCGATTGTAGGGTGAGCCCGGCTAAATCCGCTTCTGTACGACCGGGGCTTCGGGCTCCATGCCTTTATCTTCGATCGCGACGCGATAGACCCAGCGACCCCACGCGAAGCTTACCACATTGCCGGTTGCGGCTTCCGTTATCGCCATAAGCTTGGCGTTGTCGGGGATGACCTGATCGGTGATCTGCTCGCGGCTGACGATCAGAAGCGCCAGACGGCGGTGATCGTTCGTCACGAATTCGGTGTAAAGTCCTGGCCGGAGATGTGCCGACGGCGCATCGGCGAATGCCTTGAGCGCGTCGCTCGACGACAGCACCGGCGTGACCGGCATTTCGTCCGACTTCCGTTCGGCGCTTACGCCCGTGAAGCGGGTGACCGCCGGGCGCGACCGCCAAGACTGCGTGTCCGCTTGCGACGGCGCGACAGACTGGACTTCCGCCATCTGCATCGCATAAAAACCAGCGCCGGACACCTGAGCCGGGCGCGTCATCTCGAAAAACGAGACGAGGCCGCACAGCGGCAGGGCCATCAGCGCCCCGTACAAGGAGGCGCGTGCCAACGATCCAAGGGCCGAGAAACTCGTTTTCGTGGTGCTTTGCGCGTTGCTCATGGCCTTCACAATAATAGAGAGCACTTGTCCCGTCTACATCCCGGAGGGTCGTTTCGGATCAAGGCTAATTGATGATAGCGTTCGCTGAAAGGGCGGCCGAACCAACAAATTTATGTGACAGGGAGCTTTACAAAAAGTAACAGAAGCGCCTGACGTACGCTAAACTTTAATCGTCAGGCGTTCTGTTCCATCCAGCGTGGCATTTGAAACCACGTGGTGGAACCCGTGCAGCATACTCGCTGCTTGTCTTTATAAAAGGTCATTCCCGCCGCCTTGTCATTATAAAAGCGGCGAGGTTACGAAATCCTCTGTGTGAAACCTGTGGGAGAAATTTGACAAGCGCCAAAAGCGCGAGTCGAGAAAGCGACTCAGCCTTCGCGCGAACCGTCGAACAGGGGCATTTGCTGGTCGCGAATGGCCTGCGGCGCGGCCAGGCCGAGATGCCGGAACGCCTTCAATGTGAGCACGCGCCCGCGAGGCGTCCGCCCGATGAACCCCTGCTGCAACAGATAGGGCTCGATCACCTCCTCGATGGCATCCTTGCCCTCGGAAAGCGCCGCGGCGATCGTCTCGATGCCGACCGGGCCGCCGCCGTAGTTCACGCCGATGCACCGGAGATAGCGATGGTCCATGGCGTCGAGGCCGAGGCTGTCCACTTCGAGCTTGCCGAGCGCGGCGTCGGCAACCGCGCGGTCCACCTCGTCCACTCCACCGACCGCCGCGAAGTCGCGCACCCGGCGCAACAGACGGCCCGCAACGCGCGGCGTGCCCCGGCTGCGGCGTGCCACCTCGCGCGCTCCATCCGCCGTCATCGTCATGTGAAGAACACGCGCGCCGCGCCGCACGATCTCTTCGAGTTCGTCATCCGTGTAGAAGTTGAGCCGGATCGGGATGCCGAAACGGTCGCGCAGCGGCGTGGTGAGCAACCCCGTCCGCGTCGTCGCGCCGACGAGCGTGAACTTCGCGAGGTCGATGCGCACGGAGCGCGCCGCCGGACCCTCGCCGATGATGAGGTCGAGCTGGAAATCCTCCATCGCCGGGTACAGGATTTCCTCCACCGCCGGGTTGAGCCGGTGGATTTCGTCGATGAAAAGCACGTCGCGATCTTCGAGATTTGTGAGCAGCGCCGCGAGGTCGCCCGCTTTGGCGATAACCGGACCGGACGTCATCTTGAAATTCACGCCGAGTTCGCGCGCCACGATCTGCGCGAGCGTCGTCTTGCCGAGGCCGGGGGGGCCCGCGAACAGCACATGGTCCAGCGCCTCGCCGCGCGCGCGCGCCGCATCGATGAACACCTTCATGTTCGCGCGCGCCTGCGCCTGCCCGATGAACTCGGCCAGACGTTGCGGACGCAGCGAAAGCTCGCCCGCGTCTTCGTCCTGTCTTTCGCGGTCGAGAAGCCGTGCGGTCATGGGCCGACGCTAGCGGATTCTGCCGGGCATGCGCAAAACAAAACCGTGGTGCTCATTCCGCCTCCTCGTCTTCGTAGCCGAGTAACGACAGCGCGCGCGCCCGAAGCCCGAGCTTCCGACAGTAATGGACGAGCGCCTCCTCGCGGCCATGCGTGACCCAGATTTCTTCCGCACCCGTCTCTCGAATGGTGTCGATCAGCTCCGGCCAGTCGCAATGGTCGGAGATGATGAGCGGCAGTTCCACGCGTTGCTGTTTGGCGCGCGCGCGGATCTGCATCCAGCCGGACGCGGCGGCGGGAATGACATCGGGGAGCGAGCGCGACCACCGGTCGGCGAGCGCCAACGGCGGGCAGAGCACGATCTCGCCCGCGAGGGCCTTGCGGTTGGCGGGCGTCACCGGCTCATAAGGGCCGAGCGCCACGCCGCGTGCCTCGTAAAGCTCGGTCAGCTTCATCAGGGCCCCGTGAAGATAAATGGGGCGGTCATAACCCGCGCGGCGCAGTTCCGCGATGAGCCGCTGCGTCTTGCCGAGCGCGTAGCAGCCGATGGCGTGGCAGCTTTGCGGGAAGATCGCGAGCGAGTTCAGCAGCTTCTCTACTTCGCGCTGCGGGTCTGGGTGGCAGAAAACCGGCAAGCCGAAGGTTGCCTCCGTTACGAAGACGTCGCACGGCACAAGCTCGAACGGCCGCGCGGTTGGATCGGCCGTGCGCTTGTAATCGCCGGAGACGACAAGCCGCGCGCCGCCATGTTCGATCAGCACCTGCGCCGCGCCGAGGATATGCCCCGCCGGGTAGAGTGTGACGCGCGCCTCGCCCCAGTGAATCGGCTGGCGATATGGAAGATCGACGCGCTGGCACGCGAAGCCCTCGCCGTAGCGGCACGCCATGATGGCGAGCGTGTCCGGCGTGGCGGCGACCTTCGCGTGGCCGCTGCGCGCGTGGTCCGAGTGTCCATGCGTGACGATGGCAGCATCGACCGGCCGAACGGGATCTATGAAGAAGCCGCCCGCCTTGCAATAAAGACCCTCGGAGCGCACCTCCATCCACTCGCGCGGGTGGATCATTGCCCCGAAAAGCCCACTCCCCGAAATTTCCTGCCGTCAAATCTCATGGCCTTCGTCCCATCCCGCACGTTTAACCTCATTTTTTGCCCTGCCCGATCCCATGGTCCGCGAGGATGGACAACGCTTCCGCCACCGACAATTCGCGCCAGTCGTCAGCCGGCGTCCCCTCGCGGCGGATCAGTGACGCCGCCTGCCGAAGCCCCGCGCGCATCTGGTCTTCGCGCACGCCAGCCGCCGCAGCCGCGCCTTGCAGGCTTTCGGCGGCGGCGAGCTTCTCAAGGAGATCGAGAATGCGTACCGTCCCCTCATGACCTTTGTCATTCTCTCCGAACAGGTCGGGGACGGATCTGGCTGCGTCTGTCATCACCCTCACTCACGCATTTGATTGCAAGCCGCTTGATCTTATCGAGAACTCTGGTACAAAACAAGAACGATGTGCGTTGTGCGGCCATGGATTAACCCGGATCGGTAGAGTTTTCCCCATGGCGAAACGACGAACATCCGAGAATTTGCAAGAGGCTAACCCGCGAGACGGCGCTTCGGGCGACGACGGCGAACATGTGCTTCCGTCTTATGTCGAGGCGTGGTTCGCGGCGCGCGGCTGGACGGCGCGGCCATGGCAGCGCGCGATGGTCGAGGCGTTCCGCGAGCGCCGCTCCACGCTGCTCATCGCGCCGACCGGCGGCGGCAAGACGCTGTCCGGCTTCCTGCCGAGCCTCATCGACATCCACGAGACGCGTAGCCAAGGCATCCACACACTCTACATCTCGCCGCTGAAGGCGCTGACGAACGACATTGAGCGCAACCTCATGCGTCCCATCGCCGAGATGGACCTCGCCGTGAGCGTCGAAAGCCGCACGGGCGACACCCCGCAATCGAAGCGCGCCCGCCAGCGTCGCGCGCCGCCGAACCTGTTCCTCACCACGCCCGAAAGCCTGATGCTGATGCTCTCGTCACCCGACGCGGAACGCCTGTTCGCCGGGCTTCGCGCGGTGATCGTGGACGAGGTGCACAGTTTTGCGGCGACGAAGCGGGGCGATTTCACGGCGCTCGCCCTGTCGCGCCTCGCCGCGCTCGCGCCGCAGGCGGTACGCTTCGGCCTCTCGGCAACGGTGGCGGACCCTGCCGCGCTCGCGGCGTGGCTCGGCCCGGTCGGCGTGCCTGCCGCGCTTTTGCAATCCGGGCTGCCGATGGACCCGGATATTCGCCTGCTGGTGCCGGAAGAGACGCGCATGCCATACGGCGGCTTCATGGCGCGCTACGCCGTGCCCGAAATCTACGACGCGATCCGCCGCGCTGGCACCTCCATCGTCTTCGTGAACACGCGCGCGCAGGCGGAACTCATGCTGCAAATGCTTTGGGACGCGAACGAGGAAAACCTGCCGATCGCGGTCTATCACGGCTCGCTCAGTCGCGAGCAGCGCCGCAAGGCCGAGGCGATGATGGCGGCGGGCAAGATCCGCAGCGTGGTGGCGACAGCGGCGCTGGAGCTTGGCATCGACTGGGGCGACGTCGATCTCGTGATCCAGGTGGCCGCGCCGAAGGGCGTCAGTCGCCTGCTTCAGCGCGTCGGCCGCTCGAACCACCGGCTCGATGAGCCGAGCCGCGCGTTTCTCGTGCCCGCGAACCGCTTCGAGGCGCTGGAATGCCGCGCCGCGCTCACGGCAATCGAGAAGGGCCAACTCGACGGCGAGGCGCCCGGCCCCGGCTCGCTCGACGTGGTGGCGCAGCATATCCTCAGTTGCGCGTGCAGCGGCCCCATCGACCCGGCCGCGCTGTTCCACGAAGTTCGCACCGCGCTCCCCTACGCCGATCTCCCGCGCGAGACGTTCGACCGGCTGTTCCAGTTCGCCATCGACGGCGGCTATGTGCTGCGGGCCTACGACCGCTACAAGCGCCTCACCGCGTTGCCCAACGGCCGCTTCCGCATCGCTAACCCGCATGTTGCGCGGCGGCATCGGCAGAATATCGGCGTGATCGTGGAGGCGGCGCGGCTCAGGGTGATGCGGCTGTCCGGCAAGGGGCGCGGCGGGCGCGTACTCGGCGAAGTGGAAGAATATTTCGCGCAAGGGCTGACGCCGGGCGACACGTTTTTCTTCGCGGGCGAACTGCTGGCCTTCGTCGGCGTCCGCGACATGACGCTTGAAGCGCGCCCCGCGGCGGGCGGCGAGCCGAAGGTGCCGGCCTATTCCGGCGGGCAGATGCCGCTGTCCACGTTCCTCGCGGATGGCGTGCGCGATCTGCTTGCCGATCCGGCGCAGTGGAGCACGCTTCCGCCTGACGTGCGCGAATGGCTCGACCTTCAGGCGCGCTTCTCGGCGATCCCGCGCGCCGACCGGCTCCTCGTGGAGCACTTCCTCGAAGGGCGCTTCTACCGCACGGTGTTCTACACCTTCGCGGGCCGTCGCGCGAACCAGACGCTCGGCATGCTCATCACGCGGCGGATGGAGCATCTCGGGCTGAAGCCGATCAGCTTCCAGATCACCGATTACGGCCTCGTCGTCTCGCATATCGCCCCGGCGACGAGCGATCACGTTGCGCAGTTTCTGGCACCCGACATCCTCGGCGACGAACTGGAGGAATGGATCCTCGAAAGCCCGATGCTGAAGCGATCCTTCCGCCATGTCGCGACCGTGACCGGCCTCGTCGAGCAGCAGAACAACGCGGCGCGCAAGTCCATGCGGCAGATGACGATCTCGACCGACCTCATCTACGACGTGCTGCGCCGTCACGAGCCGGACCACATCCTGCTCAAGGTGACGCGGCGCGATGCCGAACGCGAATTGCTCGACCTCAAGCGCCTGTCCGAGCTTTTGACGCGCTATCGCGACCGCTTCCTCTTCATCGAACTCTCGCGCGCCTCGCCCTTTTCGATCCCGGTGCTGACGGACGTGCGCACGGAGCAGGTGCGCGGCTCCGGCGTGGAGCATCTGCTTGCGCAGGCCGCGATCATGCATGACGCGGAGGACATGATGGAGGAGGTCCGCGCGGCGGTCGCCGGGCGCGTGCTTCACTGACGGGCGCATCTCCTGACTACAAAAACGGCAAACGCCTTTCCCGATGTATTTTTACCACTAGCGGTTGCGCGTCTACGTCTACGCTCTCTTTCAGGTTGTTAGCGAATCGCGACTCTTCCTATGGTTGAGCAAGTTTGCGTCCGATCATTCTGCCGCGCCCGGCGGCCAATCGAGAGACCGACATGAGCAAACCGCTTTTGCTTGCCGCCCTTTCCCTGTTTCTCGCTGGAAACGTGATGGCGGCGGAAGACGATTCAGCCAGCACCGAAAAAACGGAAAGCTCGGCAAAGCCCGCGAAAGCCGCGAAAAAGAGTGCGGACGCCAAGGAAGAAAAGGCCGAGGACAAGAAGGCCGAGCCGACCTATCCCGATTGGGATGTCGCTTTCGGCGCGGGCGCCGCAACAGATTACGTGTTCCGCGGCATCAGCCAGTCGAACCGCAATCCTTCGTGGAATTCCTATGTCGAATTCCGCTACACGCCGCAGAAGGATGTGCAGTTCTACGCCGGCACGAGCATTTACCAGATCGACTTTCCGAACGATGCCTTCGCCGAAGTTGACTTCTACGGCGGCGTGCGCCCAACCTTCGACAAGGTCGTGTTCGACTTCGGGTTCTGGTATTACTGGTATCCCGGCGGCCGCACCTATAACGGTCTTGAGCCTGCGTATCTCAACTGCACGAACGGCTTTTACACGCCGACCGGCGGCTGCAATACGCTGGAAGCGCGGCTCGACTTCTACGAAGTCTACGGCAAGGCCACCTACACGCCCGACGACAAGCTCACGCTCGGTGTCGCGGCCTATTATTCGCCCTCATGGCTGAATACGGGCGCGCCCGGCACATACGCCTCCTGGACCGCAAAATATGTGCTGCCCGACAAGAACTTGCTGCCCGATGGTCTCGGCTGGTACATCTCGGGCGAATGGGGCAACTATTTCTTCGGTGACACGAAAGACTTCTACGGCAACATTCCGCTGCCGGACTATGCGACGTGGAATGCGGGCCTCGCCTTCACCTATGACGTGATGACGCTCGACCTTCGCTACTACGACACAGACCTGTCGGAAGCGCAGTGCAACGTGCTGACGGGCGACGACACGGCAACCTTCCGCACGAAGAACATCACGGACATCAATGCGAGCGGGCTTGGCTCGAAGTGGTGTGGCGCGGCCTTTGTCGGCAAGCTGTCGTTCGACATGACGGCGAAGACCAACCTCCTCAAGTGATTTCCTCTTTCGGGCGCGTTTCCGGCATCAGCGTGAGCGTTACGATGAAGCCGAGCGCGCCCGTAGCGGCAAGCCACCAGAAGGCGGAAGGGCGTCCGAGAGTGTCCGCGATATAGCCCGCGGCTGGCAGGCTGATCGCCGCCGCCAAGCCGATGGACATGCCGACGACGCCCTGCGCCAGATTGAAATGTCCCGTACCGAAAGTAATGTCGGCAATCACAAGCGGGATCAGCACCGCGAGCACCGCCGCCGAAACGCCATCAAGCATCTGGATCGCGACCAGCGGCACCGCGCCGTCCAGTACCGCGAACAGCGCCGCGCGTATCGGCAGCACGCCGAGCGCCGCGAGCAGCAGCGGCCGCCGCCCGATCCGCTTCGCAAGCCGCCCCACCATCGGAGAAAACAACGCAACGATGATCTGCGGCAGCACGATCGCGGCGGCGATCAGCGCGACGGCCCATTGGCTGGCGCGCGTGGTCAATTCCGAGCCGACGAGCGGCAGAAGCGGCGCGTTCGCCATCTGAAAAAGCGCGATGATGGCGATGAACACAAGAAACGCGCGCTTTCGAAGGAGCATCGAAAGCCCGGCGGGGACGCTCGAAGCCTCCGGTTCGCTGCTTCCGCCGTGTGCCGTCGCGACATCCACCTCAGCCTCGCGGATATACCAAAGCGCGGTAATCGCGGGGATTGCGAAGAACGCGGTCACGAAAAACACCGCCTGCGCCGACCAGAAATAGCCGCAAGCGCCGAGCAGGAGCGCGGCGGTTCCGTTACCTGCGGCGGCGTAGCGCGCATTGCGTCCGAGGCGGGGGGAAAGCCCCTCGCGCCCCACGAGCCCGAGGCTGATCGCTGCGACCGCTGGAGCGACAACCGCCGTTCCGGCCGCATGAAGCACGCGCGCGAACGCCACGGCTGCGAACACCGGCAACGCGGCGATGATGAACGCGCTGGCTCCGATGGCCGCCACGGCCCCGCCCGCCGCGCGCCGCTCGGACCGCACGTTGTCGATCAGCGCGCCGCCCGGCACCTGAAACACCAGCGCGGCAATGGACCCGACCGACAGCACGAGGCCGATATCCGTCTGTGTCCACTTCTCGGACGTGAGATAGACGGCGAGAAACGGCCCGAAGCCGGTCTGGATGTCGCCGAGGAAAAAGGCGAACCAGTCGAGGCCGCGCAGGCTTTCACGCGAGGGAGACTTGCGTTTCGTGTCTGCCGTGGGCACCGGGTCCGGCTGCTCCGGTGCATCCTGCGTGGCGCTAATTCGTTCCTTCAGCGCCTCGGCCTTTCGCGGAATTCGCACCGATGGCGACAACCGGCTTGCCCGTTTTCACCTCGGGGGCTTCGCTGAGACGTTCGCGCGGAAGTTCCACCACCAGCACGTCGCGCCCGTCGGAGGCGAAATGCAGGTCCGGCCAGGCGATGGCGATGCGGCGGCTGCCGACGCCGAGAAATCCGCCAACTTCGACGACGGCCGCCTGCACCGCGCCCGAGCCGTCCGCGAGGACGTCGACGACCCGCCCTGCGCGCTCGCCCGCGCGCGTCATGACGTTTTTGCCCATCACGCTTTCGGCCCGCCAAAGCACGGTTCGCTCCGGCGGAGACTGATCGGCCTTCATCTGCTCCTGCGGCGGTTCGCCCGAGCGCGCTTCGCTGCCGGATGACCGTGCCGAGTGTGACGCCGCGTTCGTCGCGATGACAACAAAAAGGACAAGGCAGAAACTTCGCATGCAAACTTCTCCTGCCGTTTGTCGCCTAACAGCGAAGATCGTTCACCGTTCCCAGATCAGTCCGGCACAACGGATATCACCCCTCAAATTTACTCTTATCTAATCATCAAATTCCGCCGGCGCGCGGGCAACTTCTTTCCGAAGACCGCATTGACCCAATTGATATGTGCAAACAAATCAGAGGAAATCGAAAAAATGGCAGATACGACTTACGACACATCGCGCATCCACGAAGGGGAGGATTGGCGCGCGGTATCATGGAGCGCCATTCTCTTCGGCTCTCTCGTCGGGCTCTCAGTGGCAGCGATGCTCCACGTGCTCGGGCTGGCCGTCACCGCCAGTTCGGTTCCCGATCAGGCGGGGCCGACCGACGCTCTCATGACCATCGGTGGCGTCGCCGGGATCTGGTATATCGCCTCCACCGCCGTGAGCCTGTTCATTGGAGGATTCGTGGCGAGCACCCTGGCCTGGACATTCACCGGCAAGCGCGCCGCGATTTACGCGCTCGGCGTTTGGGCGATCACCACGCTGGTGGTGGCGCTTGCGTTCGTTCCTCCCATCATCCGCGCGGCGACCGGCGCCGTGTCCGCAGTCGGCAACGTCGCTGACCGAGCGATCACCACGGCCGCCGGAGCAGGTGAAGCAGTTGGGAGCGCAGCGGCTAATGTCCCGACCGGGCTCGTGGACAATGTTCGGCAGAGGCTTGGCATTCCGTCGGGTGCGCAGGTCGATCAAGGCGCAATCCGGGACATCACGCGGCTTGTCGGTCAACGGCTTACTCAGGATCAGTGGACACCTCAGCAGCGCGATCAGCTCGTTGCTGCCCTCGGGCGCGCGGCCAACGTTCCACCTGATGAGGCCCGCCGTCGTCTTGGCGAAGCCGAATCCGCGTTGAACACGACAATCCAGGAGGCGAGAGACACGGTGCAAAAAGCGGTCGAAGGGACGCGGCAAGCCATCGCTGGCGTGGCCTACTGGACGTTCGCCGCAATATTGGCCGGGCTTATCGCAGCCTATCTCGGCGCCCGCTTTGGCGAACGCGACGAAGATCAATTGCCGACGTTTGCTCGCATCCGCATGCATCGGACGTCGAACTAAACTAGTTGGGCTGACAACGTCGCGAATAAAAAGAGCCCCGGCCCTGCGGTCGGGGCTCCATTTGATGCAAGCAGATAGTTGATTTTACCAGCCGCCGCCGAAGCCGACGCTCACGCCAAGACCGGAACCGCCCCAGCCGCCGCCATAGCCGCCGCCCCAGCCGCCGCCGAAGCCGACGCCGGATGCACCCCAGCCGCCGCCGCAACCGCTATAGACCGGACGAGCAATCACCACCGGCCTCGCGCAACCGCCAACACCCGAGTACACGACCGGACGACGCCAGCCGCCACCATACCAACCGGAGCTGTAGACAACCGGGCGATAGATCACCGGCGCGCGATAGCCCCAGCCGCCGCCATACACGACGGGACGACGCCAGCCCCAGCCACCGCCATACACGATGGGACGACGCCAGCCCCAGCCACCGCCATACACGATGGGACGACGCCAGCCGCCATAATACGCAACCGGGCGACGCCAGCCGCCGTACCAGCCGCCGCGGAAGGCTACCGGCCTACGCCAGCCGCCGTAATAGCCGCCGCGGAAGGCCGCCGGCCTACGCCAGCCGCCACCGTAGTAGCCCCCACGGAACCCGATAGGCCGCGCAAAGCCACGATTGAAACCACGGTTGAAGCCGGGACCGAAGCCCGCGCGCTGGAACCCGCCGCGATAGCCAAATCGCGAACCGATGGGACTGGCGCCTCTGAAGCCGCCACCGCCACGGAATGCGGCACCACCTCCGAACCCGCCGCCGCCTCTGAAGCCAGCGCCGCCGCCGAAGCCGCCACGTCCGCCATTGCGGACGAGCATCACGGAACTCTGCGCACCGCTTGCGGTCATCTTTTCGCTGCTCGCTCCCAACGGAGACGGCGCAGCACCCGCCGTAGACGCGAGGCCGAATGCCGATAATCCCAGCGCTGCCACCGCCGGGACTAGAAGTCGTTTCGTTCGCATGTGAGACCCACTTCCTCTGTACTAGGGTTGTGTTTGCCGCTGCCGCGTCGTCGCTCACGACCCCGCTGCAACTGCGCACGCACCCGGTCACACGCCACTGACCGCGCTCGAACGCCAGCTCATTGGACCACCCTGCGAGTTAACGAAAGGTAGAAAGATACTCGAGCTTTAGCGCCGCGAAATAGGAAAGAAGAATTGAAGGTCAAATCTTGTCTAATCGGTCTCGACCAATTTACGCAAAAGCGCAATATCGATAAAAGTACAACTATTAGCGTTGCCAGACAAAAGCTTGAAGGGGACGTCCGGTTCGCCGAGATGATCGAGCAGAAGCATCGCTCCTTCGAAATCGTTCGACGCGGTATAGTCGTTCAACGCCACGATGACTTGCAACCCAGCACCGCGTGCTGCGTGTGTTCCGGGCGCAGAATCCTCGATGGCGAGGCAGTCAGCGGGCGGCAGGCGAAGCGCGGCCAGCACGTGGAGGTAGATGTCCGGCGCGGGTTTCTTGCACGGCACGGCGTCGCCTGCGCCGATCACCTCGAACCAACCGAGCGCTTCCGGCATCGTCGCGTCGAACAGCGCCGTTACATTCTCCGGCGAGGTCGTCGTCGCGATGGCGAGCCGCACGCCCGCATCTTTCGCCTCGCGTAGAAGGCGCGCAACGCCGGGCCGAAGCGGAATGCCGCCGCCCGCGAGAAGAGCCGCGTAGTGTTTCGTCTTGGCGGCGTGCAGCGCGGCGATGAACTCGGGAAGCGGCTGCCCAGTCGGCGGCGTAAAGTCTGGCCGGTGCCGCGCGATGTAGTGCGCGATGCGTTCCTTACCGCCCGTCACCGCGAGAAGTTCGGTATAGAGCGCGGGCGGCCAGTCCCAGTCGAGGCCCGCATCGGCGAAGGCGCGGTTGAAGGCGAGGCGGTGCCCCTCTTCCGTCTCGGCCAGCGTTCCGTCAACGTCGAAAATCAGCGCCTTGAGTTCGGCCATGCGAGCCCCCTTGATTTCGGATCAGCTTAGATCAGCCTGCGTTAAATAGGACCCGATTTGACGCGGAGAAGCTGATCGACAACCGAACATCGGAGGGCCGTACTTGTTCGCTTGAGCCATCGAAAGACGGGATGAGAGGCGAACGGCGGTAAAACCGTTCGAGGGCTCCCCTCATCCCGCCTCCCTCCATCAGGAGAGACTCTGTGGCGGTTATGCGGAGGAGATCATCTCCAGCCACTCGTCCTCGGTCATAACTTTCACCCCGAGGTCTTCCGCCTTTTTCAGTTTCGAGCCCGCGCCCGGACCCGCGACGAGGTAAGTCGTCGCCTTTGACACCGACCCCGCCACCTTCGCGCCGAACCGCTCGGCCTGCGCCTTGGCCTCATCGCGCGTGAAGCGTTCGAGCTTGCCGGTGAAAACAACAGTCGCGCCCGCCAGCAGCGACGAAACCTGATCCGGCTTGTACGCCTCGATGGTGAGTTCGCGCCGCAGCGCATCCACCGCCTCGCGGTTATGGGGCTCGTCGAAGAAATCCACGATGGACTGCGCGACGACGTCGCCGATCCCGTCGATCTCATTCAGTTTCGCCAGAATGATGGCTCTGTGCAGCGATCTTTTGTCCTCGCCGGACGCGCTTTCAAGCAGAAGCTCATCTCCCGGCCGAAGTTCGGCCGCGTCCGGCTCGGCCATGGCGGCGCGCAGCGCGTCGAGCGAGCCGAAAGTCTTCGCGAGCAGCTTCGCCGTCGTCTCGCCCACGTGGCGGATGCCGAGCGCGAAGATGAAGCGTTCGAGCGAAATCGTGCGCCGCGCCTCTATAGCCGCGAACAGGTTTGCCGCCGATTGCGCGCCCCAGCCTTCCTTTTCGCTGAGCTTCGGCAGGTCCACGCCGTCGCGCGCGGCCATGGTGAAGATGTCGGCTGGCGCCTTGATGCGCCCCTCGTCGAAAAACGCCTGGATGTTCTTCTCGCCCAGCCCTTCGATGTCGAAGGCATGGCGCGACACGAAATGCCGGAGCCGCTCCACGGCCTGCGCGGCGCAGATGAGGCCGCCCGTACAGCGGCGCACCGCGTCGACCTTGCCGGTCTTAGGGTGTGTCTCGCGGACCGCGTGGCTGCCGCAGACGGGGCAAAGCGTCGGGAAGACGAACTCCACGGCGTCGGCGGGGCGCTGCTCCAGCACCGGGCCGAGGATCTGCGGGATCACGTCGCCCGCGCGCTGCACGATCACCGTGTCGCCGATGCGCACATCCTTGCGGCGGATCTCGTCCTCGTTGTGAAGCGTGGCATTCTGCACGACGACGCCGCCGACAGTCACGGGCGCGAGCTTCGCCACGGGGGTCAGCGCGCCAGTGCGGCCCACCTGAATGTCGATGCCGTTCAGCACCGTCGTCGCCTTCTCGGCGGAGAATTTATGCGCAGTCGCCCAGCGCGGCGTGCGGCTGATGAAGCCGAGGCGCTCCTGAAGGTCGAGCCGGTTCACCTTGTACACCACGCCGTCGATGTCGTAGCCGAGCGAGGCGCGCTTCATCTCGATGGCGCGATAGACCGCGAGCATCTCCTCGACCGAGCGGCAGATTTCGACCGGCGGCAGCGGGAAACCCCAGCCGTGGATGGCCTGAAGCACACCGAAGTTCGTGTCGGCAGGCAGCGCGCTTGCCTCACCCCAGCCCCGAACCTCCCCCCACCCCCAAGCGAAGAAGCGTAGCGGCCGCGCGGCGGTGATCGCCGGATCGAGCTGGCGGAGCGATCCGGCCGCCGCGTTTCTCGGGTTCGCGAACATGCGCCCGCCCTTGCCGACCTGCCGCTCGTTCAGCGCCTGAAAATCGGCGTGGCTCATGTAAACTTCGCCGCGCACCTCGAACACGGCGGGCACGTCGTTCGCGCGGATCACCTGCGGGATGTCGGCGATGGTGCGAACGTTTGCGGTCACGTCCTCGCCCTCGGAGCCATCGCCGCGCGTGGCCGCCACCGCGAGCCGCCCATTTTCGTAGCGGAGCGACACCGAAAGGCCGTCGATCTTCATTTCGGCGGTGACATCGAGCGCCTCGTCCGGCGCGAACTTCAGGAAGCGGCGCACGCGGCCCGCGAAATCGGCGACATCCTCATCGGAGAAGACGTTGCCGAGCGACAGCATGCGCACCGTATGGCGCACCTTCGCGAACTTCTCGGACGGTGTCGCGCCGACGGTCTGCGACGGGCTTTCCGGCGTTATCAGCGACGGGAACGCCGCTTCCAGCGCGTTGAGACGCAGGCGCAGGCGGTCATATTCGGCATCGGAGATTTCCGGCGCGGCATCCTGATACAGAAGGTCGTGGCGCGCGATCTCGGCCGCGAGTGCGTCGTGCTCGTCCTTCGCATCTTCCGCCGACAGGTGTTCGGCGTGCTTCAGCGCCTCGTCGCGGAAGGCGGCTTCATCCTGCGTGGGCGGCGCTGCAATCTCCGCGTCCGGCGCGGGAGCGAGCAAAGGCTGCTCGGCGTTCGCCCCCTCGGTCTTGCGGGAGCGGCGCGTCTTCGCGGGCTTCGCACCCGCCGCCTTAGGCGACATGATGCGCTCCGACGTGGCGCGCGCCGATGAGGCTCTCGGCGGCGGCGCGGGCTTCGGCCGTCACCTCCTTGCCGGCGAGCATGCGCGCGATTTCCTCGCGGCGGCCTTCCATGCTCAGCACCTCGGCGCTGGTTGTGACGACGATGGCATCGCCTTCGCCGCGCGCGGCCTTGTGCAGCCGGATGTGCTGATCGGCATTCGCGGCCACCTGCGGCGAGTGCGTCACCGCCAAAACCTGCGCGCGAGTGCCTAGCCGCGCCTGCCGCTCGCCGATGGCCGCCGCCGTCGCACCGCCGACGCCCGTATCGATTTCGTCGAACACCAGAACGGGCGCGGTCGCCTTCTCGGCGAGCACCACCTTCAGCGCCAGCAGGAACCGGGCAAGCTCGCCGCCCGACGCCACCTTCATCAGCGGCCCCGGCTTCGCGCCCGGATTGGTCTGCACGTAGAACATCGCCTGCTCGCGCCCGAAGGGACCGCCGCGGAGACCGCTGCGGTCCTCCGGCATGGGCTCGATTTCGGTGACGAAGCGGGCTTTGTCGAGCTTGAGCGGCGCAAGTTCGGCCTGAACGGCGGCGTCGAGCAGCGTGGCCGTCGCGCGACGCTTTTCGCTCAGCGCGTCGGCGGCGCGGGCGTAAACCTCGCCGAATTCGGCGGCGGCCTTGCTCGCGCCGGCGAGATCTTCCTCGCCGGTTTCGATGCGGCCGAGATCTTCCCGGAAGCGGGCATGAACCGCAGGCAGGTCGTTCACCGTCACGCGATATTTGCGGGCGACCGCACGCAGCCGGAAAAGCCGCTCCTCGATCGCTTCGACATTGTCGCCGCTTTCGCCGCGAAGCTGCGCTTCCACGAGTTCGCGCGCTTCCTCCGCCTCGATCAACACGCGTTCCAGCGCCGACTGGATCGGCTTCAACGCGTCGGGGATGTTCGGTGTGCGCTCCAGACGGCGGAGCGCGGCGCTGAGTTTGGCGGCGGGAAATTGCGGCGCGTTCAGTGCGTCCGCGATGTCTTCGAGGTCGGCGCGAGCCTTTTGTGCGGCGACGATTGACGCGCGTCGTGTCGCGAGGTCGTCTTCCTCGCCCGGCTGCGGCGCGAGCTGGTTCAGCTCTTCGCAGGCCGCCGTGAGATAATCCTTCTCGCGCTCCGCCACCGCCAGCGCCTTCTCAAGTTCATCGACGGCTTTGTTCTTCTCGCGCCACGCCTCCCATAGCCGCGACACCTCCTGCACCTCACCGATGAGCCCGCCGAACTGATCGAGCAGATGACGATGCGTGGCCGAATCGAGCAGTGCGCGGTCGTCGTGCTGGCCGTGGATTTCGACCAACATCTTGCCGAGTTGCTTCAGTAGGCCGGTCGAAACCGGGCGGTCGTTGATGAAAGCCTTGGTGCGGCCGTCCTCGCCCTGGACGCGGCGGAGGATCAGCGTGTCCTCGCTGTCGAAACCCTGCTCTGCCAAAAGCGCCATCGCGGGGTGCGCGTCGTTGAGATCGAAGGACGCCGTGACGCTCGCGCTGGTCGCCCCGCGCCGCACGAGACCGCCATCGCCGCGCGCACCGAGCGCGAGACTCAAGCTGTCGAGGATGATGGATTTGCCCGCGCCGGTCTCACCCGTGAATACGGTAAAGCCCTTCTCGAAACCGAGATCGAGCTTATCGATAAGAACGATGTCGCGGATCGACAGGGCCACAAGCATACCGCTTCCTTACGCGATTCTCGACGCGTGGGCACCCGTGTCCTTCTGCGCGCGCGTCAGCCGATATGCTCGATGAGGATCGTAGCGCCGATGACGCAGAGCGCAAGCCCCGCCACCACTTCGGTCATGCGCCCGAATCGTTCGCCGATCATGCGCCCCAGCATCATGCCCGCCGACGACATGAGGAAAGTCGCGAGGCCGATTGCGATGGCAATGACGGTGATATCCACATCGAGGATCGCGAGCGATACGCCCACGGCCATGGCGTCGATGCTGGTGCCGATTGCGGCGGCGACAATCAGCAGAAAGGACTGCGCGACAGCGGGCCGTTCTTCTTCGTGCGCGAACAAGGCGAGCCAGAGCATGCGAAGACCGACCCCCGCCAGCAGCGTGAACGCGATCCAGTGGTCCCACGCCTGCACGTAGCTGCTGGCTGCCATGCCCGCCGCCCAGCCGATGACCGGCGTCAGCGCTTCCACGCTGCCGAAGATGAAGCCGGTGCGGAGCGCTTCGCGAAGGCGCGGCTTCTTGCTGGCGGCTCCGCGCGCGAGCGAAACCGCAAAGGCGTCGACGGACATTGTGAAGGCAAGCACGGTGATGGCAGTCGGGGTCACGATGGCTTCCAAAAAGAAATGCGCCGCAGCGCGCTGAAGCGCAAACGGCGCGAATCGGGTTGGTGCGTTTCCGCTGAATGGCGCGATGCGCCGATTTTCTTCGCCGTGCCGACGCAAAAAGGCATCGTGCCACCGAAGACGGCTTACCCTTAAGCCGCCCCGATGGCAGATGTCAAAACTTAGGCAGTGCTATAAAATTGAGCTTAGCCTGCAACGCTGCCGACTGTGCGCTTCCACGCGTGGCTGATCCACGACCCGGAGTCTTCGCGCGGCGCGGTGCCGCCGGACTGTAGAAGCGCGTACGCGTCCTTGTACCACGGGCTGTCGGGGAAGTTATGCCCCAGCACCGCCGCCGCCGTCTGCGCCTCGTTCACGATGCCGAGCGCCATGTAGCATTCAGTAAGACGCATCAGCGCCTCTTCCACATGCGTCGTCTGCTGGTATTCCGTGACGACCGTCTTGAAGCGGTTCACCGCGCCGAGATAGTTGCCCTTCTTCTGCCAGTAGCGGCCGACATTCATTTCAGATGCGGCGAGCGTATCGCGGGCAAGCTTGATGCGTCGTTTCGCGTCCTCAGAGTAGCGGCTATCCGGATAGCGGCTGATGAGCGTTTCAAGCTCGGCGATTGCCTTCTTCGTTTCGCCCTGATCGCGCGTCGGCCCGGAGATGCGCTCGAAATACGAACTGGCGATGATTTCCTGCGCCAGCGCCGCTTCCTTGGAGCCGGGATGGAGCGAGAGGAAGCGACGAGCGGCGGCCACTGCTTCCGGGCCTTTGCCAGCCTTTTGATAGGCGTATGCCGCCATCAGCGTCGATTTCTTGGCTTCTTCCGAATAGGGGTAAAGCTGGTCGATGCGCTCGAACAACTCGGCGGCCTTGTTGTTCTTGCCCTGGCCGAGAAGGTCATCGGCCTCTTTATAGATCTGGTCCGGCGGGCGCTGATCGAGCTGCGTCGACTCTGAACTCGAAAACATCGATCCCATCGACCCGCAGCCACCAAGTGAACTGCTCAGCGTCGTCGCGAGAATCACCGCTGCGAGAGTTTGCCCGATCGATCGCAATCCCATCGTCCTTGCTCCAGGCCCCGTATTTCGAGTTCGAGCAGCACTGCGCGACTCGGTTTCCCTTATCGTTACGTTCATGTACGGCCAAAAGCCGCAAAATGATGGTGAAATGCGGAGTTTTTCAGTCAAAGCTTTTGCGCTGGGGAAAGTTGTCGGCGCCGCGTGTATAATTAACACCGCAGCATGAGATAAAAACGCCTGCCTCAAAACGCAAAATGGCCGGGGCGAGCCCGGCCATTCGCCAAGATGGAACCGATCAGGCGTTTTCAGGCGCAAAGTTCGGTGTCGCGAAGGCAATGCCGAAATCGGCGCGCGGCGAAACATAATGACGGCGCGTCTTGTCGGCGGCTTCGACGACGGTCCATGCGTCGCGGTTCTCGTAAAGCGCATGCAGCATCAACGAGTTGAGCTTGTGGCTCGGGCGCTTCGAGCGATACAGGCCGAGGATCGCGGCGCCTGCGAGAGCGAAATCGCCAACGGCGTCGAGCGTCTTGTGGCGAACGAATTCGTCCGGGTAGCGCAGCCCTTCCGGGTTCAGAATGCGATCCTCACCGATGGCGACGGTGTTTTCGAGCGACGATCCAAGCGCGCGCCCGGCGGCCCAAAGCTGCTTCACGTCCTTCATGAAACCGAAGGTGCGCGCGCGGCTCAGGTGCTTCTTGAAAGAGGCCGGAGTCACGTCGAGGTCGATGCGCTGACGGCCGATCAGCGGCGTGGGGAAATCGATTTCGATATCGAGGCGGAAGCCGTCATAGGGGAAGATTTCGCCGATGGAGCCGCCATCCGTGACCGCGACGGGGCGGAGAATCTTGATGTAGCGGCGCGCTTCGTCGAGTTCGCGAACGCCTGCTTCTTCGATGGCCGCCACGAACGGTTCCGCGCTGCCGTCGAGGATCGGCAGTTCGTTGCCGTCAACCTCGATATCCGCATTGTCGATGCCCATGCCGCGCAGCGCCGAGAGCAGATGCTCCACGGTGGCGACGGAGGCGCCGCCGGCGCCGCTGATCACGGTGCAGAGGGTCAGATTGGTCACGGAGCGGAAATCGCCGGGGATGTGGCCCGCGTTCTTTCCGCCGGAAACGTAGAAATTATAGCCCGAGTTGGCCTCGGCCGGGTGGAGGATCAGCGATACTTCCGCGCCACTGTGCACGCCCGCCCCTTTCAGGACGATATCGCGCTCAAGAGTGGTCTGTCTGTTCGAATAGCTTCGAAAGCTCATAAGAGTGCGCCGTTCTTTTGTGCCACGGTGCCTTCCTTTGCCGAAGGAAAGCACCCCCCATCGTGTGCCGGACGATGCCCAATGGCTTCTATGCGAGCATCGGTAGCTACACGCTACTCTTGGGCCGGCGGTCTGCCGGTACGCACGCGAAAGCTCAATTACATCCGACTGCGCCGACGTTAGCCGGGCGACTCGGGGCGCTTCAAATCACGCTTTTTAACAGTCTGTTACGGGTAGGGCCTTTGGCTCGACACAACCAAAAACGGCGCTTGAGCGAGTGCCAAAGCGCCGTACGCGGAGGTTGTGAAGGACTGCCTGCGATCAGGAGGCCGGTTTCCTGAAAAACTTAGGAATATCAATGGCTTCGTCGCCATTCTGACGAGCAGCGCCAGGGTCGCTTTCCATGTCGTCGCCAGCATCGTCATGGCTTGCGCCATTCCGATGCCCTTGTTCCGCCACAGTTTTTTCATGATTGGAGCGTGGCTGAAGAGCAACAGATTTAGCCTGCGTGGCAGGGGCTGGCTTCGAAGCGTTACGATCCCGGCCCGCCATCCAGTCGAAGAAGCCGCGAGGCTTGCCGGAACTTCGATTCGAGGCCCCGTTGTTGCCCGCGCCGTCAGACTGTCCGAGTTCCGGGAAATCCGAAAAAGTGAGTGGACGACGCGGCGCGCGCGCAGTCTTCGCGGGAGGCACCGGCTCGAAACGCTGACCATTATCCGTTTGAGCGGGCGGCGCGACGTCATCGCCGCTGCGTCTACCTTTCGGTTCGAGCACGACGCGACGATCCTGCGCCTGACGTGCGGGCTGCTCGCGCAATCCGCCGAACGGCGCACGGCGCGGCGCTTCCTGCTGGGCGGACTGCATGCGCTCGGCAAGCCCTCCGTCCTTTTCCACGGGCGGCGGCGGCGCAATATGATGGGGGGCGACGCCGGAGTGAATGCCGGTCGCGACCACGGACACCCGCAGCCTGTTCTGAAGCGACTGGTCGAACGTTGCGCCGACGATGATGTTCACGTCCGGGTTTTCCTCGGGATCGACCTCGCGGCGGATGCGGGACGCAGCCTCTTCCACCTCGTACAGCGTCATGTCGAAACTGCCGGTGATGCTGACGAGCAGCCCCTTGGCGCCGCGCATCGACACTTCGCCGAGCAGCGGATTGGAAATCGCGGCTTCCGCCGCCTGAAGCGCGCGCTTCTCGCCTTCGGCCTCGCCCGTGCCCATGAGCGCGGTGCCCATGTTCTGCATGACGGTGCGCACGTCGGCGAAGTCGAGGTTGATCAACCCTTCCTTAACCATAAGATCGGTGATGCAGGACACCCCCGAGCGCAGCACATCGTCGGCGCGCGAGAAGGCGTCCGCGAAGGTGGTGCGCTCGCTCGCGACGAGGAACAGGTTCTGGTTCGGGATGACGATCAGCGTATCGACATGTTGCGCGAGGCCCGCGATACCGGCATCCGCCGTGCGCATGCGGCGCTGGCCTTCGAATTCGAACGGCTTCGTCACCACCGCGACCGTGAGCACGCCCAGTTCCTTCGCCGTGCGCGCGATGATCGGAGCAGCGCCCGTGCCCGTGCCGCCGCCCATGCCCGCCGTGATGAACAGGAGATGCACGCCGTCGAGATGGGAGCGGATTTCCTCGATGGCTTCTTCGGCCGCAGCCGCGCCGATCTCCGGCCGCGAGCCCGCGCCGAGGCCCTCGGTGATGCCGATGCCCATCTGAATGGTGGTGTAAGCGCCGGACGACGCGAGCGCCTGCGCGTCCGTGTTCGCGGCGATGAATTCCACGCCTTCGAGCCCGGCTTCGACCATGTTGTTCACAGCGTTGCCGCCAGCGCCGCCCACGCCAATGACCGTGATGCGCGGCCGCAACTCCGTCAGGCCAGGAAGTTGCAGGTTAATTCCCATGGCAGCCTCGTCAGCTTCCCCTTCGGACGTCGCGAAATGCTCGCCCGCTTATATGCGACGACCAATTGCGCGGATAACTTTCACAAAAAGCTTGTCCGCAGCCATTGGCCGATTCGCGACGCGTAGCTACTGTCTTGAGACGGCAACTCAGGCGCATAAGGCATTTCGCCCGCGGACTGGTGCCGGCTTGCATACAGACATCCCCCCACGAGCGCACTCAACACGTTCCCCGCGTTGAGACCGTTCAAGGTCATGGGCCTCGCGGTTCTGACCTCCGCCGCGAACAGATGCGAAGCAAGCTCGCGGATGCCCGGTAGCAGGCTGCCGCCGCCCGTCAGCACAGCGCCCCCATTCGGAACAGAGTATCCTGCACCTTTTAACCGTTCATTAACGGCCTTGAGGTGCTCCGATGCCCTCGATCGAATGATACGATTAAGGGAAAATTTGGACACCGGCTCTCCGGTGTCGCCATTCTGGACGGGCAGATCGATGTCGGCCTGCAAATTGTCGTAGACGCTGCCGTATCGAACCTTAAGCCGTTCCGCCTCGAATTTGCGCAGCGAGAAGGCCTGCGCGATCTCCTCCGAGACCGTCTGGCCGCCGAAATTCAGGCATTCCAGGACCATCGGCACGCCGTGATGGAACAGCGCGACCCCCGTCGCCTGCGCGCCCATGTCGATGACCAGGACGCCCGACATGCGTTCCAGCGCGTTCGTCACGCTCATCGCCGAGGCGAGCGGCCCGGCCAGAACGCTGCGCACGTTCAAGAGGCTTTTGCCGAACGAAGTCTCAAGCTGGCGCTGCACGCGAATCGGCATCGAGATGGCGATCACGTCGGTTTCGGCCCATGGCGCGTGGCCCGCAAGCGCCGCCTCCGCGCCAGCTTCGCCCGACGACGTGAAAAGATGCAGGAGCTTTCGTTGTGTTCGCGCGCAATGCTCGTCGGCCGCCGCCGAGATAGCCTCGACGTCCTCACGCCCGAGACCCGCATGCCCGAGCTTCGCCTCGAACACCTCCGCGATAAGCCCCGCAAACTGGCCCGTGACGAGCACGTCTTCCACGGTCACGCCGGCTTGCGTTTCCGCCTGACCGACCGCGCGGCGGATGCTTGTCTCGATGGCCGCGAGGTTGGCGATGCGGCCGCCGGTAATGCCGGACGAACGCACGACGGAGCTGCCGATCACGCGGATGTTGCGCGAGCCGACGTCGAAACCGAAGCGCGGCGATGACAGCAGAACGACCGCGCATGCGACCTTCTGCGCGCCAAGGTCAACCACGGTGATGATGTCGTCTCGTCCCTTGAACGGCCATAACCGCGACGGACCGCGCGAGGCCTGCCGCCGTTCGTCCGTCATAAGGCTTTGCCCCTTCTCGGCGGCATGGCCGGTTGCGATGCTGGGGCGGAGGTCAAAAGCGCGATGGCTTTGTCGCGATTGGCCGTGGTTGGCTCCCGCAATTGCAGGATCGTGCGATGCGTCAGTCGCAGATCGATGGTGTCGAGAGCCATTTCCGCAATCTTCGAGTTGGCGAGGACCGATTCAAGTTTGGAGAAAGTTAACTCGCCCACCTTGCGCGGAAGTTTCAGGGTGACGCCGCTGTCAAGCTTGACCTGCCAAAAACGCTCGGCGACGAAGCTCGCCTCGGCCACGCGGGAACGGATGGTTTCGCGGTCTGCGAGCGATTCGATGAACGCCGCCGCTTCGGCTGGCGCGCCCTCGCCCGAGAAAAGCAGGAGCGTTTCAAACTGCCCTTCGGACGGCCCGAGCACGCGGCCTTCGCGGTCGACCACCTGAACGACGCCCGCCGCATCCTTCCAGCGCGCATAGGGCTCGCGTTCCGTCAGCACCACCTCAAGACGCGAGGGCAACACGCGACGCACCTCGGCGGTCTTGATCCAGCCGAGCGCGATCAGGCGGTCGTGCGCCTCGGCCGCGTCGTAGGATAGCGAGGAATGCTCGAAGGGAAGTTGCAGCGCCTTCAGCAGCGTTTCTTTCGGCGTGTTGTCGGAGCCGGAAACGGCGAGGTCTTCGAGCCGAAAACCGGCGTCGTAGGCGGCCTTGTCGGCGAAGGTGGACACCTCGTCGAACAGCGATTTCGTGGCACCCGACAGATAGAGGCCGTAGATCGCGGTCGCGACCAGAAACACCATGCTGACGACGAAGCCCGCGCGCGCGGCGCGATCCGCATGCGCCAACTCGAATCGAAAAAGGGATGGCGCCGCAGCGGCATCCTTACCCGGTTGCGCCGCCCCGATCCCTGGGCCTTTCGCGCTAACCGTACCCGAAACTAACGATTGCAAGAGGCGTTCTCCACAATCCACCGCACAAGTTCACCAAACGACAATCCAGCGTGGGCAGCGAGTTCCGGAACGAGCGATGTCGCGGTCATGCCCGGCTGGGTATTGACCTCAAGACAAACAAGCTCGCCCGTGCCTTCCGGCCGATCGTCCAAACGGAAATCGGCCCGGCTTACGCCCCGGCAGCCCAACGCGTGGTGCGCGTCGACCGCCATTTTCTGAATATTTTCGTAAATTTCCGGTGAAAGTCGTGCAGGCAGAATGTGGTAGGAGCCTCCTTTTGCGTATTTTGCTTCGTAATCGTAGAAAATGAGCCCCTCGGCGGGCTTGATCTCGATGATGCCGAGCGCTCGATCGCCGAGAACGGCGCATGTCAGCTCGCGCCCCGCGACATAACGCTCGACGAGAACGTCGCCATGCGTCCAGTCGGCGCGCGTCAGTTCTTGCGGCGGATGTTCATAATCGTTGCGCACGATGAACACGCCGACGCTCGATCCCTCGCACACGGGCTTGACGACATAGGGCGGCGGCAGCAGATGGCGCTGCGCGGCCTTGGCCGGGGAAGCGACGACGCCCGCCGCCACGGGCACGCCCGCCGCCTTCATCGCGACTTTGGCGCGCGCCTTGTCCATCGCCAGCGCCGACGCCAGCACGCCCGAATGCGTGTACGGAATTTGCAGCGTCTCAAGGATGCCCTGAACGCAGCCGTCCTCGCCCCATTTGCCGTGCAGCGCGTTGAAGGCGGCGTCGGGCTTCAGCGCGGCGAGCCGGTCGGCGATGTCGCGGCCGACATCGATGCGCGTGACGCGATAGCCTTGCGCTTCGAGCGCGCCCGCGCAGGCTTCGCCCGAATTCAGCGAAACCTCTCGCTCCGAGGACCAGCCGCCCATCAGCACGGCGATATGGTGAAAGCTTGTCATTCGGCGGCCGCCAGCGCTGCGCTCGTCGGCGCGGGCACGCCGATGCGCTTGATTTCCCAGTCTAGCATGATGCCCGTCTTCTCGAACACGCGCTTTCGCACGGTCTCGCCCAGCGTCTCGATATCGGTGGCTGTGGCGTTCTGGTCGTTGATGAGGAAGTTGCAGTGCATCTCCGACATATGCGCGCCGCCGACGCGGAAACCGCGGCAACCCGCCTCGTCGATGAGCCGCCACGCGCTCTTGCCGGGCGGGTTCTTGAACGTGGAACCGCCGGTGCGGCTCTTGATCGGCTGGTTCGCCTCGCGATACTCGGCCACGCCCTGCATCTCGCGTTCGATCTCGGCCGGGTCGCCCGGAACGCCCTCGAAGACGGCGCGGGTGAAAATCTGATCGTCCGGCACGCCGCAATGGCGGTAGGTGAAGCCCATGCCCGCGTTGTCGTAGACATGCACCGCGCCGCTGCGGTCCACCGCGCGCGCCTGAACGAGCACGTCTTTCGTTTCGCCGCCATGCGCGCCCGCGTTCATGCGCAGCGCGCCGCCCACGGTGCCCGGAATGCCGCGATAGAAGGCGAGCTTCGCGATGCCCGCCTGCGCCGCCGCCTGGGCGAGCCGCACATCTGGCACCGCCGCGCCCACGCGGATACGCGCGCCGTCGAGCGGTTCGATGTCGTTGAAGCCGCGCCCGAGCCGGATCACCACGCCGGGCACACCGCCATCGCGTACGAGGAGATTGGAGCCGACGCCCACAGCCATCACCGGGATGTCCGCCGGACAGCGCGCGAGGAAATAGGCGAGGTCTTCCTCGTCGGCAGGCTTGAACAGCACCTGAGCGGGGCCGCCGACGCGGAGCCACGTCAATTCGCTCATCGACGCGTTCGGCAGGAGCTTGCCGCGAAGTTCCGGCGCGTCGGCCAGAAGCGCTGCTGCGATGTCTTGGAACACGGCCTTACTCCGCCGCGCCAGCAAAGGCCGGATAATGGTTCAGCTTTTCGGCAAGCGCGCGCGCCCATTCCGAGATCGTGCCGGCGCCAAGCGTCAGCACGAGATCGCCGGGCTGGGCGACTGCCGCCAGCGTCGAAACCAGCGTATCCTCGCCATCGACCGGGTAAATGCGGGCGTGCCCCTGCTGGCGCAGACCGTCGACGAGCGTATCGCGGTCGATGCCGTTGGGCTGCTCGCCCGCCGAATAGACGGGCGTTACGACCACGGTATCCGCGTCCGCGAAGCAGGCGCAGAACTCGCCGAAGAGCGACTGGAGCCGCGAATAACGATGCGGCTGCACAACGGCGATCACGCGCCCCCGTGCGGCCCCGCGCGCGGCGCTGAGCACTGCGGCGATTTCGGCGGGATGGTGCGCGTAGTCGTCGTAGATGGCGACGCCGTTCCATTCGCCGCGCGGCGAGAAACGGCGATCCACGCCCTCGAACGACGCGAGGCCGTCGAAAATCTGGTCGGCGGAGAGGCCCGCATGGAGGCATGCAGCTATCGCGGCGGCCGCGTTCAGCGCGTTATGCGCGCCGGGCACCTGAAGCTTCACGCCCGTATGCCGAAGCGGAGGCTCGCCGGGTTTGCCTGCTATGACAACATCGAACATGACGGAAGCGCCCTGGCTCACGACGTTGTCAATCTTCACACGCGCATCGAGCGCACGGCCGAAGGAGGTGAGCGGCGGCAGTTCGCCCGAAGCCGCCAGTTCCTGCGTCAATTCGCGCACGACGGGGTGATCGATGCCAGCCACGGCGACGCCGGTTTGCGGAATCTGCCGGAGGAAGGTGCGGAACGCCTCATGCAGCGCTTCGACAGAGCCGTAATAGTCGAGGTGCTCGGGATCGATGTTGGTGGCGACGCCGATTTCGGTCGGCAGCTTGATGAAGGTGGCGTCGGATTCGTCCGCCTCGACCACCATCCAGCGGCTCGCGCCAATGCGCGCATTCGTGCCCCACGAGCGCAGAACGCCGCCGACGAGCACAGTTGGATCGAGCCCGGCCTTCTCCATGACCCAGCCGATCATCGATGTCGTCGTGGTCTTGCCATGCGAACCCGTCACGCAGATTGTGCGATAGCCCTTCATCAGCGCGGCGAGCGTCTCGGCGCGGCTGAAAACGGGAAGCCCTCGTTCGCGCGCGGCCTGAAGCTCGGGGTTGCCTTCCTTGACGGCGGATGAAATGCAGACAACGGACGCGCCTTCGAGGTTTGCCGCGTCCTGCCCGATGAGCACCTTGATGCCCTGCGCCGCGATCCGCCGCGTATTGGCGCCCTCTTTCTGATCGCTGCCCTGAACCGGGATGCCGCGCTCTTGCATGATCTCGGCGATGGCGCTCATGCCGATGCCGCCAATGCCGATGATGTGAATCCGGCCGCCGGAAAGCGGATCGATCATCTTATGTCCTTTCTTCCCTCGGGCCGGAGCCTGGCGCGTCGCAAAACGATCCGATGACCCCGGTTTTCATTGGGAGACTGCTCCGCCGCAAGTGCAAACGCCGAAAGCCAGTCGATCCTGTCCCCGATATGTTCAATCCCACGATGATACGGTGCGGATATTAAGCGGTCGCTGCCGCGTCGGCGGCAAATTCGTGCTTCTCCGCCAGTTCTTCGAGCATATCCGCGAGATTCTCCACAGCTCTGTAGTTCGCCAGCGCATGCGCGCCGGTTGCAGCCCGGACGAGCGCCGTCGGATCCTCGAAAAGGCGGCGGACGGTGGCAGCGAGATTTTCGGGCGTAAGCGTCGCCTGCGGGAAACACCAGCCAGCACCCGCCGTTTCCATGCGTGTGGCGTTTTCGAGCTGGTCGTTATCCTTCGCATGCGGCAGCGGCACCATGATCGCGGGTCGCCCAAGCGCGCAAAGCTCGGCCACGGTGGTCGCGCCGCTGCGTGCCACGATGAGATGCGAGTTCGACATCTTGCTAGGAAGATCCTCAAAGAATGTCGCAAGTTCGGCGGCGATGCCGCAACCCTCGTAGGTGTCGAAGACGCGGTCGATGTCTTCCTCGCGGCACTGCTGCATCACGAACAGGCGGTCGCGCATCTGATCCGGCAGCAGCTGCAATGCCTGCGGCAAAATGTCTGAGAGGTAACGCGCGCCCTGACTGCCGCCGACGATCAGAAGATTGAGCTGAGCCTGGCTCGACGGCGGGCGGTAGGGGATGGCCTTCAGCGCCAGCACGGACTGGCGCAGCGGAGAACCGGTCACGCGCGCTTTTTGCTGCATGCGGCCTTCGAGATATTTTGTGTTCTCGAACGAGCAGGCGATGGCCTTGACCATCGGCGCGAGGAAGCGGTTCGCCTGCCCCATCACCGAATTCTGCTCGTGGATCGCGGACGGGATTCCCCGGCCCATCGCCGCGAGCACGGGCGCGAGCGTGGGATAGCCGCCGAAGCCGATGATCGCGCGCGGCTGCGCCTCACCCATGATGCGATACGACGCCTGGAAGCCATGCCCGAGCACGCCGAGCGTCTTCGTCGCCTCGATCGGCGAATGGCCTTTGAACGTGGCAGCCGCGACCTTGTAAACCTTGCGCGCAGGAAATTCTGCGCCGAAGACCGTTCCACGGGTATCGGTGATGAGGTCAACCTCATAGCCCCGGCGGGCGAGTTCCTCGCCGAGCGCCTGCGCAGGAAAGAGGTGGCCACCGGTTCCACCGGCCGCCAACATGATCGAACCGCGGCTCATGAACGCGTCTCCCTTCCGGATGTCACCGTGAGACCCAAGGGCGGCAGCACTTGGGCAGAGTATTTGAACACCGATCTTCTCGTCAGGGCAACGATCATGCCCAATGTGACGGCCGTCGCAAGGAGCGACGAGCGGCCATAGGAAATAAACGGTAGCGTGACGCCCTTCGCAGGGATCAGGTTGAGGTTAACAGCCATGTTCACCAGCGCCTGAAATCCGAAAAGCATCACGAGACCGGCCGCTGCAAGCCGAATGAAGGCATCTCGTTCGCGAAACGCTGCTGTCAGCGCTTTCCAGACGATGAAGGCATAAATCGCGACCAGAAAAAGGCAGGCGGCGATGCCCATCTCCTCGGCGATGGCGGCGAACACGAAATCGTTGTGCGCATCGGGCAGCCGGCCCTTCGCGAAGCCTTCGCCCAGCCCATGCCCGAGCCAGCCCGCATCGCGAAATGCGTTCATCGCGAGCACGGTCTGCATGGACTCGGTGCCGCCGCCCGCGAAGCGATTGATGCGGGTCATGACGTGCGGCATCGTGAAATAGGCTGCGATGAGGCCAGCGGCCGCGAGGGCGAGGAAGATCGGCGCGAACCTGAGCGAATAGCCCGACAGGAAGAACAGCGCGCACCAAACCGTCGCAACGATGATCGTCTGCCCCATGTCGGGCTGAAGCACAAGCAGCGCGACGAAGGCCACGAGTGCCAGCCCGGCGAGTTCCAGCGCGGGCATGTCCTGCCGCTTGATGCTTTCCGAGAAAAGCCAGGCCGAGAGCACCACGAAGCCCGGCTTCACAAACTCCGACGGCTGAAGCAGCACGCCGCCGATGTTCAGCCAGCGCACAGCGCCGTTGCGCTCCATGCCTTGCAGGAGCGCCAGCACCATAAGCGCGAGGCCGACGCCGAACATGATAAGCGCCAGCCGCTTGACCTGCTGCGGAGTGGCCAGCGAGACGATGAACATGATCGCGAGCGCCGCAATCACGCCAATAGTATGCCGCTTCACGAAGTAAAACGGTTCGAGCTTGAGCTTCTGCGCGATGTAGGGGCTCGCCGCGAAGGAGGCCGCAAGCCCCGCGACGGCGAGCACAAGAATCAACGCAAGGAGCGTGCGATCGACCGTGATCCACCAGTCGGTGACGACGGCGCGCTCCGCGCGGCTGAAGCTCATGCCGCCTTTTCCTTGGCAGGCGGAGCGGACAGGGCTTCGACGGCAGCGCGGAAGGCGTCGCCGCGAATTTCAAAGTTCGGGTACTGGTCGTAGGAGGCGCAGGCGGGAGAGAGCAACACCACCGCGTCCTCGCCCGAGCCTTGTGCTGCGGCGTCGGCGGCGGCCTCGGCCACCGCGCGGTCGAGCGTGCGCGCCATCGACACCGGCACGCGCCCGCCGATGGTCTGCGCGAACTCCTCCGCCGCGACGCCGATGAGATACGCCTTCTTGATACGCGGGAAGAAGGGCGCCAGCGGCTCGATGCCGCCCGCCTTCGGTTTGCCGCCTGCGATCCAGTAGATGTTGGTGAAGGAGAGAAGCGCGCGCTCGGCGGCGTCCGCGTTCGTGGCCTTCGAGTCGTTCACGAACAGCACATGGCCGATGCGGCGAATTTCCTGCATGCGGTGGGCGAGGCCGGGGAAGCTTTGCAGTCCTTCGACGAGGGTGGCCCATGGAAGGCCGAGGCTGCGCGTGGCGGCGAGCGCTGCGGCGGCGTTCTGCGCGTTGTGCGCGCCGCGTAACGAGCCGATGCCGGAGAGTGAGGCGCGATTTTGCAGCGCGCCGTCCGCAAGCTCGAACAGGCCGGAGCCTTCTCCGTAGATGCCGGTCGCCACGGGCTTCGTCGACGAAATGCGTAGCGTCCGCACGCCGCGCGCCTCAGCCCGCGCCGCGATGGCGTCGCACAGCGCGTCGTCCGCGCCGATGACCGCCGTGCCTCCGCCCGTCATGTTGGCGAAGAGTTTCTCCTTCACGGCGGCGTAGCCTTCGAGGCTGCCGTGGCGGTCTATATGGTCGGGCGTGATGTTGAGAAGGATGCCCGCATCGGGATCGAGGCTGGGCGTCAGGTCGAGCTGGAAACTCGACAGCTCAAGCACGTAATGCTGGCCGTCGACAAACGGCGGCAGGTCGAGCACCGCTCTGCCGATGTTGCCGCCGCAAACGCTCGCGCGCCCCGCCGCGTTCAGCAGGTGGTTCGACAGCGCCGTGGTGGTGGATTTGCCGTTGGTGCCCGTGATGGCGATGACCGGGCAGTTCGCACCGACGCGCCGCCGCTCGCGGAAAAAGATCTCCGTATCGCCGATGATCTCGACGCCGTTCGCCTCAGCGAGCTTCACGGTCCAATGCGGCTCGGGATGCGTGAGCGGCACGCCCGGCGCGAGCACGAGGCTGTCGAGCGCGCGCCAGTCGATCTCGCGCAGGTCGCGCACCGGAAGCCCCGCCGCGACCGCAGCATCGCGCCCTTTCTCGCCATCGTCCCAGACCATCGTCTCCGCGCCGCCCGCGATCAACGAACGCGCAGCCGCAAGCCCCGACATCCCCATGCCGAAGACGGCAACCTTCCGGCCCTTGAACGAGTGCGCTTCGATCATGTGCGTTACCTCAGCTTCAGCGTGGCCAGCCCGACGAGGGCGAGGATCACGGCGATGATCCAGAAACGCACGACGACTGTGGGTTCGGCCCAGCCCTTCTGCTCGAAATGGTGATGCAGCGGCGCCATTCGGAAGACGCGCTTGCCTGTCAGCTTGTAGGACAACACCTGCACGATCACGGAAACGGTTTCGAGCACGAACAGGCCGCCGACGATGGCGAGCACGATCTCGTGCTTTACGGCGACGGCGATGGAGCCGAGAAGGCCGCCGAGCGCCAGCGACCCGGTGTCGCCCATGAAGATCATGGCGGGCGGCGCGTTGAACCACAGGAAGCCGAGCCCCGCGCCGAGCAGCGCGCCGCAGACGACGGCAAGTTCGCCCGCACCGGGCACGAAATGGATTTGCAGATATTCGGAGAAGATGCGGTTGCCGACGAGATAGGCGATCAGCCCGAAGGTGGCCGCCGCGATCATGACCGGCACAATGGCGAGACCGTCGAGGCCATCCGTAAGGTTCACCGCGTTGCCCGCGCCAGCGATCACGAATACGCCGAGGCACACGAACAGCACCGGGCCGAGCGTAATCACCACGTCCTTCAGGAACGGCACGGTGAGGCTCGTCGAGATCGACGGAGCGGTGGCGACCATGATCGCGTAGGTGGCGATGCCCGCGATCAAGAGTTCGAGCAACAGGCGAAAGCGCCCGGAAAAGCCGGACGTGTTGCGCTTCGTGACCTTCAGATAATCGTCGTAGAAGCCGATCAGACCGTAGGACAGCGTGACGGCGAGCACGATCCACACGTAAGGGTTATACGGGTTGGCCCACAGGAGCGTCGCCACGCACAGACCGAGCAGGATCATGAGCCCGCCCATCGTCGGCGTGCCCTTCTTCGAGAAGTGCGATTTCGGACCGTCCTCGCGGATCGGCTGGCCCTTGCCCTGCCTCACCCGCAGCGAGTTGATAAGCGACGGCCCAAGCAGAAACACGATGAGCATCGCGGTAACGACCGCCCCAGCCGTCCGGAAGGTGATGTACCGGAACAGATTGAAGAGAGGCGCCTGGTTGCTCAATTCGGCCAACAGATAAAGCATGCAAATGTCCACCTCGGAGCGTGCCCGCCAGTGTGGCAAGCCGTCCCGTTCTTGTTTTCCGCTCGGCTCTGCCGCTCCGGCGCATCCGGGGCGGGGCCGATCCGAAGCGCCGCGCGATCCTGCGATCAGGCGCCCATTGTCGTGTCCAAGTCGCCGGCTCCGCATCGGACGGCGCCAGCAAATTGTGAGCCTGCGCTCCGGCTAGCTCGGCGAGGATGCGAAACGCGCCTTGAGCGCCTCCGCGATCTGTCCCATCCGGCTGCCAAGCGATCCCTTGATCATGACGGCGTCGCCCCCGCAGACGGCATCGAGCACCGGCCCGCGAAGATCCTCCGAGGCGTTGGCCCATCCGCCGCGCTTTTCGGCGGGCAGACTTTCATGCAGGCTCGCCATCAAAGGACCGGCGCAGAAAACGAGATCGATGGCGTTGGAGTCAACGGCGCTCGCAAGGGAGGCGTGAAATTGTGGCGCGTCGTGGCCCAGCTCCAACATATCGCCGAGCACGGCGATGCGCCGCGCGTAGCGCGACGGCGGCACCGCGCCCAGCACGTCGAGAGCGGCGTGCATCGAAGCCGGATTGGCGTTATAGCTTTCGTCTATGACGAGCACAGGGCCGCGCGGCGTTTCGAAGGTAGCGCTTCGGCCGCGTCCCTCGGGTGCCTCAAAGCGCGCCAGGGCTGCGGCGGCGGCCTCGACATTGCCGCCGAGGAGCGACACGCCCGCCAGCGCCGCGACTGCGTTCTGCGCGAGGTGCCGCCCGGGTGCGGCGAGCGCGAACGTAACGCGCTGATCGAAAATGTCGGCCGTGACCACGGACCCTTCCTCTGTGCGCTCGAAGCTCACGAGGCGCGCTTCCGCTTCGGAGCTGAGCCCGAACGGCACGACGCGCGCACTCCTTTCGCGGGCGAACGCCGCCAGACTTTCAAAATGCGGATTGTCGGCGGGCAGGATAGCCGCCCCGCCTTGCTCCAAGCCTTCGAAGATTTCGGCCTTCGCGCGCGCGATCTCCGCTTCGGAGGTGAAGAACTCGATATGCACCGGCGCGACCCAAGTCACGATCGCAACATGCGGCCGCACGAGTTTCGCGAGCGGCACGATCTCGCCCGCGTGGTTCATCCCGATCTCGAACACGCCGAAGCGCGAAGCGGCGGGCATGCGCGCGAGAGACAGCGGCACACCCATGAAATTGTTGTAGGATTTTACCGAGGCATGCGTCGGCCCGCTCTCGCCGAGCATCACGCGCAGCATCTCCTTTGTGGTCGTCTTGCCGACGCTGCCGGTCACGGCGGCGATGCGCGCATCCGTGCGGGCGCGCGCGACGCGGCCAAGCTCCTCAAGCGCCGCGAACGGGTCGTCCACGCGGAAAAGCGGCTCATCGGCCGCCAACGGCACCTGCGGCGCGTAGTCGCGAGAGACAAGCGCCCCCGCCGCGCCGTTGTCGAAGGCGGCGGTGATGAAACGGTGCCCGTCCGAGCGCTCACCCTTGATCGCGACGAACAGATCGCCGCGCTCGACCGTGCGGCTGTCGATGCTGACGCCCGTAACGACGACATCGGCGGCTGGTGGCGCGATGCCGAGCGCGCGCGCGATCTCCGCGCCGGTCCACAGCGGCTTAGCCACGATTTGCTCAGGCATGGCTTGCTCTCCGTTCTCCGATGGCGGCGAGCGCAGCAGCGACCGCCTCATGATCGGAATAGGGAATGACCTTGGTGCCGACGATCTGCCCCGTTTCGTGGCCCTTGCCAGCGACAAGCAACAAATCGCCCCGCTCAAGGTTGCCGATGGCGATGGCGATGGCATCCGCGCGTCCGTCGATCTCGGTCGCGCCCGGTGCTGCCGCCATGATCGCGGCACGGATCGCGGCCGGTTCCTCGCTGCGCGGATTGTCGTCTGTGACATAAACGATATCGGCGTTGGCGGTCGCCGCGCGGCCCATCTCGGGACGCTTGCCCCGGTCGCGATCGCCGCCGCAGCCGAGCACTACGTGCAGCCGACCGGTCACGTAAGGGCGGAGCGCTTCCAGCGCCTTCACCAGCGCGTCGGGCGTGTGGGCATAGTCTACGAATATCGGCGCGCCTGCGCTCGTCTCGCCGACATAGTCGAGCCGACCCTTCGCGCCGCGTAGCGTTTCCAGCGCCTCGAAGACGCCTCCCGCCGAACTGCCGAGCCCGAGCGCGAGCCCCGCCGACACCAGCGCATTCGACACCTGGAACGCGCCCGCAAGCGGCAGCAGCACGGTGAACAGCCGCCCGCGATAGATGATCGAAAGTCGCTGGCGGAAGCCGTCGCGCTCGACGCCCTTCAGGCAAAGCGCGGCACCGCGTTCGCCCACGGTCATCACGTCGAGCTTCTTTGCGCGGGCCGTGCCCACGACATCGTCCGCGTGATCGCCATCCGCGTCGATGATTGCGGGCGCGCCGGAGGGCAGGAGATCGCGGAACAGGCGCATCTTCGCGTTGAAATAATCTTCGAAGGTCGGGTGATAATCAAGGTGGTCGCGCGTGATGTTCGTGAACGCGCCCGCCGAGAAGCGCACGCCGTCGAGCCGGTGCTGGTCGAGGCCGTGGCTCGACGCTTCGAGCGCGAGATGCGTCACGCCCTCGTTCGCGAGATCCGCCAGCGCCTTATGCAGCGCGACCGGATCGGGCGTCGTATGCGACAGGGGCCGCTCGCCCGCATTGGTGATGATGCCGATGGTGCCGAGGCTCGCAGCGTCGTGGCCCGCTGTCGCCCATATCTGGCGCAGGAATGCCGCTACGGACGTCTTGCCGTTCGTGCCCGTGACGGCGGCGATGATGTCGGGCTGCGCGCGATAGAACCGGGCGGCGAGAAGCGCCAGCGCGCGCCTCGGCTCGGCGGCGCGGAGGATGGGCAGGGAAAGCCCCTCGGCGTTTGCCGTTTCGCCCGCAAGCACGGCCACCGCACCGGCAGCTTCCGCCGCCTTTGCGTAAGCCATGCCGTCCGCCTTCGTGCCCGAAAGCGCAGCGAACAGCATGCCCGGCCTGACCTGCCTGCTATCGGCGGTAAGACCAGAAATCTCGGGGATCGCCGCCGTACTGGTATCCGCCGCCGGACCGCGAGCCGCCACGGTCGTCGCGGTATCCGTATGCGGGAGGCTGCCGCGGCTGAGAGTAAGCGGAATATCCTTGATCAGATCCGCCAGTTTCATAGCGATTGTTCCGGTATGGCGCGCGGCGCGCGTCGTAGGGCGCCGGCTGTTCATAGGAGGTCGCGGCCGCTTCGTCAAACCGGGGAGTGGGCAGAATGTCGAGCATGGGAGCGATGCGCTTTATGATGGCTCCAACTGTCGGAGCGGCATTCTGCGACGCCTCGTTGCTCTTGGTTCCCGCTTCCGCGTGAGGCTCGTCGATCGTGACCATGACGAGATATCGCGGCGCGTCGATCGGAACGGCCGCCACGAAACTGTTGATGACGTCCGAGGAATAGCGCCCCTCTTTCACCTTGAGCGCCGTTCCCGTCTTCCCTCCCACACCCAGACCCTGAACGGCGGCCTTGCGCCCCGTACCCCGTTCGACCACAGCGCGCATCAGATCGCGCATCGTGGCGCTCGTTTCCGGCGAAATCACGCGCTGCGGCTCGTCGTTCGCATTTTTCTCCGCGATCAGAAATGTCGGCTTCAGCCGTTCGCCGCCGTTCACGAGCGTAGCCATCGCCGACGCGAACAGCAGCGGCGGCACCGCGATGCCGTGCCCATAGGCCACCGTCGCCACATTCACCGACCGCCACGTTTTCGGGAAAACTGGCGTTGGCGACGATCCCGCCTCCGTCTCCAGCTTCTCGAACAGGCCGAGCGATCTCAGAAACGCCTGCTGCTTCTCTCCGCCCGCTGCCAGCGCGATGCGCGCCGAGCCAGTGTTCGACGAGTGGATGAAAATGTCCTCCACCGAGTACATCCGGCGGCTCGCATGCGGGTCGCGCATGGTGAAACGGCCGAGCTTGAACGGCGTCGCATCGAACATCTCGTAGCGGGTCGCGATGCCCTGATCGAGCGCCATTGCGATGGTGAGCGACTTGAACACCGAGCCGAGTTCGTAAACGTCGGTCACGACGCGGTTCTGTCGGTTCTGTCCGGCGGCCTGCTCACGGCGGTTCGGGTCGAAGTCGGGCAGCGACGCCGACGCGACCACTTCGCCGTTCTTCACGTCGAGCACGATGCCCATCGCCGCCTGCGCGGTGTAACGCTCCATGGCCCTCGACAGTTCGTCGGTCAGCGCGTGCTGTACGCCAAGATCGAGCGAAAGCTTCACGATGGGTCGCTCCGACAGCGATGTCGGCGAGAACTGGCCCGCGAGCTTCTGGTCGATGTACCACTCGACGCCGCTTCGTCCCTCGTTGTCGACATTCGTGATGCCGAGAATGTGCGCCGCGACGCTTCCGGCGGGATAGACGCGCTGCACGGTCGGCAGCAGTGTCAGCGCCGGGATGCCGAGCGCATGCGCGGCTTCGGCCTGTTTCGGCGTCAACCCGCGCTTGACGTATTCGAAGCGGCTGTCCTTGTCGCGAAACCGCCGGGCGAGCGAGCCCTGATCGAGATCGGGGAAAAGGGCGACAATCTTTTCGGCGGCCTCATCCGGGTTCAGGATCTGGCTCGGGTTCGCCACCAACCAGTAAACGCGGATGTCGGTTGCGAGGAGCCTGCCGTTGCGGTCGACGATGTCGGGGCGGCTTTTCGCCAGCGCGACCGGGGCCGACTGCGACGAGAGCGAAGGCATCTCGACAGGCGTCATACCGTAGCGCGTGATCTCCACCGAGAGGGCGAGAAATCCGAAGGCGAAGCACGCGGCCAGCAGCCGTTGCGCGCTCCGCGCGTTCTGCGCGGCTCGCTCGGCACTTTGCGCGCCGCCGATCCTGCGGCACAGCGAGGCCAGCGTCACCATGGGCTTAACGCTCTCCCGTCACCGTCACCGCCGACTGAATCGAGCTTTTCTCGATAAGCGCCGCAATACCGTCTCTGCGAACCGGCGTCGCGAAGGACGAGGACGGCTGCACGCTTGCGCCGGTGCCGGTGACGACCGCGCTCCATGGCACGAGCTGCTGCGACGAAATCGGTTCGAGCTTCAGCGTCTTCTTCGCCATCTCCTCG
Source organism: Rhodomicrobium vannielii ATCC 17100 (assembly GCF_000166055.1). Classification (NCBI taxonomy): domain Bacteria; kingdom Pseudomonadati; phylum Pseudomonadota; class Alphaproteobacteria; order Hyphomicrobiales; family Hyphomicrobiaceae; genus Rhodomicrobium; species Rhodomicrobium vannielii. The sequence continues at coordinate 2,317,751 of NC_014664.1, forward strand.
ATCCGTTCCGGGCGCGAGAGATAGCTCACCTCGGCGCGCATGAGGGCGAGGAAGTCGCTTTCGTCCTGAAGCGCGGTAATCAGTTCGCGCGCATCGGTTTCGAGCGCGCGCGTCTTGATCTTCAGGTCGTATGTGTAGGCGAACAATCCTACGAGGCAGCCGAAGGCGAGAAGGCAAAGTGAACGCATAACGGTGATCCCTGCGCGAGCGTCACTCGATACTGCACGGGGGCCGTAAATTTTTCGTACAAGGAGGGTTAACAAGCTGCTGTCGCGGAGAAGAGCCGGCCCGCCTGTGGCCGACGCGACGCAGGTCAGGCGGCCGAGTAGGCGCGCCGCATCAACGACTGATCCAGCAATTTCTGCGCGAGGAGCACGGCCGTTGCCGCGCTATCGGCCACGCCGTCCGCACCCACGATATTTGCGTATTGCGGGCAGTCCTTGAACGCGGCTCCGCCGACCATGATGGTGATCGAAGGATTGCAGGAATGCTGGCGGATCGCCTTGATGGTGTCTTCGATGACGTCGAGACGCGAGTCGCAACTAAGCGAAACGCCAGCGACGGCGAACCATTCCGCGTGAACGGCCTTGATAACGGTTTCAGGCGAAGCGCCCGCCTCGGAGCGAACATGCCACCCCGCCGCGCGCATGAATTTCTCGACGACCGCGAGGCCGAAGCGATGCTGCTCACCCGGAGCCGTCAACGTGACGATGCGCCGCATGTCGCCCATGGCGGGGACGCTGTGCGTATCGTTGAACACCGCGAGCAATTCCTGAAGCCGCGCGACACCGAGCGTCACATCGAGGAAGTCGCAGCGGTCTTCGTCCCACATGCGGCCGAGATGGCGGGCAGCCGGTTCGAGAAGCTCCGTGAAAAGAACGTGGAGGGAGAGGCCACGCCGCTTCACGCGCTGGATATAGCTGTGCGCGGCCTGCATGTCCGGCCCGAGCACGAGAAGCGCCAGCTCCTCGATTTCGGCCCGCGTAGGCACAAAGGGCTCACAGGCGCAGGGCTTCAACACGTCGTGGTGGATCTGAAACAGCCGGGGAATGATTTCCTGAGCAATCACGGACGCCAGACGTTTCTGGCGTTCCTGCGCATCGGAAATGGGGGCTGTGGATTTTGTGGAGCGGGCGACACCTGAGGGATGACCAGACGGAAAAAAAGCAGAACTTGAAAATCGCTCTACGTTCCTCATAACCCGTTCCCCTCCACCTGCCAGTTTTTGGTGACGGTGAAATCACTTTTTAGTGATTACACGACCGTAAAAGCTTTTCGAGCAAGAAACGTCATTTGCGACAATAAGTCTAGCCATCAAATTAAAGGTCGCCAGACAAATGCCGCTTCGACGAGACTCTCTCGCTTAAGCTTGGAACAAGGCCGTAACGCTCGACGAGCGCCCAGACATGCTCCGGTACCATGTTGTGAATGCGTTTCGGGAGTTTCGCGCGAAGATGAAGCACGGTTTCGACCGCTTTCATCTCGACACGGGCGCGTGCGAATTCGAGTCCGCGCGGCCCAACCTTGGGCATGAGCCAGCCGGCAATCGGACGCGCCCAGTTCGGCATGCTGCGCATCGGCAGCCCGCCCGCCGCAAGTTCGGTATTCTTGAGAAAGCCCTTCACTGGGCCGTCACGCTTCCCGGCCGTGCCCGGCTCAGAGAGCGAAACCTCGTCACCGAGAAGCCGCAGCAATTCCTCGCCCGTCTCGTTGCGCACGATCAGCCATTGCTGGCCTTGCCCGGCCATGTATCCGACCGTGATGTCGGAAAGCGAATTTGTGTAATCGACGCAGGTGCGGCAGGTCAGCGGAAAGAAATCGGCGGGCAACTTCGAAATGGGCAGCAAGAGAAACGGTATTTCTTTCACCTTGCCGTTTTCAAAGCGCAGTTCGACATGGTAATCCGCGCGGAATTCCAGATAGGTAATTGTTTCCGGTTTATCCGACAGCAGATTCAGGAATTTGTGAAAGTTCTCGGTCGTGGTGTTGTCCGAACACGGCGTGCCGATGGCATAGACGCGCTCGAAGCCGAGCTCCTGCTCGATCCCGCGCAGCGCAAAGATCTGGCATGGCACGCCGATGACCGCGATGCGCTTGTGGCCCGCCTCGCGCGCCGGTTCGAGCAGCGCTAGCAGCGGCGCGTATCCCATGCGCATGCCGCGCGCCTTGGCCATGTCGGCGGCGCGGGTGATGAGCGCGGGCTTCGGCCGCCAGCGGTCGGCGTCATCCGCGACCATGGTCAGCACCGCGTCGACCGCGCCGGTTTCGAGCAGGCGCTCGCCGATGCGCGTGGTTATGCCGGTCCACTGCGCACCTTCGCGCGGGCGCTTCATCGCGGCACGGGCCATTCGCTTGTACGGGCCGAAAAACCGCTCGTCCTCGCGCTGCGGATTGCGGGTGCGGCCATGCACACGCGCTTCCATTTTCGGGTAATCGGGCTTGATGAATTGGCAGGCGCGCCCGCAGCGACGCGGATCTGAGGAGCGCGACACGCCGCAATCGGTGCAGAGATCGCGCGGCAAGGCTTCGGCCACTTGGGGCGACCAGACGGTTGGCGTTTCGGCCTCTATCATCGATCAAGCCTGCTTATGCTGTGAGGGCGTCACGAATAGTCGCCCTGCCTTGAGATGTCGAGGGAAATCACGCCGCATGGCTTAACGCCGCGCGGCACCGGACCTTGCATAAACCCCAAGCGTGGCGGGCCGTGGGCAAATTGACTAGCGGCGCTGCGGACGCTGCGCCCGCTTCAACCGCTGGCGCTTGAACAGCAGCTGCGAGAACGTCGCCTCACCGAGAGCAGCCGCCAGTTCGCGGTATGCAAAATACGGGACCAGCACGAGGAACATCAGCACGACCGTAGCCAAAACCTCGGGCATTGTACCCCCGGCGAAGCCCTTCAGGACATCCCGCACCGACTGCCCATTCAGATGGCCGACGATCACCTCTTCGGCGACGGTCAGCACCAGCAAAAGCGTGGTGAATAGCAAGGCCTTCACCAGGACATCCGCAAAGAGGACGCCTGTCGATTTCACCCGATTGCCGATGTTGAGGCGCTCCAGAACCAGGACGAATTTCCCAAGTATCAAGGCTTTCGCGAGCGCCAAACCGAAGCGCTGGTACTCGATTCCCTCGCTGCCAAGAACGGCGGCCTTGAAGAAAATCAGCGCTCCGAAACAGACGGCGAGGTACGTGGAAACCGCGAGGTACTGGATCAGCTCATCGCGCGCCCGATGGACGAGCACCGCCCGCTTGCTCTTCGGGCCGACATCGCGTTGCGGCGCGGCGGCCAATTCCTCGGCGAAAAAGGCGGTCGACGTTGGAGTGTTCCCGTTGGCCCTGCCGTTTAAGCCATCCGTCCAGATCAGATAAGGCTGATCCTTGCCGCGTTCGATGCGCCGGATGATCTCCTCGCTTGTCGTCGGGCCGACGCACGCGCCGTTTTCCGCATAATACCACTTCGCTTCCATGCGGTTCGCCCCGGACCCTTGGCTGCTCACTAATATCCTGCGCGCAAGTTCGCCGCGAGAACGCCAGCGCAACCAGAAGATCGCACCGACATGTTCCGGAATCGTATCGATGAAATCGAGGAATGGAGCGAAACCGGCGTCAAAATCGCAGCCGATTGCGTGGGGTCGGCAAACGATTTCGCGCTCTCGGAAAAAGTGCCAGTTGGCCTGTAAGCCGGGTTCTGTGCCGGCGGATTGCTCCGCCGCGATGGCCATTCATCTGGGACGCGTGTTGCCGCGCGCCTCAAGCAACCAACCCGGACGGCGATGCGGAAACGCATTCCGCCGCGAGCCGAAGCCCGCGAGCCGTGCCGTCCCTATTCGGTTTTGCTCCCGGCGGGGTTTACCTTGCCGCGTCTGTTGCCAGCCGCGCGGTGCGCTCTTACCGCACCCTTTCACCCTTACTGTATCGAAGGCCCGAGCCTGAAGCCGAACGGCCTCAAGCTGCGCAGAGCGCGATAGGCCCACGATAAAGCGGTTTGCTTTCTGTGGCACTGTCCCTGGGGTTGCCCCCGCCGGACGTTATCCGGCGCCGTGTTTCCGTGGAGCCCGGACTTTCCTCCATCCGCGCGTTCACGACCTTTCGGCCCACAAGGAACGTGCGAACAGCGGCCATCCGGCCAACTGGCCCCTTACGTATTGGGGCGAATGGCTGCGGCGTCAAGGGCGATGACGGCAGCGCCTGTCGTCACGGCAACCGCGAGGCATGCAATTCTCAACGGCGCCACGCTCGATTGTGTAAAATGCTGTTAACAAGCCATAATTGCATCTTGTATGCCAAACGCCGTGTCTCTAGAAGGGCAGAATATCCGATAACCTTGTTTTCTAGGCATGGGGCGGGCATGGACGGAACAGTTGGCGAAATCTTTCACCTGATCCTGATCAAGCCCTCGCACTATGACGACGACGGCTACCCAATTCAGTGGCTGCGTTCCGCCATCCCGTCGAATACGCTCGCCTGCCTCAACGGCATCGCGGAAGACTGCAAGGCGCGTGCGGTGCTGGGCGAAGATGTCGAGCTTTCCATCGCGACCTACGACGAGACGAACCTGCGCGTGCGCCCCGATGCGATCGTCAGCTCGATAAAGCCCGGCGAGAGGGCTCTTGTCGCCATCGTCGGCGTACAGACGAACCAGTTCCCCCGCGCGGTCGATCTCGCGATGACATTCCGCAAGGCGGGCCTGCCCGTCGCCATCGGCGGGTTTCACGTGTCCGGATGTGTCGCCATGCTGCCGGACCTGCCGTCCGACATCCGCGCGGCCCAACAGCAGGGCATCAGCCTCTTCGCGGGCGAGGCGGAGGATGGGCGCTTCGACATCGTGCTTCGCGACGCCTATCAAGGCACGCTGCAACCGCTGTACAATTTCATGTCCGACCTGCCGGACATGACGCATCAGCCGCATCCCATGCTGCCGCGCGAGCATGTGCGGCGGACGCTCGGCGTCACCTCAAGCTTCGACCTCGGGCGCGGCTGCCCGTATCAATGCTCCTTCTGTACGATCATCAACGTGCAGGGCCGGAAAAGCCGCTTCCGCTCGCCGGACGACCTCGAAGCCATCATCCGCCAGAACCACGCCCAGGGCATCCATCGCTTTTTCATCACCGACGACAATTTTGCGCGCAATCGCAACTGGGAAGCCCTGTTCGACCGCGTCATCGCGCTTCGGGAGCGCGAGCGCATCAAGGTGAAGTTCACGATCCAGGTCGACACGCTTTGCCATCAGATCCCCGGCTTCGTGGAAAAGGCCAGCAAGGCGGGCGTGTCACGCGTCTTCATTGGCCTCGAAAACATCAACCCGGACAGTCTGCTCGGCGCGAAGAAGCGACAGAACAAGATCACCGATTACCGCGCCATGCTTCAGGCGTGGAAGAAACGCGGCGTCGTCACCTATGCGGGCTACATCATCGGCTTTCCGAACGACACGCCCGAAACGGTTGCCCGCGATATCGAAATCATCAAGCGCGAGCTGCCCGTCGATGTGCTCGAATTCTTCATGCTGACGCCGCTCCCCGGCTCGGAAGACCATCAGACGCTCTATCGGAACGGCGTCTGGATGGACCCGGACATGAACAAGTACGACATCAATCACGCAGTGACGCATCATCCGCGCATGACGTTGGCGCAGTGGGAAGAAACCTACCGAGCCGCGTGGCACTCCTTCTACTCGCCAGAGCACATGAAGACCGTGATGCGCCGGGCCGTAGCTTGCGGGATGAAGCCGGGCAAGGTCATGATCATGATGTACTGGTTCTTCTTCTCGATCCAATATGAGGGCGTGCATCCGCTCGAAAGCGGTTATCTCCGCCTGAAATACCGCCGCGACCGCCGCCCCAGCCTACCGCGCGAAAGCTGGTTGAGCTTCTATCCGCGCTATTTCTTTGAAACCGTTCGCAAGCATGTGCTGATGGGCTACTGGATCGCACGCATGGACTTCTGGCGGCAGCAGATCATGCGCGACCCGAACCGGAAGACCTATTTCGACCTTGCGCTTCAGGCCGATGTGCCGGACGAACTCGACAGCCTCGAAATGTTCCAGACGACGCGCGGAGGGACGGAGGCCGTTACCAAGCGGCGCGGCGAGGACGCGGCGCGTGAAGCGATCAAGGCGCGCGCAGCCGCCGAGTAACCTGGCGGGCGCCGCCACAGCTGTTGGATTTTGCCGCCCAGCGGCGAGGATGGCGGTTAGTTGCGTCGTTCATCAGGCCGCCAGGCGCGCCACGCAACAAGGCGCGCGCCCGTTTGCCTCGTGCGCGTACCTCGCCACAATCAAGTGCGGCTCGTTGACGCTTCCCCAAGCCTTGCCTGCTACCACGAGCGAATGTTCGAGGTCGCTCTGTCCGCTTTTGCGATGTTCTTCGCCACGATCGGCCCGGTCGAGGCTGCTGTGCTGTTCGCCTCCTTCTGCCCGAGATGCGACCGTGCGGAGCGGCTTGCCGTCTCGCTGAAAGCCATCGGCATCGCCACCGGCATCATTCTGTTCTTCGCGCTGTTCGGCTCGGAAATCCTTGAGGCGCTCGGCGTCACCATGCCCGCCCTGCAAACGGCGGGGGGCATCATCCTCGGCCTGATCGCGCTCGACATGATCTTCGAGACGACCATCGCGGGCAGCACCATCACCATGCCTGAGAGCGACGAAGCCCGGATCAAAAGCTCGGGCGAGATCGCCGTGTTTCCCCTCGCGACGCCGATCCTCGCGGGGCCGGGCGCGATGTCCGGCGCGATGGTGCTTATGGCGAATGCGAGCGGGCAGCCATGGCATCAGGTGGCCATCGTCGGCGCGCTGTTTGCGGTTATGACGATCACGTTCATCCTGATGCTCGCGGCGCAGGAAATACGCGAATGGATCGGCCTGACGGCGCAGAAAGTCGTGACTCGCCTGCTCGGCATTCTGCTCGCCGCGATCGCGGTGCAGTCCATCTTCAACGGTATTTCCGGGGCGGGTCTCTTCCTGCGGAAGCTCTGATGGCGCGCACGGTGGCGCTACGCCGCTTCACGGAACGGCGTGCAAGGAAGCGCGCGCTTAGACCGCGTGAGAATGCCGCGCCATGCTCGACTGGTTCGTCCGGTCAAGCTCCTTGAGGCGCTGATAGGCGTTGACGCTGCCGAGATCGGCCGCCTTCCGATACCATTCGCGCGCGCGCTCGACATCGGCCGCGAGGCCCCATTCCGGGCGATGCCTGACGTTCGCCGGATCGTAGGTTTCCGCAAGCGCGAGCGCGCCGCGCACGCTCCCGTATCGGGCCAGCACTTCCAGAACCGCGCGCCCGGCCGCGCCGTCGCCCTGCGCGAGTTGGCTCAGCCCGCGCTCCATGAGGACATCCTCGGTGCCCTGATTCAATTCCGGTGCGGCTTCGACATCCGACACTTCAACGCTCGCCTGAATTGCCGCGGGCTCTGCAACGGCGATTTCTGGACGCACTTCGAAGTTGAATGCCCTCTCCACACGCGGCATCTGCGGCAGCGCGATCTCACCGGCTTTGAAATAGCCGACGAGCACATAGCCGGACACGACCACCACAGCGCTGGAGATGGAAACCGCCGCGACATTTCTCCATGCACGGCTCCGTTTCGCCCTGCGCGACTCCGCCTGCGGTGGCTTTACGGCGATGGGCCGTGTCATGGGCGTCGTGCGAACGAGCGCGCCGCTGCCGCTGTGGGGGGCAGCCTCAGCCTGTTGGGCCTGCGTGTGTTGGACGTAGGCCGTCGGAATCGACGCTGACAGTGCAGCGAGCTCACGCTCCAAAGCCGCGCGGCTTTCCTCGAACGACCGATAGGATTGAACCGCCGGTCGCGACAGCGATGAAGACAGATGTGGCTCCGGTTGACGCAACGGCGCGGCGGGATCGAGATCCACCGCGAGATTGGTCGCCGCTCTTTCGAGGATATTACGCCACGAGTCGCCCATGATAAAACGCCCCAACTCAACTTGCCCAGCCTCTCAATTAATGAAGCAATATGGCCACGCTGAGGTTGGAATCGGTCGTTTGTATGCGATTTTAGTCGGATTGGGTCCAATTTGCCTCAGTTGAGGCAAAGGGCAGCGCCTCGGCGCGCTATCGCGTGGGGCCTGAATAGCCCGCGATCAGCCAATAGATCGTGCCCGCGACGCAGCCCGCCATCACCAGCGCAGCCGACACCGGCGAGGTGAGCGAGGACAGGTCTACGCGCCAGAATGCGCCCGCGAGCACCACCGAAAGCGCCCCCGTCGCGCCCGCATAGAACAGCAGCGACCGCGACCGCAGCACTTCGCCGAGCAGCACGCCCGCGATGGCCGCTGCGAGCACCACCGCGCCGCCGCCCTGAAGCGCGAGGATCGCGTTCTCAAAACTTGCGTCGAAAATGAAGGTTTCGTCGGGTGCCGTGGCCTGAAGCCGCTCGACCTCTTTCACAAGCTTCACCGCATGCAGCGCGACGAGCGAAATCCAGCCGATGACGCCGGACAGCACAACGGCGAACAGCACGCGAAAGAAATGTCCAATGCTCATCGCCGTCCCCGTTTGTCTCATGCGCGCCTGAAGCGCCACGTCCCAATCGTTTGCATGCATATCGCAAACCGGCGTTTGCCCGCGTCACACCGCCACGTCGATGGCCGCTTCGCCGCGCCGTGCGCTCGCCCTAAGCTTCTCGCTCGCCGATTTGAGCTGCCCGCATGCCGCCATGATGTCGCGACCGCGCGGCGTGCGGATCGGGCTCGCATACCCCGCGCGGTTCACCACATCGGCAAAGCGCTCGATCTGCGCCCAGTCCGAGCATTCGTAAGCCGTCCCCGGCCACGGATTGAACGGGATAAGGTTGATCTTTGACGGGATGCCCTTGAGCAGCCGCACCAGCTCTTTCGCCTCCGCCACGGAGTCGTTCACGCCCTTCAGCATCACATACTCGAACGTCATGCGCCGCGCGTTCGACAGCCCAGGATAGGCGCGGCAGGCGGCGAGCAATTCCTTCAGTGGATATTTGCGATTGATCGGCACGAGTTCGTCGCGCAGATCGTCGCGGACGGCGTGAAGCGAGATTGCCAGCATCACGCCCATTTCCTCGCCCGCGCGATGCATCATCGGCACCACGCCGGAGGTGGACAGCGTCAGGCGTCGCTTCGAGAATGACAGCGCGTCCGCGTCGGTCGCGAGCCCGACAGCCGCCTTCACGTTTTCGAAATTGTAGAGCGGCTCGCCCATGCCCATGAGCACGATGTTCGTGATCTTGCGCTCCGACTCGGGGATGCCGTGCCGGTCGGCGGGGCCATCGGCGTCCGGCCAATCGCCCACGCGGTCGCGCGCAACGAGGATCTGTCCGACGATCTCAGCCGCCGTGAGGTTGCGCACAAGCCGTTGCGTACCCGTGTGGCAGAAGGAGCAATTCAGCGTGCAGCCGACCTGGCTCGAAATGCACAGCGTGCCGCGATCCGGCTCGGGGATGTAGACCGTTTCGATTTCCGGCGGGCGCTCGGCCGGATGCGATGGCGCGAGGCGCAGCAGCCATTTGCGCGTGCCGTCTTCCGAAATCTGCTCGGCGGCGATTTCTGGCCGCGCCAGCGTGAAGCGCGCGTCGAGTTCGGCGCGGAGCGACTTCGCGATGTTGGTCAGCGCCATGAAATCCGTCGCGCCGCGCGCATAGGTCCAGTTCCAAAGCTGCGCGGCGCGCATCTTCGCCTGGTTCGCGGGCACACCCGCCTCGGCGAGCGCGGCCATGAGTTCAGGGCGCGTCATACCGGCAAGCGAGGGCTTCAGCGCCGAGGCCGCGCCATCGACGGGCGGATTTTCGAAAAGCGTTGTCATGAACGCAAAATAGAAGACGGGCGCGCGCTTCACAAGCGCCGCTCTTCCTCCGCAGCGCTTGTTAACTCGAACGGCGGCCGATCAGCGCGTCAATTGCACCGAGGCGACGGGCACTTGCCGCCCCTTCGCGCTGTCGAATTGCGTGATCGAGACGATGTGGCTCCCCGTCGCCTTGAACGTCACGTGGAAATTGCCCCTGAAATTCGGGCTGTCGGCCTCGAAGACGAGCTGATTACCGTCGATGCTGCCGGTGACGGTGCCCGTGTTATGCGCGACCTTTTCCTCGAACAGCCCTTCGACGCGATTGCCCGTGCAGGTCACGCGGCTCGCCGCCTCGATCTTCCACGCCGCTCCGGCGCAGGTGATGATCTGGTTGATCTTGTCTCCGCCCGCCAGCGAGTAGGAGATGCGGCAGGCGATGCGCTCGGGCGAGCCGCCGATGGGCGTCACCGCGCCCTTGCCCTTCCACGTGCCGTCGAGGCTTTTCATGAGTTCCAGCCCTTGGCTCGAACACAGGGCAAACGCCGGATTGGCCGCCGCGAGCGTAAGAGCGGCGGTGCAGGTTGCGACAACGGCCTTGAACATGAAAATCCCTCTTTCGCGGCAGCGAACATCTTTGCGGTTTCGACGCCGATTGCAGCAAAAGAATGATCCGCCGCTCACGTTTTCGAACCCGCTTGCCATCGAGTTAAGGCGCGGCGAAACCGGCGGCAATGGTGCATGTGCGCCCAGTTTTATTAAATTTTCGGCATCTTCCAGAAATGCGCGACCGGCCCCGCGCCGTCGCCGATGAGGAAGGCATCCGCAGCAAGCAGCGCGCCCTGCAGATAGGCTTTCGCGGCTTCGACGGCGGCGGCGAGCGGCAGTCCTTGCGCGAGATGCGCGGCGATCGCCGAGGAGAGCGTGCAACCCGTGCCATGCGTGTTGCGGGTCGGTACGCGGGGCGCGACGAAGCAGCGGATCTCGGCCCCGTCGAAAAGCACATCCGTGGCTGTCGCGCCGCCAGCGTGGCCGCCCTTGATAAGCACGGCGCGCGGACCGAGCGCGTGGAGGTGTCGCGCCTGCGCCTCAATTTCTTCGTCGGTGCGCGCGATGGAAACGTCGAGAAGCGCGGCCGCTTCGGCGAGGTTCGGCGTAATGAGGTCGGCGAGAGGGAAAAGCCGCTCGATCAGCGCGCGCACCGCCGATGCTTCGAGAAGCCGCGCGCCGGACGTCGAGACCATAACGGGATCGACCACCACGGGCACGCCGCCCGCCCAGTGATGCACCCGGTCCGCCGTTGCTTCGATCTGCTCCGCGCCGCCTAACATGCCGGTTTTCACCGCACGGACGTTCAAATCGGCGAACACCGCGTCGATCTGCGCTGCGACGATGTCGCCCGGCACGAGATGGACGGCGGTCACGCCTTGGGTATTTTGCGCGGTGATGGCCGTGATCGCGGTCGCGCCGTAGACGCCAAGCGCCGCGAATGTCTTGAGGTCGGCCTGGATACCAGCGCCACCCGATGAATCCGATCCGGCGATGGACAGGGCCGCCGGCGTCTTTGCCGTCGCAGCAGTGCCGTCAGCGGGCAGCGCCGCTGAACTCATGGCCGCACGCCCGGCGCCGTGATGGGCAGGTTGCGGCTGCGCCAGTTCAAGAAGAGTTCGAGCGCTATGTAATCATCCGAGCCATCGGGCTGGCCCCTGCCGCGAACCAGAGCGTTGCACATGCGGAACCGCTCATGCAGCGTAATCACCCGCTGCTGGTCGAGCTTGTACGCGGGGTAGGCGACGGGATGGCCCTGGCTGAGGCTGTCTCCGCCGAACTTCTGGCCGAACCGCTCATGGTGGCACTGCGCGCAGGACAATTGCAAAAGCCCCTGTTTCGTCTGGTAGAGAGTGCGCCCGCGCTCGAAGAGTTCCGCCGCCGGGCCGGTTTTATCGACCGTTTCCGGGGTTCCGCGCGCGAGCCAACGAAGATAGGCCGTCATCGCGAGCATGGGCGTGCTGTCTTCCGCCAACACATCCGCGCCCAGATTGCCCTTGCGGCAAAGGTTGATGCGCGAGGTCAGCGTGATCACCTCTTTCAAACCCGCGACATATTTCGGGTAGGTCGCAGCAGCCTGCCTGACGCCGTTTCTGTTGCCCAAGCCGTGGCAAGAGCGACACGATTTGCCGAGCGTCCCCTCCGGTGCGGACCACGCCCTTTCACCCGTCTCGACGAGGGCGTAGGCGGGATTGTCGAAGTCGTCCGCCTGCTGCGCGGCGATGGACGGAGGAAGAAACTCCTCGCCGGGGATGAGATATTTCAGGGGGTTCGACGGGTCTGCGGGCGCGAAGGCACGGCGAGGCTCACCTTCTGCGGTGAAGATTGCAGCGGCAAAAATCCCTATTGCGATCTGAAACAGTGCCGCACCGAGATTCCCTCTCACCGGTACGCCTCCCAATAGCGGGCTTGCCCTCGGCCCGATTTATTTCAACGTCTTCAGATATGCGATCAAATCCTCGACTTCCGCCGCGTTCAGGATCGACGGCTCGCCCGAGTCCGACTTGTAGTAGGACGGCATGATAGCGTCGGGAAAGTAGACCTTCGCATCAACGAGGATCTGACGAAGCTGCCCTTCCGAGTAGCGACCGCCGATTCCGTCGAGCGCGGGGCCGATGCCACCTTGATCCGCGACCGTTGTAACCGCGCTGATCTTGTGGCAGCTGAGGCAGTCGCCGCGCTGGCGGTCGACCAGCACGTCGCGACCGCGCGTGGCATCGCCCGGCTTTCCGGTAAGCGGCGACGGCATGCTCTGGAGCGAAAGCGCCAGCCTTCCCGGCCCATCGGGGTTCATGTATTCGAGGAAGTAACCCGCAGTTTTCCGCTTGCATTCGGCTGCCGACGCATCCGCTGCGCATGAAAACGAGAAGGCAATCAACGATGCCGCCAACAAAAACAGCGAGGCGCGCCCCTGCATCTTAGCCATTTCCTGCCCTCAGCTTGGCCGTTTCCCAACAAAGCGGCTAAATCAGCGAGCGTCGAACAGGATTTATTCCACGCGGAAACGCTGATCTTCTAGTCATATGCATAGCTTGAGGCCGAAATACGGACATCTTCGCCCGATCCGTAACCACCCCGTAGGCGCGCTACAATATTTAGCTTTGCGGGAGCGTCAACCATATAGTTTGACTCAAATTAAGGTTGTCCTGCGGCTCAGGTGTCGCTGCGCATCACACCGAGCGCTTGCGGGAGTTCCCCTAGCGACGAGATGAGGGCGTCGCCGCCGAGAAGCTCAGGCGCGGTGCGACTGTATCCGAAGGTTACGACGACGGAGCGGACACCCGCCGCCTTTGCACATTCGACATCGGCCTCGCTATCGCCGACCATCACCGCACAGCATGCCGAGACGTCGAGCGCGGTGAGCACATCGAGCAGCAGCCCCGGATTGGGCTTTCGCGGCTGTCCTTCGCGCTCGCCAATGACGCAGTTGAAATATTTGGCGAGGTCGAGCTTCTGGAGAATGGCAAGCGTCGCGGCGTGATGCTTGTTGGTGCAAAGGCCGAGCTTGCGGCCCTCGGCCTTGAGCTGCTCCAGCAACTCGCGCGCGCCGGGATAAATCTTCGTGTGCGTCGTCAGGTTCTCGCGATAGGCGACGATGAAATCCTGAACCACGGGCATGATGTCGGGGTGCGCCAGACCGCGCGCGATGAGTGCGCGTTCGACGAGCGTCGGCACGCCACCGCCGACCATCGCCTTGACCTCATCCACGGAGAATGGAGCGAGGCCGCGTTTGCCGGTCGCGGTGTTGAGCGCATGCGTGATGTCGGGCGCGCTGTCGATCAATGTTCCGTCGAGGTCGAAAACCACCGCACGCGGCCAATTCGGTTCACCCGTCACGCCTTGCTCCTCATTTTCGGCCGTTCCCAGCCGTGAAAATATCGATGGCCGGGACAAAGCCCGGCCATGTTGTCATCTTGTGCGAGACAGCGGCGTGACGAAAATCAGACTCGGCACGACGCTGTACGTTTCCGTTGTCGATCGGCTTGCCTGCGTCTGATCGGGTCCGATTTAACGCAGGCTGATCCAAGCGGCTTAGCTGATCTTCGGATCGAGGTCGCCCTTGGCGTAGCGCTTGGCCATCTCCGCCGCCGGGACAATCTTGATCTTCGACGCATTGCCGGCCGTGCCGAACTGCTCATAGCGCGCCTTGCAAAGCTTCTTCTGTTCCTCGATGGCCGGCTTCAGGAACTTGCGCGGGTCGAATTCCTTCGCATTGCTGGCGAGCACCTTACGCACCGCAGCCGTCACCGCGAGGCGAAGGTCGGTGTCGATGTTCACCTTGCGCACGCCGAAGCGGATGCCGCGCTGGATTTCCTCGACCGGAACGCCGTAGGTCTCGGGGATCGCGCCGCCGTACTTGTTGATGATCTCAAGCAGCTCTTCCGGCACCGACGACGAGCCATGCATCACGAGATGCGTGTCCGGGATGCGCTTGTGGATCTTCTCGATGACGTCGATGGCGAGCACTTCGCCCGTGGGCTTCTGCGTGAACTTGTAGGCGCCGTGTGAGGTTCCGATGGCGACGGCGAGCGCGTCCACCTTCGTCGCGGCGACGAACCGCGCGGCTTCGTCGGGATCGGTGAGAAGCTGCTCGCGCGACAGCACGCCTTCCGCGCCGTGGCCGTCTTCCTTCTCGCCCATGCCGGTTTCGAGGCTACCCAGAACGCCGAGTTCGCCTTCGACCGACACGCCGACATAATGCGCCATGCGCGTCACGTCCGAGGTGATGCGGACATTGTAATCGTAGTCGGCGGGCGTCGAGCCGTCGGCCTTCAGCGAGCCGTCCATCATCACGCTGTCATAGCCGAGACGGATGGCGCTGGCGCAGGTCTCTTCGTTGTTGCCGTGGTCCTGATGCATACAGATCGGGATGGTCGGATACTGGACTTCGAGGCCCTCGACGAGCTTGCCGAGCAGAAGGTCGCCCGCGTAGGAGCGCGCGCCGCGACTCGCCTGGATGATCACGGGGCTGTCGGTTTCCTTCGCCGCTTCGAGGATGGCGATACCCTGCTCCATGTTATTGATGTTGAACGCGGGCACGCCGTAACCGTGCTCGGCGGCGTGATCCAGAAGTTGCCTTAGCGTGATACGGGCCATTCAAGCCTCTCCCTATTGGAACGAAATTTTCGTAAGCAAAGCGGAGCGCCCCGCATGCGTCTTTAGAACGCAGTGTGACGCTCCGTGTGAAATCATGTCAATGCGCTGCGACCGGGTTTTCACCTGATCGCTGAGCCGTTAGCGGATGAGCGCGGCCACGCCCGGCAGCGTACGCCCTTCGAGCCATTCGAGGAAAGCGCCGCCCGCCGTCGATACATAGGTGAACTTGTCCGTGACGGAAGCCGCGTTCAGCGCCGCGACCGTATCGCCGCCGCCCGCGATGGTGACGATCTTGCCCGCCTGGGTCAGCGCTGCCGCCTCGCGTGCGAGCGCGAACGTGCCCTCACCGAAAGGCGGAATTTCAAACGCGCCAACGGGGCCGTTCCAGAGAAGCGTCTTGCAGCCCTCGATAAGCCCCGTGAATTCGGCGACGGAGCGCGGCCCGATGTCGAGGATCATGGCATCGGCCGGCACTTCGCCCACCGGCACGACTTCGGTTTCCGCATTCGCCTTGAACTCGCGCGCGACGACGGCATCGACCGGCAGTACGATCTTGCAGCCCGCCGCCTCGGCTTTCGCGCGGATTTCCTTCACGGTGTCGATCGCATTCGGCTCGCAGAGCGATTTACCGACCGCGACGCCGTCCGCATAAAGGAAGGTGTTGGCCATGCCGCCGCCAATGAACAGGTAGTCCATCTTCTGGGCGAGATTTCCGAGCACGGCAATCTTGGTCGAGACCTTCGAGCCGCCGACGATGGCGGCAACGGGCCGTTCCGGCTTTTCGAGCGCGACCTTGAACGCGCCGATCTCGGCGAGCAGCGACGGCCCGGCATAGGCCGGCAGCAGATGAGCGACAGCTTCGGTCGAAGCGTGCGCGCGATGCGACACGGAGAACGCGTCATTCACATAGATGTCGCCAAGCTTTGCGAGTTCGGCGGCGAAGGCCGGATCGTTCTCTTCTTCCTCTTTATGGAAGCGCACGTTTTCGAGCATTGCGATCTGGCCCGGTTCGAGCGCCTTCACGACCGCTTCAGCGGCAGGTCCGACGCAATCATCGGCGAAGGCAACGGTCGCGCCGAGCATAGCGGCAAGTTTGTCCGCGACAGGCTTCAACGAATACTTCGCGACCGGCTTGCCATCGGGGCGGCCGAGATGGGAGAGGATGACGATCTTCGCCCCCCGCGACGCAAGGACGCGGAAGGTCGGCAGGAGCCGTTCGATGCGCGTGGCGTCCGATATCTGCCCGTCGGCCATGGGAACATTAAGGTCCGTGCGTATGAGGACACGCTTTTCCGCGACGTCGGCGGACGCGATATCCTTCAACGAATCGAAAGCTACTGCTGTCATTTCTCTCCCCTGATGCCTTGTTGCTGACCGGTTTTTTTCCGACAACGGGGCGGGCCCCCTGCCGCTGGACAGGCGCGGCCGAGACTTCCTTAAGTGAACTTAAGGGCGCTGCGTTGCGGTTTGTTGACGCTTGCGTGATTACCTGACACTTCTGCGTGCAATAGACAAGTCAGAGATATTTAACGCGCTCTTCACCCAAGCTGACGGCGCCAGATTGCAATTGTGAAGGCAGAGTCGTATGTCTTACGCTTGTCACATTCGAGCAGGTATTCAGATCGCTTATCGTGCCGCTGCGGGGCCGCTTAAAGCGCGAACTTGTCCGATGGCACGGGGTTATCCGATTCATTAAACGATCCCGCTTCGCCGGGGGTTTGAGATAGCGCCCTTCATGAGTAAGCTCATAGAATTATCGGATCTTCCGCAGGCGGCCCAAGGGCCCGTCCTTTTCTGGCAGCGCGCGATCGAAAACCCGCTCCAGGTTTGCAGCCTGTTCCCGTCGAGCCCATTCGTGGGCCGAGCCATGACGGAGGTACTCGGCAAGAGAATCGAGTCTCATGTCATCGAGCTTGGCGCGGGCACGGGCGCGGTTACACGGCAATTGATCCGCAACGGCGTCGAGCCTGGCAAGCTTACGCTGGTCGAGATCGACGCGCGCCTCGGTGGCCATCTGCGCCGCCGCTTCCCCGACACTGACGTGCTGATCGGGTCCGCTGAGGATCTCGCAAAGGTCTGGCAGGAGCGCAATGGCGAAAATGTCGGTGCCATCATATCGACGCTGCCGATGCGGCTCTTCTCGAAGAAGCTCATCTATCTCGTTATGAAGAACAGCCTTCAGGTGCTGGACGAGGGCGGGATGTTCGTTCAATTCACTTACCGCCAGACGAGCCCAGTGCCGCCACGGGTGGTCAACGCGCTTCGGCTCAAGGCGTGGCGCTACACGCGCGTGTGGCTCAACCTTCCGCCCGCCGCGATCTGGGTTTACGAGCGCATGCCGCAACCCCGCGAGATCTGACGAGCGGGGGCCGCACTGTACCATTTCCGCCACTGATCGCGGTGACGTTGATGCAAAGCCGCTCCTTCGCTCGCGCGCCATCTCCTAAGTAACTGATCTGCCGCTGTTTCTGTCGAGCGGTTGACGGCAGGGCCGGCGCCGCGGGCAGCCTCGTGCCAGTTTCATGCAAGCTGAGACAGTTACGGATTCCCTGATGGACGAAGCTCCTTGCCGCGCTCGTCCTGAAAAGCGGGGGAAATGATGACAAGCGGCCACCATTTTAAGCTAGGCCTGACGGCGGGCTTCCTGATTTACGGCATGGCGGGCGGCGGCGCAGCGGAAGCGGCCGATGCTTTCGGCCTGAGGCCGCAATCGACATATTTCCTCGGTGCCTCCAATGCGGGGGCGGCAGCTGGCGGAGACGTCAGCTCGGTGATCTGGAACTCGGCTGCGACCACGGTTGCGCCCGGCCTGACCTCGTCCTCATCTTATACGGCCATAGCGGTCTCGCTCGACGAAACGGCCTATGGCGGTGAATTCGTCGAGGCCGGACTGCGAAGGACTACGGATTCGGGGACCACGCGCGCGGCGGCTGCGTCCGTCTACACCTACCAGATCAACGATCAGCTCTACGCCGGGCTTGCGATGTACGCGCCGTTCGGCCTCGTAACGAAGCCCGACAATTATTGGGCCGGCTCTCCCGCCGCATCGACGCAACGCATCTTCTCGGTCGATGTCAACCCGACGCTTGGCTACAAGATCACGCCCAACCTCTCCATCGGCGTCGGCGTGCAGGCTCTTTATTATCAGACGCGCCTGAACTCCGGCGCGTTCGGCCCTCTCACCGGAACTGCGTTTCGTGGCGAAGACTGGGGCGTCGGCGGAACAGCGGGCCTCCTCTGGGAAGTGGTGCCGGGGACGAGCGTCGGCATCGGCTACCGCTCGGCCGTGAGCCTCGAACTCGACGGGAGCTATCGGGGCCCAGGCGTTTATACGCGCGCGACCCTCGACCAGACCATGCCGGATCAGGTCACATGGAGCTTGCGGCACGCCGTGCTGCCGGGGTTCACACTTCTCGGCACGGCTCAGTGGGAAAACTGGAGCCGCATCGATAACCTGGTCGTCACGTCGAACAGCGGCGCGGGAACGGTGATCAACCTGAACCTGCGCGACTCCTGGTATTTCGCCGTCGGCGCGGAGTATCAGTATAGCCCCGACATCACCATCCGGGCGGGCATCGGTTACGATTCTTCGCCGGTCACGGATTTCAACCGCAACCCGGGACTGCCCGATTCGAACAACGTGCTTCTCTCGCTCGGCGGCTCCTATAACTGGTCCCAGAGCATCCGGCTTGACGCTGCCTACGCCCACGCATTTTTCGACGACGCCCCGTTCTGCATCGGTTCCGGCGCAGGAACGTCCCATTGCGTCAGCAGTGCACAAGCGGTCCTGGTGCGAGGCAGTTCGGACAATTCCGCCGACGTGTTCTCGGTCGGTCTCAAATACAGCTTGGTACCTGCCGTTGAACTTGAACCCTACAAGTAACGATTTTGCGATAATGTCGCGCAGACCTGTCGAAAATTGCGTGACAGCCATGCAACAGTGAGCGGGCAAAACGCTGAACAAGTGCCTCGTCGCGACTGACAAATTCGTCAGTTTCGACGGGGCATCACAATCGCGATCCATCCGTCGCAGGCGCATCAAGAAATTGTTTTAACTAGATTATTTCCTCCGCGCTCGCTCACATCGAAGGGCTTTTCCGGCTTGCGCCCACGCCCGATTCGGCTCCCGCTGCCGCCCTTTCGGCCCATTGCCAGCCCCCGGAATTTGGTGATTAAGTTTCCCTACGAGGAAGAAAAGGCGCTGGGCATGGCGCCAGGCTCGCTTGGGAGGGGACTATGGGCACATCGAAATTCGTGCGGCTGGCGTGTATCAGCGCGGCCGCGTTATTGGCTGGGGCCGCGCTGACGGACGATGCGAACGCCGGTTCGTTCGGTGTGCGCGAGCAGTCCGCCTATTTCCAGGGCATGTCGTTCGCCGGTACGGCGGCGGGCGGTGACATCAGCTCGATGTTCTGGAACTCGGCCGCGACGGCGACGCTCCCCGGCTTCAACACGTCGAGCAACGCGACCATCGCTTTTGGCGATGCTGATCTGACGGCGACGGGCGGCTCACTTTATGGTCTCGTCCCCGACCACGCAGCGAATAATGGAACGGACGCATTGATTCCAGCGTCTTACGCCTCGTACCAACTGAGTGACCGCCTTTGGGCCGGTCTTGCGATGAACGCCCCCTTCGGCTTCATCACAAAGCCGGACAGCTACTGGTCCGGCTCAGGTGTGGCAGAGACATCAAAAATTTTTTCGCTGAATCTTAACCCGACGCTGGCTTACAAAATTACGCCCACGCTCACCGTCGGTGCAGGCGCGCAAGTCGAGTACTTCAAGATTCGGCTGACAAAGGACGCGGTAAGCGCAAACCTTGGACAGCAGTTAGGGGAACAAGCCATTACTCCTTGGAGGAGCTACGAGGCTGACGACTGGGGAATCGGCGCCACAGCCGGCATTCTGTGGCAGCCGACCTCGCGGACATCAATCGGCCTGGGATATCGTTCGGCGGTATCGCTCGAGGTTGAGGGCTCTTACAAGACGTCAGCTTATCGCGAACCGACCCTCGGCTACGCGCCGGTCGACTCCGTTCGAGCCACAGCAACCGGCAAACTCACCCTTCCGGATGAAGTTACGTTCTCGATCCGGCAGGGATTGACAGATCGTCTGACCATGCTCGGTACCGTCGAATGGCAGGGTTGGAGTCGTATCGACAACGTCGCTGCGGTAAGTAGCGGTTGCGCCAATAACGTCTGCGAAACGCTCAATTTAAACTACCAAGACGGCTGGAAATACGCGCTTGGCTTTGAGTATCTCTACAGCCCAACGCTCACGCTTCGCACCGGCGCGAGCTACGAAGTTTCGCCGATCGACGACAAGAATCGCAACATACTGATTCCGGACTCAGACCGCATCGGTGTCAGCGTCGGCGCAACCTACAAATATTCCGACAGAATTACTGTCGACTTTGCCTATTCGCATCTGTTCTTTGACGAGGGAACTTTCTGCATAGCAAATCCGAAACTCAACGGTAACACGTCTCACTGCAGTGATGCGACAATTGCTCAGGCCAAATCCTTGATAGGCACCACCGACGTCGCAGTCGACCTCGTCTCGGTCGGCCTGAAATACAAATGGAGCGATCCGGTCCCCGCTCTCGAACCCTACAAGTAAGCGGAACCGGAACGCGACAAAGGGGGTCAGCGCGAGCTGGCCCTTTTTTTGTTTAGGCCGTGCCCCCTCCATCTTTTGCACGCGATGGCATATAGAGAGAGCTCTCGCGCGCGGAAAGCGAGAGACGCGACGAAACTATCGGCCCTCGTCTCCGAACCTCTCGCCGCGCGCCGGACGAACGATCTGCAGCCGCTCACACAACAGAACGTGCCGAAATGTTGCCTCGCGCGGGAACGAAACCGGTGCAGCGCCGTGAAGCTCGCGCCTTCGACAGCGGAGCAATGCGGCTTGGAAACCGGGCGCAACCGTTGCGCCATCGAACCGCAGCCACCGTCCGTCGCGTTCGCCCTTGCCGCCGACACTTCTGCAACCGCGCTCCCGGCTTCGCCTCCGCTTCCACACGCACCCCGGCACCCACTCGCTGGCACACCAAGAGTGGCCAATATCTCGACAGGATGCATTTTTTTAATCGCGGGCTTCACCGCGGATCGGTTCACCTGCCGTTAACGCGCTTAAAATAATCGTATTTCCTCTCCGGGGTAGATCGATGCGTTTTGACGCGATATAAGACGAGCGTGAGATACCGCGCCATCTTTCTCTCGGACATGCACCTCGCCGCGCGAGCATGCCGCTCCGAGGACTTATTGAGTTTTTTGAAGTCCCACGACGCCGCCGTGATCTTCCTCGTAGGGGATGTGATCGATTTTTGGCGGCTTCGGCGGGGACCGAGTTGGCGTGCCTCGCAGACAGAGGTGATCCAGCAGTTTCTGGCCAAGGCGCAGGCCGGTACGCGCCTCGTCTACATCCCCGGCAATCATGACGAAGAACTGCGCATTCTCGCGGGCACGACGCTTGGCACGCTTGAGGTGCGCCTGCGCGCGATCCACGACACGGCGGACGGCCGTCGCTTCCTCGTCGTCCACGGCGATGAGTTCGACGATGTCGTGAACAAGGCGCGATGGCTCGCCGTGCTGGGCGACATCGCTTATGACGTTGCATCGGCTGTGAATGTCGGGGTCAACGTCGTGCGCCGCGCAATGGGCATGTCCTACTGGTCGCTGTCGGCGTGGCTGAAGTACCGCGCGAAGCGCATTTTCAACGGCAGCAAATTCGAGGGCCTGCTCACGGCCGAAGCCCGCCGCGTCGGCGCAACCGGCGTGATCTGCGGCCACATCCATCATGCCTGCGTGCGCATCATCGATGGCGTACAGTACGTCAACACCGGCGATTGGGTGGACAGCGGAACCGCCGTCGTCGAGCATTTCGACGGGCGGCTCGAAATCGTCCGCTGGACGGATCAACTCCGCGCGATCGAATCGAAGCCGTCCAAAACGCCGGTCGCGCCCGTGACCTCGTAATGCGCATCCTGCTCGCAACAGACGCCTGGAAACCTCAGATCAACGGCGTCGTGAATACCTACCTGAACCTGGAACGGGAATCCGCCGCCGAAGGCTTCGACCTGTCGTTCCTCACGCCAGATGGCTTCCGCACCCTTCCGCTGCCGACCTATGACGAAATCCGCCTCGCGCTGATCCGGCCAAGCGATGTCGCGGAGCGTGTGGAATACACGCGGCCCGACTTCATCCATATTGCGACGGAAGGGCCGATCGGACTTGCCACGCGTGCGTTTTGCCTGAAGGCAGGCCGCCCGTTCACGACGAGCTACCACACGCGCTTCCCCGAATATCTTGCGGCGCGCGCGCCCATACCGTTGTCTTGGGGTTACGGCTTCGAGCGCTGGTTCCACAATGCGGGCGTAGGCGTGATGGCGGCTTCGCTATCGCTGTGTCAGGAACTGGCGGAGCACGGCATCCGGCGCGTAAATCTGTGGTCGCGCGGGGTGGATCTCGACCTGTTCCGGCGGCGCGCGGTGGACCGCTTTCCAAATCTTCCGCGGCCGATCTTCCTCTATGCCGGTCGCGTGGCGGTCGAAAAGAACCTCGACGCCTTTCTCGGTCTCGACCTGCCGGGCACGAAAGTCATTGTTGGCAAAGGCCCGCAGCTCGACGAACTGCGCAACCGCTACCCCGACGCGGTGTTCACCGGCGCCAAGTTCGGCGACGACCTCGCCGAGCATTATGCGAGCGCCGATGCGTTCGTTTTCCCGAGCCTCACCGATACTTTCGGCAATGTGCTCCTCGAAGCGATGGCGTGCGGCGTTCCGGTCGCGGCGTTCAACGTCACCGGCCCGAAAGACGTCGTGGATAACGGCCGCGTCGGCATCATCGGCGACGATCTGCGCGAAGCTGCGCTTGGCGCGCTCAAGCTCGACCGCACCGCCTGTCGTGCCTATGCCGAGCGCTTCAGCTGGGCCGCGTGCGCCCGCCGCTTCCGGGATATCATTATCGAGGCGAACGGCCCGGAACCGGAAGTCTCGCGATTTGGTAACGAAAATAGCACAAATTGAGCTATACTCGGAGACAAACGACACGCGGGACGCTTCCATGCAAACGCCGACGATTGACGACATTGTTGACGCGGACAAGCGCATCCGGCCTTACGCCGTCGAGACGCCGCTTCTCGAATACGGCACGCTGAACGAAAAGCTCGGCGGACGCATCCTCTGCAAAGTGGAAGCGCTTCAGCGCACCGGAAGTTTCAAGTTTCGCGGCGCGTATAACCGCGTGTCGCGCGTCGACCGTCAGGCATACCCCGGCGGCGTCGTGGCCTGCTCGTCGGGTAATCACGCGCAGGGCGTGGCCGAAGCCGCCCGTCTGTGCGAAATCGACGCCGCCATCGTGATGCCGTCCGACGCGCCGCAGATCAAGATCGCGCGCACGAGCGCCAGCGGTGCGGACATCATCTTTTACGATCGCGATACCGAAGACCGCGAGGCCATCGCCCGCGACCTTTGCGAAAAACTCAACGCGGATTTCATCGCGCCGTTCAACGATCCTTACGTGATCGCGGGGCAAGGCACCGTTGGGCTTGAGCTTGCGCGGCAGGCTGAAGCTTTGGGCGCGAAACTCGACGCTGTGCTTGCGCCCGCAAGCGGCGGCGGCCTCATTGCGGGCGTCGCGCTCGCCGTGAAGGATCGCGTGCCCGAAGCAGAGATCTATTCCGTGGAGCCGAAAGGCTTCGACGATTACGCGCGCTCGCTCGCGGTCGGCAAGCGCATGCGGAATGAGCCCGGCGCGAAGTCCATTTGCGACGCGCTGCTCATGCCGGAGCCCGGCGAACTCACATTCGCGCTTAACAAGGATCGGCTCGCAGGTGGCCTCGCCGTCAGCGATGCGGACGTTCGACAGGCCGTGGCCTATGCCTGGCGCGACCTCAAACTCGTGCTGGAGCCGGGCGGCGCGGTGGCCCTCGCCGCGATCCTGTCCGGCGCGCTGGATGTGGAGGATCGGACCGTCGTCATCGTGCTGTCGGGGGGCAACGTGGACCCGCATTTGTTCGCCGAAATTATTTCAGATAATAAAGAATTGGCCACGCCGCGCCACGAATAGGTAAAACTGCGGCTGTATCATTCGCCACATGATTACACGCCGCGGCTTTCTAACCCTTGGTGCAGCGACCGTCGGCTCCGGCCTCATCGGCGCGACGAACGCGTTTGCCATGGAGCCGCGCTATCGGCTCGCCGTGACCGGCTGGGATGTCGAACACTCGTCTTGGCCCGCTTCAGCGGCACCGCTCCGCATCGGTGTCATGACCGACATTCATGCTGTCGAACCGTGGATGCCCGCGCACCGCATCGGCGACATAGCCGCCCGGCTTGCCGCGATGAAGCCGGACATGATCGTGCTGCTGGGCGATTACGTGAACGCGCTGCGCCCGCGCTTCGTGTCGCGGCCGGTTCCCGTCAAGGAATGGGTTGCAGCGCTTGGGGAGCTTTCCGCGCCGCTCGGCGTGCATGCGGTGCTCGGAAATCATGACTGGCTCTCCGGCGAAGCGTCGGCGATCCGGCGTGCGTTCGAAAAGGCAGGGATCGACCTTCTCGAAAACCGCGCGGTGAAGCTGTCGCATCGCAACACATCATTCTGGCTGGCTGGCGTTGCCGATCAAATGGTCTCGCCGACGAACGGCATCCGGGACCTCGAAGCCGCGCTCGATGCCGTCACCGGCGACGACCCGCTCATTCTCCTGACGCATGAACCCGACATTTTCCGCGTTACCCCGAAGCGCGTCGCGCTGACGCTCGCCGGGCACACGCACGGCGGACAGGTCTATATTCCGTTCGTCGGGCGCCCCGGTCTGCCGGCGCAATACAGCGGCAAAAATGCGGATCTGGCCTATGGTCATATCGAGCAAGGCAGCCGCCACATGGTGGTGTCGAGCGGCCTCGGTCTCTCCGGCTTGCCCGTGCGCTTCCTCGTGCCGCCGGAAATAGTGATGGTGACGCTTCGCGGCTTGGGAACTTCTGGCCTCAATCTTCCTTTAACAAGCGAAGCGTAAACTCTGGCATTAAGGCAAGATGCGTGTTCCGGCTGGACGTGCATCGAAGCTTTGAAGCGAGGGCGAAGAATCTGTCAGCTTCAATCTGAGGCGAAGCAGCTTACGCTACTTCGCGGGCACAGTATTCCGGTTGTGGGGCATCTCGATGGGCAAGATTTCCGTCGCCGTTGCGAGCGTCTTCGCTTGCAGCGTATCTTTTTCTGTTGCGCAGGCCGATGTGGAAGTCCGCATCAGCAAGTCGCGGCAGATGATGTATGTCTATCTCGACGGCGAACATTACTACTCATGGCCCGTCTCGACCGCGCGCGGCGGCTATAACACACCTAACGGCGTTTATCGCCCGCAGCGACTCGCCGTCTTCCATCGGTCGAGCAAGTACAACAATTCGCCGATGCCCTACTCGATCTTCTTCCACGGCGGATACGCGATCCACGGCTCATATGACATCGGCAATCTCGGACGCCCCGTCTCGCATGGCTGCATCCGTCTGCACCCGGAGGACGCGCGCGAGCTTTACGGCCTCGTCAGCGACAGCGATTACACGCGCATCGTCGTGACTTATTAGGGGCGCTTCACGTTTTACAGCGTCGCGCCGCAAAGCATACGCGGCGCCACGCTGTAGCGCACGATTCGGCCAATCAAGGCACAGCCACCCTTCGCTCGCAAAATATTTTCCTCGAATTATGCCGCAGACACACGAGGCAGCATTATAATGCAAGCAGCTTATTTGCGTTAAATCGAGTCCTGAATTAATCCGAAATCGCACTTCGTTTTCGCAGCGAAGTTTTTCACAACATCACTCTTTACGAAAACAGCGCCTTGATTTGGCGCGCTCAAGCGGCTCACTTCCGTTAGCACACCGCTGATGTGAATATATTGCGTCTTATTCTAGCCAAAGATTTCAGGTAATCAGACAAACACTCAAGAAATTCAGGGAAATTGAACATGAGACTTTTATCGGTCGCACGCGCCACGGCGATTGCGCTTGCTGCCTTCGTTAGCATGGCCTCAACGAGCTACGCCGACAGCGGAGCTGTAACGCTTACCATCTACAAGGCCGGCTGGATCATCGGTGGCTCCGGCGGCGGCGGCTCTCTCACCTTTCAGGGCAGGCACTATGCGCTCTCAACCGGAGGGCTGGATTACGGCCTCGTTTTCGGCGGATCGAAAACCGTGCTGCACGGACGGGTGAGTAACATCCGGTCGCCGCGGGATATCGAGGGCGTCTATGGTGCAGCGGGCGCGGGACTTGCGGTCGGTCGTGGCGCACGCGCGATCGTGTTGACCAACCAGAAAGGCGCGGTCCTGGAACTCAACGGCAGGCAGGTCGGGTTAATGGCTAACATAGACCTGAGTGGCCTCGCGATTACCATAGACAGACGAAGATAAGGAAAACAGCGTGAAACTCCCAAGCGGCGAGTTTCACGCTCTCTTTGGCGGGTAGCGCGCGGCGCGACCGTCGCGCGCGGCATCATCAAGTAGCGGGCGTATGCTCCGCCAGTCGGTCGGCCGGCGCTGGCACGATGGCGGGGCTCGACACGGGCGCCACATCGCGCGGCGCCGGGCGCACATCCGCCTCGCGCGGCTCCATCGCCCGCACCGTCGCCTTGCGTTCGAGCTTGCCCCAGCCGACGACGCGGCCCTGAAGCGCCTTCACCACAGACTTCGCCACCACGTAATACATCACCTGCCGATAGCCAAAGCGCTGGAGCACAAGCCACCAGAGCAGCGAGCGGTCCTCCCGCTTTTCCAGCAGGAACGCGATCAGCGCGGCCGACAGGTCCACGGTCATGAACACGGCATAATAGGTCAGCGTGATCGTGAAGTTTTCCGAATTGAACTGTGAGCCGTGCTGCAGGTAGTCGATGCCGGTCCGCACGACTTGCACGAGGAGCAGCAGGTCCACCAGCGGCGAAATCAGCGCCAGCGCGATCTGGAACAGCCACACCTGCGGCAGCGCGATCATGCCGAGCGCGCCGTAGCGCGGGTTGAGGTTGGCGCTGCGATGCTTCCAGAGGCATTGCAGCGTGCCGAACGCCCAGCGGAAGCGCTGCTTTGCAAGGCCGCCCAGCGTATCGGGAGCTTCGGTCCACGCAAGCGCGTCGGCATCGAACAGAACCTTGTAGCCCGCGCGCTGCACGGAGATGGTCAAGTCCTGATCCTCAGCCAGTGTGTTCGACGGGAAGCCGCCGAGCCCCATGATGGCCTCGCGACGCCACGCGCCCACAGCGCCCGGCACCACAGTGATGCAGTCGAGCGTCGCGAGCGCGCGGCGTTCGAGGTTCTGCGCCGTGATGTATTCGAGCGCCTGCCAGCGCGTCAGCACGTTGATGCGGTTGCCGACCTTCGCGTTGCCCGCTACCGCGCCGACTTTCGGATCGGCGAACCAGCGCACCAGCCGCGAGATGGTCAGCGGCTCGAACTGCGTATCCGCATCGAGCACGACGACGATGTCGCCCGTGGCCTGCGCCAGCGCGAGATTGATGGCGCGCGCCTTGCCGCCGTTCGGCGTATGCATCAGGCTTACGCGCGGGTCGTCCGCGAACTCGCCGCGCACCACATCCGCCGTGCCATCGGTCGAGCCGTCGTCGATAACGATCACCTCAAGCTTCTGATGCGAGCTGGCGAGGATCTGCCGGATCGAGGCGGTGATGACCTTCGCCTCGTTGAAAGCGGGGATCAGTACCGACACGGACAGGTCATCCGCATAGGGCGGATCGGCGCGCCGCTTCCTGCGCCGGTTGCCGTATGCCGCGAGCCCGCACAGCACGACGAGTCGACCGAGGCCGAGCGCGATGGCGGCGATGAACAGCGTCGTCAGCGTGTTTTGAAACAGGTTCAGCGTGTAGAACATGTAGCGATTGAAGACGGACGCGGCCTCGTCAGCGGGCACGAGCGGCATCGCCCTGTCCCTGGACCAGCCCGCCATTTCCGAGACCGTCGCGAACTCGAAACCCCGCGCGCGAAGCTCGTCTATGATGCGCGGCAAGGCCGCCACTGTGGTTGCGCGGTCGCCGCCCGAATCATGCAGAAGCACGACCTGGCCGCGCTTCTCTGGGTCAGCGTCAGTCGATTGCGCGACGATGCGCTGCACGATCTCGTCGGCCGTGGGTTTCATCCAGTCGTCGGGATCGACCTTCAGGCCGACGGTGATGTAGCCGAGCCGTTCGGCAACTTCCAGCGGGCCGATTTCCTGCGCGGTCGAGGGTTCCGCGTCGCCGAAATAGGGAGGCCGGAACAGGCGCGTCGACCGGCCCGTCAGAGCTTCGATGAGCCGCTGCGTTGCGTTGATTTCGATGGCCGCGACGCTGTCGGAGACCTCGCCGATATTCGGATGCGTAAAGGTGTGGTTGCCAAGGTCATGGCCTTCCGCAAGCACGCGCTGCAAGAGCTTCGGGTTGGCCGCGCCGTTTTCGCCGATAATGAAGAACGTGGCGTGCGCGTTCTTTTCCTTCAGGATATCCAGAATCTTCGGCGTCCATTCGGGGCTTGGCCCGTCATCGAACGTGAGCGCAATCTTGCCGGGAGCGTCCCCCATACGCCGGATCACGAAGGATGCCGGCATGGCGGTGTAGTTTTCCCCGACGATGGTTGCGTTTGCTTCGTCGGTCTTGAAAGTCCGCGCGCCCGCCTTCGGATCGGCGGCAACCTGAAGAAGTTCGCCCTTGCCGATGAAGTTCACGTCCGCCGTGGGGACGATGGTTTCGAGTGAGGCGGGCGGCGGAGCGCCGTAGCTGCGCGGCAGCACCTGCCACAACGATGGGTCTTCAGACCCCAGCCGCCAGATCGCGTAACCGGCCGGGCGGTATTTGTCCGATGCACGCAGATGATTGTAAGCCGTCACCGCATCCATGAACCAGACGCGATGCGTCTGCCCGTCTTCCATATAGGAGAAGCGCGGGTTGAGCGTGGCCGGGTCGAGATCGACCGTTGCCCGCGCGTCGCGAGCGGCGAGCATGATTTCCTGGAACGTGAGATCCTCGGCCGGGCCCTTGCTGCCCACCGTCCAGTCGTAGCCGTAATTGCCGACCGCGACGATGGTATGCGCCGGGTCGAGGTCGCGCATGCGGAGCGCGAGGCGCGTCGAGAACCACGATTGCGACGCGATCGGACCGGGTTCGCCCTCCGCCCAATGCTCGTCATAGCCCATGAGCATCAAGTAATCGGTGAGTTTTGCATAGGCTTTGTAATTCCAGTGAGGATCGTCGAAGGGAGCCGCGACGGATACGATGAGGCCCTTCGGCTGAAACGCGGCACGCACTTCGCCGAGAAACGCGAGATAATCCTTGTGCGCGTTGTCCGGCACCTGCTCCAGGTCGAACACGAGGCCTTGAAGCTTGTGCTCCTCAAGGAACGCAAGCATGGCGTCGATGCGGGCTTTCCGCCTTTCAGGATCGGCGAGCAGCCGACCGAGGCCCACGCCGTCCCACTGCGCGCCCGAAGCGTTCTGGATCATGGCCATGATCGCCATGCTGGGCTTTTCGCGGCGGATCAGATCGAGCGCCTTGTCGTCAACCTGTTCTTTCAGCTCCATGTCGGGGCCTTGAAGAAACAGCCAGCTCGGCGCGACCCAGTCGAGGCTCTGCATGTTGGCGCGGAGCGACGCGAAGCTCGAGTCGTCCCAGTTCACGTAATATCCGATGGTGAGAGGCTTCTCCCGCCCCTCACCCGCAACTTTCGTTGCCTTGGCCTTCGCCGCGGCGGCCGAGAAGGGATGCTGCGGGTGCCTGGTCTTCTTTTTGTCGGCCTGGGCTGCATAGGCGAGGCTGCGCGCCTGTGGCAGAAGATAGGGCGCTTTCGCGACGTCGTTCAGCACGGCGAAGCGCTGCTGCGTCTGCGTGGCCTCTGGAAACGAGCGAAAGACGAAAAGGCTTGAAAGAAAGATCACCCCCGCGATGCTGCTCACGATAGCGAGCGCCCATGCGATGCGAGAGACATGCCCCGCGCGCTTGTTCCGAGGGTCGAAGAAAACGGGATATTGTGCCATGAGCCTTGCGGAAAATTGCCCACCCGAGCGCGAGCTTTGTCGGGCGGAGGGAAAGCCGGACAATAGCTCCCCCTTCCTGAACGTCAGCTGTACAGAACCGGAGTAATTCGCAGAAGACCCGAGATGCCCGTGGCGCGATTTTAGCTTCGCGGTGTGGCACGTTGAGCCTCGGTCCTCGCGGGCGTACCGCAGATGTCGTATTCCACGACAAAGGACGGCCGCGCTCGATCGGCGTTTATCTTGTCGGAATCCGGGGAAATCGGACGGAATGTCATAGCATTTCCGGGAAAGCGCTGCATTTTCATGTACGGAATTATTCCGGCCTCGGATTGAAAGCAGCGAACGCAATGTTTTATGTTTCCAAATTGGCGTGGATGGTGCTTCAGCCCTCCAACTTCATCGCAATCCTTCTCGTGCTGGGCGTCGGGCTACTCGTCCTGCAAAGACGCGCTGTTGCGCTTCGGTTGATCGTTGCAGCGACGCTTCTTTATGTCGTCGCATTCTCGCCGCTCGCGAACTGGCTTCTTCATCCGCTCGAACATGAGGTGAAGGCGGGCACGGAACGCGATGTCGCCGGAGCAGCCGGAATTATCGTCCTCGGCGGCGGCGTTTCGGGAGCGATCCCGACCGAGGGAGGCGCCATCCCGCTGGGACCGTCCGTCGAGCGGGTTACGGAAACCCTGCGGCTCGCATTGCGACACCCCGATCTGCCCGTCATCTTTTCGGGCGGAAGCGGCCTGATCCTGCAACTCAGCGACGCGCCCAATGAGGCGGACGCCGCGCGGCGATTCTTTGAAGGCTTCGGCATCGTAGCCCCGCGCCTCAGGCTCGAAGACCGCTCGCGCAACACGCTGGAAAACGCGACCCTGAGCGCGGCCATGCTTCAGCCGAAGCCCGATCAGCGCTGGATACTCGTGACGTCCGCGTTCCATATGCGGCGCGCGGCCGCGCTGTTCGAAGCGCAGGGATTCCGTGTAGTGCCGTGGCCGGTCGGCTATCTGACGAGTGGCACCGGCGACCTGCGGCAGCCTTTCGGGCGCGCGTCGGAGGGGCTCCATCGCATCGACATCGCTACGAAGGAATGGCTCGGGATTTTCGTGTCGTGGGCGAACGGCGATTTCGCGCCAGCCGGGCGCGCAGGAAACCGTGTCGAGGCTTCGCGCGTTTCAGGCTCATGACCACACGCAAATCCGTCATTCGCGCAGGCATCGGCGGCTGGACTTACGAGCCGTGGCGCGGCCTCTTTTATCCAAACGGGCTGCCGCAGGCGCGCGAGCTTGCGTTCGCGAGCCGCGCCGTCACCTCGATTGAGGTCAATGGCACATTCTACCGCACGCAGACGCCCGCCACTTTCGCGAAGTGGCGCGACGAAACCCCGGACGGCTTCGTGTTCTCGGTGAAGGCCCCGCGCGCCGCTGTGATGAAGCGCGTGCTCGCCGAGGCCGGGCCGTCGGTCGAGCGCTTCGCGGCAAGCGGGCTCGGCGAACTGGGCGAAAAACTCGGGCCGATCCTCTGGCAATTCGCGCCGACGAAGAAATTCGACCCCGACGACATGGCGGCGTTTCTCGCGCTCCTGCCGCGCAAAGCGGGCGGTCGTCCGCTGCGCCACGCGCTGGAGGTTCGCCACGAGAGCTTTCGCACGCCCGCCTTCACCGATCTCGCGGCGAAGGCCGGAGCCGCCATCGTGTTCGCTGATTCGGACGACTATCCGCTGATCGAAGAGTCGACCGCCGATTTCGTTTATATGCGGCTGATGAGGGCGCGCGCCGACGAGGAGACCGGCTACACCCCCGGTGAAATCGAGGCATGGCGCAAGCGCGCCGAAGGATGGGCGGCACGCGGGCTTGACGTGTTCGTGTATTTCATCAATGGCGCGAAGGAGCGCGCGCCCGCTGCGGCGCAGGCATTTCTTGCACCATCCATGCCGCACCAACACCAGCCGGGCTGACCCTCCCGACTATCCTTCCCCGAGTGAAGAACTCAATGGGTTGATAAGTCCCTTGTTCGATATTTCTCACGCTTTGCCCATCTTCGCGTTCTTCGGCGGGCGGCGTTGCTGTTCGATTATCTGGCGGCAAGCGGACGCTAGAAATGCAACCGGGCTTTATCCAGAGCATAACTCCGCCGCATGATCCGAATCAACATGGCCGTCATTTGATGCGCCATCCACAAAAATATGCAGGACAATGCATAATCAGCTACACATCACGCGCGCTTATCTGTAAGAGGCGACAAGATCCTGACGAAAAATAAACTGGTGCGACCTAGATAAATTTACTTTCGCGCCAACAGCAGAAGCCTGGGACACTATGGTAGACAGCAACGAAATCGAACTGACCTCATTCACGGCGGATGTGGTGGCGGCTTATGTCGCGAACAACGTGATCAGCGCCGACAAGCTTCCGGACTTCATTGTTTCGGTCTATGGGGCCCTCAGCAAGGCCGCGACGCAGAGCGTTGAACCGGCGAAGCCGGAATTGACACCCGCGGTCCCCGTCAAGAAATCCGTGACGCAGGACTTCATCATCTGCCTTGAGGATGGCAAGAAGTTCAAATCTCTCAAGCGGCATCTCAAGACCCATTACGATCTCTCGCCCGAAGACTATCGCGAGAAATGGGGCCTGCCGCACGATTATCCGATGGTGGCGCCGGCCTACGCAGCGGCGCGCTCGAACCTCGCCAAGAGCATGGGCCTCGGACAGCGCAACGCCGCCAAGGCCAACGGAAAGGCTGCTGTGCCTGCGCCTGCCGCGAAAGCAACGACGAAGGGGCGTGGCAAGCGTTCTCCGAGCGCAGCCTGATTATCTGGCGCCTGAGGCCCTTCGGTGAAGGGCCTCAGAGCCGATGGCTACGTGGCGATACGTACATTTGCATCCCCTGCAGCACCCCGGGGCAAATGTCGGGATCGCAAAGACTACCGGAGTTTTTGAATTTGGCATTTGAGCGCGCACCCGCAGCGCACGTGGCACAAATGGTCAAACTCGCTCCCTAGCTCGCCGATCTCGACCGAGGCCGCCTCGAACGATGGGCTTGTACCTTTGGCGGTCTCGCGACGGCAGCAACCACCTTGCTCGGAGCAGGATCGTTCACTTGCGTCAGCGAGCGTCCGAGGAAGCGCTCGATATTGCGCAGGCTGGCCCGTTCGCTCAGGTCGCAGAATGAGATAGCGATGCCATCGCTGCCTGCGCGCGCCGTTCGTCCGATCCGATGAACATAGTTTTCCGGATCATTCGGCAGCTCATAATTGATGACGTGACTGATGCTATCCACGTCGATACCGCGCGCCAGAATATCAGTCGCCACGAGCACCCGCGCTTTCCCCTGTCGAAGGTTTTCAAGCGCCTTCTGCCGCGCGGCCTGGCTCTTGTTGCCGTGGATGGCCTCGGTCGGAACTCCACCTTGCAGAAGTCGTTCCGCGACGCGATTGGCTGAGCGCTTGGTGCGGGTGAACACGATGACGCGATCGAACTCCGGCTGATCCAGTAATCCAGCGAGCATCGTAGGCTTGTTTCCAGTCGTGACGAGGTGAACGCGTTGATCGATGCGTTCAACGGCAACCGTTTTCGCCGGAATGGTAATGTGCACGGGATCTTTCAGGATATCTTCGGCAAGCGTCGCGATTTCCTTGGGCATCGTTGCCGAGAACAGGATCGACTGTCTCTTCCTTGGCATGACCTTCATGAGCTTGCGAACATCGCGAATGAAGCCCATGTCGAGCATCCGGTCCGCTTCGTCGATCACGAAATAGCTCGTCTGCCCGAGATCGACGGTGCCTTGCCCCAGGTGGTCCAGGAGGCGCCCCGGCGTTGCGACAAGAAAGTCGACGCCCCGGCTCAGCGCTTTCGCCTGCGGACCAATCGAGACACCGCCCATTATGACGGTGCTCGTCAGCTTGAGGTGATGGCCGTAACTCTTGAAGCTCGCGGCAATCTGAAGCCCGAGCTCGCGCGTCGGAACCAGGATAAGCGCCCGCGCGGTTCGCGGCTTGGGGCTGTCCTGCCGTTCGGAGAGGAGTTGCAGCAGGGGCAGCGCAAATGCGGCGGTCTTGCCTGTGCCGGTTTGGGCAAGGCCGAGCAAGTCACGGCCTTGGAGAAGATGGGGAATAGCCTTTTCCTGAATTGGCGTCGGCTCGACGTAGTTTTCGTCAGCGAGCGCCCGCAACAAGGGCTTTGCAAGCCCCAAAGCTTCGAAGGTCACAGAAGTCACGAGATATCCTTTAAGCCGCGCGCACCCGGTGAGAGGCACAGCGGCAAAGAGCCTATATCCACGCGCAGCTGGACGGGGCCTGATTGTTGGAAAAGGTTGCGGCGGGTGAAGCAATAGAAATTCTATGCATCAAACTGCACGGCCGCGTTGTGACGGCACGCTGTCACCTGCCACTCGACTTGTCAATCCTTTTGGATCTGGACCGTCGGGCTGTCCCGGCCGCCCCATTGCCTCGCGCACGGGACTGCGAAAAAGCTGACCAGTCGCTTCCTTTGCTCGCGTTTGCGTCCTCGCCTCTGCTTGGGGCGATTAAAATATAACAGAGCACCTACACCAGCTCGGATCCTCACGCCGACTCGAACAACCCGCTCGTCGCGCCTGCCGGAGCTTTCGCCGGCTGTTGGGCGGGCTGCGCCACGCCGAAGAACGAGAAAAGTCGGCGCCTGCGGCCGTCGCGCTCCTGCTTCTCCTGTTTGCGAAGATACTGCGCGAGCGCCATGAAAGGATTGGCGACGGCGCGGTCGTCGGTTTCGCCCTTCGCGACGCGATGCAGGATAACGCCGAGCGGCCGCCGCGTGCGAACCTCCACCGCGCCCATCACCATGACGGCGATGAGCGGAAACAGTCGCCGCAGCGTCGCGGCATCGACCGGCAGCACGCGTGCGCGATTTTCGACGATCTTCTGAAGGCGCGCCTCGCGTTCGAAAAGGAAGTCGAGGACGCGCTGGCCTTCCTTCGAAACCTGCGGGTGTCCGAAAATGCGCGGATCGTCAAGGAAGCGGTCGTAGCGGCGCGAGCCGAGCAATTCGAGGATCGAAATCAACCCGTCCGGCGTCTGTGCGCGCTTCTCGATGGCCTTCGAGATCGGCGGAATGAAGTAGCGCACGGTTTGCGCCATGATCTCGTCGCTGAAGCCGAACACCTGCCCCATATTGCTGAACGCCCGCGAATTCTGAGCGCCTGCAATGATATGAAAAAGCTTCATGGCTCGCCTCGTACAGCCTGACCCACCCCGAGGAAACGGTCCTTCGGGCTTTCGGAAATTGCTCTACGCAGGACTGCCATCGCTCGCATCGCGGGAAGCGACGCGAATCAACGCTACTAATAAATTGTAAAGGATCGCGGCCGGTGGAGCGAAGACCGTGCAAGGATCCGTCCGTGGAGGGCGGTCTAATCGACCACATCTGTTGCAGGAAAGCCTCAATTGTGCCGACATGGGCGGGCGAGCGGTTGAGGTTTTCACCTCTCACCTGCGCGCGCCCCGTTTGATGGCGGCGTGTCCTAATCCGCTAGAACGACCACTCGCGAGACTTCTCGACGAGGAAGTCGCGGAAGGCGTTGACGCGCTTCGTGTCCTTGAGGTCGGCGGGATAAACGAAGTAGGTGTCGAAGACCGGCATCTCGGCCTCTTCGAGCACGTTGACGAGCCGAGGATGATCTTTCGCGAGATAGTCCGGCAACACCGCGATGCCGACGCCTTGCAGCACGGCTTCGCGCAGCGCGAGAAGGCTGTTGATGCGCACTGACGGATCGCGCAGGTCGCGGCCGTCACGGCCCGCTGTTTCCAGCCAGTTCATCTCCTTGAAGGGGCTGGGCAACACGCCGCCATAGGTCAGGATGCGGTGGCGATCCAGGTCTTCCAGATTACGCGGCCGTCCGTTCCTTTTCACATATTCGACCGATGCGTAGACGTGAAAATGCACGGTGAACAGCTTGCGCCGCACGAGATCCTGCTGCGACGGCGGGCCGAACCAGATGGCGACATCGGCCTCGCGCATGGTGAGGTTCAGCGTCTCGTCGTCAAGGATGAGCTGAAGCTGGATGTCGGGATAGAGCTTCATGAACTCGTTGAGGCGCGGGGTCAGCCAGCCGGTGCCGAGCGCCATGGTGGTCGTCACCTTCAACTGGCCGTTGGGCTTGCCTCTGCTGTCCGCGAGGAGAATTTGCGTCGTGGCGAGTTTCGAGAAAACTTCCTGCGCCGTTCGATAGAGCAACTCGCCCTGTTCGGTGAGGACCAGCCCGCGCGCATGGCGGTGGAACAGCGGCACGTTGAGATCGCGTTCGAGCGATGCGATATGCCGGCTCACGGCCGACTGGCTGATCGCCAGCGTTTCGCCCGCATGCGTGAAGCTGCCAGCCTGCGCAGCGGCATGAAAAATCCTGAGCTTGTCCCAATCCATGCGGAGTGCCGGGCCTTTTTATGCGCGATGTCGGCGTTACTCGGCCGCTTGCGCCAGTGTTTCCAAACTCGCGAGGTAACGCTCTGCGTCGAGCGCCGCCATGCATCCCATCCCCGCTGCGGTGACGGCCTGACGGTAGATATCGTCCGTCACGTCGCCCGCCGCAAAGACGCCCGCGACATTCGTGGCGGTCGACTTCGCCGCCGTGACGAGATACCCGCCGGACGTCGTATCGAGCTGTCCTTTGAATATTTCTGTCGCAGGAGCATGGCCTATGGCGATGAATATTCCATCCATCGGCAACAGCGTTGCCTCACCCGTCACCGTATCGCGAAGCCGCGCGCCTGTCACCGCCTTGGGGTTGTCATTACCCACAACCTCATTGAGAACGGTGTTCCAGAGCACCTTCACTTTCGGGTTCGAAAACAGGCGGTTCTGGAGAATCTTCTCGGCGCGGAAGGAATCGCGGCGATGGGCCACGGTGACGCTCTTCGCGAATTTCGTAAGGAACAGCGCTTCCTCGACCGCCGTGTTGCCGCCGCCGATCACGAGCACGTCCTTGCCACGATAGAAGAAGCCGTCGCACGTCGCGCAGGCGGACACGCCGTAGCCGCGATAATGCTGCTCGCTCGGGATGCCGAGCCAGCGGGCCTGTGCGCCGGTCGATATGATGACGGATTCGGCGCGATAGGTGGTGCCGCTGTCGCCGTTGAGCACGAGCGGCAGGCGCGAAAAGTCTACCGACGTAATCAGATCCTGGACGATCTCCGCGCCGACATGCAGCGCCTGCGCGCGCATCTGCTCCATGAGCCACGGCCCCTGGATCGGCTCGGCGAAGCCCGGATAATTTTCTACCTCGGTGGTGGTTGTGAGCTGGCCCCCGGGCTGCATGCCCTCGATCAGCAGCGGCTTCAGCATCGCCCGCGCCGCATAGATCGCCGCAGTGTATCCCGCAGGACCCGACCCGACGATGAAAACCCTGTGAT
Source organism: Rhodomicrobium vannielii ATCC 17100 (assembly GCF_000166055.1). Classification (NCBI taxonomy): domain Bacteria; kingdom Pseudomonadati; phylum Pseudomonadota; class Alphaproteobacteria; order Hyphomicrobiales; family Hyphomicrobiaceae; genus Rhodomicrobium; species Rhodomicrobium vannielii. Next base: position 2,355,030 of record NC_014664.1, read on the forward strand.
GACGTGCCGCCATTGCAAGCTCATCCCTTCTGAATTAGCATTTCGCATCGCAAAATAGGCGCTGGTGCGTCTGCTGCCAAGGCGATTCGGTCAAGCCCGTGGTCGCGGGTGTCAACATCGAAACCGCTGTTGACTTTTTTTGCTGCTGCGCCAACGTCGCGATCAAGAACTGTTGCGTTGCAACAGAGCGGCCACCACATATCTTGCTGGGCGGGATTGGCCAACAGCCCGAGGGAATCCCAATGGCGTCGGTGCGAACACTGGATGACTCGACCATTCCAACGAAACTCGATGCGACCGATTGGAAGATCCTTGCCGAGTTGCAGCGGGACGGTCGCATAACCAATGTCGAACTGGCGGCTCGTGTCGGTCTTTCTGCACCGCCGTGTCTCAGGCGCGTGCGGGAGCTTGAACGCTCGGGCATCATCGCCGGTTATCATGCCGTTTTCAATCTTCCGCGCCTCGGCTTTCACCTGACCGCCTTCGCCTTCGTGCGCCTCGAAAGCCAGTCCGAGGGCGATCTGTCCGCCTTCGAGGCCCGCATTCGCCAATGGGAGATCGTGCGGGAAGCGTTCATGCTTTCGGGCGATACCGACTTCCTGCTGAAATGCGTCGCGCCCGATCTCGTGACCTTCCAGAACTTCATCATACGAGAACTGACCGCAGCGCCGAATGTGAGCTCCGTGAAGACCTCCTTCACGATCAAGACGGCGAAGAGTGAGCCCGGCGCCGCGATCGAATAGGCTTCGCAGCTCTGGAAGCGTCCCGCCGCCCCGCGCCGTGAGAGAGCCGGGTTGCAATATCTATTAAAATTATCGAATATGTCGAATATCCATGAGGAGGGTATTCTGCATGTCCGGTTCTTTACTGCCGCTGCCCGAGGGAACGCACACCATCGTGCTGGGCGTAGGCGATGTGAATGGCGTCATGCGCGGCAAGCGCATTCCCGCGAGCAATTGGGCGACAACCTGCGAAGACGGCAAAGCCATCTGTGCCGCGATCTTCGCCCTGGACATGACGAGCGACATCTGGGACACGCCTTTTTGCTCCTTCGATAACGGATACCCGGACGTCCACCTGTTTCCACTTGCCGCGCCGCCGGTGGCGGTGCCGTGGGAGCCGGGCGTAGCCATCACATTGGGCCGCACCGAAACCCTTGATCACAAACCCGTACCGATCGACCCACGCGTTGCGCTTCTGACCCAAGTCGAGCGCGCTGCGCGCCTCGGGCTGACCATCGAAGTAGGAACCGAACTCGAGTTTTATCTCCTCGATCCCGAGACGAAACGGCCGAAGGACAAGGGCATCTCGGTTTACGGCATCGGCCGCTCGGCGCAGTTCGAGCCGGTGCTCGGGCCGATCCGCAGGCACCTCGAAGCGATCGGCATTCCGATCGAACAATCGAACCCCGAATATGCGCCGGGACGGGTGGAAGTTAACATTCGCCACGCCGGTGCGCTCACCGGGGCGGACCGGGTGGTCCTGTTCCGAACCGCGATCAAGGAAATCGCCGCACTTCATGGCTATCTCGCCACTTTCATGGCCAAGCCTTTCATTGACCAGTCGGGCAGCGGCTTCCACGCGCACTATTCGGTCTGGCGGGAGGGCGTGAACCTATTCGCTGACGGGGGCCGCTTGTCCAGATTCGGCCGCTCGTTTCTCGCCGGTCTGGAGCGCCGCATCGCGGAGTCTGCGCTCGCCGTTTCGACCACGCCCAACGCCTTCCGGCGGCGGCGCCCTTATACCTTCTGCCCGACCAACGTCAGTTGGGGCTTTGACAATCGAACGATCGCGTTCCGGGTCATCGAAGGCAAGGATCATCAGGTCCGCATCGAGAAGCGTGACGGCTCTGCCGACGCCAACCCGTATTATCTGCTCGCCGCCGATATCGCCGCGGGGCTCGACGGCATCGAGGAAGGGCTGGAACTGACAAGCGCTCCGATTTCCAGCAACGCTTATGAGCAGCCCGACCTGCCGCCGCTTCCCCGCGATCTGCCAACGGCCGTGAGACTTGCCAGATCTTCCGAGTTCCTTAGGCGGGTGATTGGGGAGGACCGCCTTTCCATTCTCGTGCGTCAGGCCGAGCGCGAAATCGATTTTCTCGAGGCGCAGGTAACGCCCGTCGAGACAAAGCGATATCTCGTCAATTTCTGAGCAAGAAGAGCAGAGCGACTTTGCGCCGCGCGCGCGTGTCGCAAATTGCCGCGAGCACATATAGCAATGAAAGAAAGTTATAACGGCCGAAATCTCGGGAGGCGCTTATGAGAACCCCGCTCAGCGGCCAATCCCGAGTCAGGCCCGGCGCCGCGATCGAATAGGCGCAACCGGCGCATGCAATTCTGGCGTTCGCCCTGTGCATTCCCAAGAGAATGTCACCTGCGCATGCATGCGGGTTCACTTTGCGTGATGACGATGTCCCACGCAGGGAGCAAATCACCGCACCGAATTGACTTCGACGCATGTCGGAGTAATCATGCGGCCGCTACAGCACCGTGCGGCAAAATCAGACGCGGCACGATGCTTTAGGTTCTATCGTCGATCAGCTTCTCTGCGTCAAATCGAGTGCGATTAACGCTGGCTGATCTAACGGGGGCTGGATGCTGGAGATTGTCATAGGCCGCTGACTGTTCGCGCGGAAGCGAACACCACGCGCTTGCTGAAAAGTCAGGCTGCTTTTGCAGTCGTGGCATAGCAAGCTATTGCGGTCTTTGCATCGAGTCTCCCAATGAATATCTCGAAGTACGAGCAGCGGACGCTGCACGCCTTGGCACAAGGCGGATATATTCGTCATGTCCGAAACGGCAAATCCATAATCTTCGCCGAGTGCATCACCCGCGACGGGTATCGTCTTGTCGATTGCTCACTCGACGTCTTCAATAAACTGCGTCGTCGCGGCCTGATCCGGTCCTCGGCCGGTGGTCCCTATCGGATCTCCCCGTTAGGGCTGTCCGCCGTTCGCTCGCAAGCGGACAATCGTTAGATCAGAGCACTTGATAGACAACAGCAACTTGCAACGTCGCGCCGCGTCGGATTTGCGGTGCGGCGTTGTAGGAAGAAAAACGTCCTTCTCGCTCGGAATACGAACCACGGGCGAGAAGCTAAACGTGCGGCCCCTGCTAAGCCGCAAACTCCACAGGGACACCGGCCGCGCGCAGTATGATCGCCACCTCATTCGCGCGGCGGCGGAACTCGCCGTCTGTATCATCGGCATTGGCAAGGTCGGAGCACAAGCCGCGCCACAACAATTCGCTCGACAGAAGGAACGCGCCCTTGTCGGCCGCAACCCCCGCGCTCACCTCGCGGATGACGCCGCCCGCAACAGCCGCGCCCGTCACCGCATCGACCAGCACGAACGCGCCGGTGCCGCGATGGTCGGTGAAGCGATCGGCCGCGATGGCGCGGGCGAGATCGATGCGCGCCTCCGCAATGCCGTTCGGCTCAAGCGTGGCGGCCGCGTTCAGTTCCAGCGTGTCGAGATCGAGGCGGCCAAGGATCTTCAGCGAGACCACCGGAACCATGTCCGTGGCGGTCCGCAGCAGATAGCCCTGCGTGTTGGAGTACGGCTCGTTCGCAAGCCAGACGATGCGCGCTTCGAGCCTGCGCCCGGTCCGCACCTCGCCCTTTTCGGTCGTCAGCACGCTGCCACGGCTCACATCGATATGATCGGCAAGCTCGATCACCACCGATTGACCGCTGCGCGCCGCTTCGAGGTCTCCGTCCATCGTGCGGATGCTGGCGATGGTGCTCGACCGGCCGGAAAGCGCATCCGAGACAGCATCGCCGACATGGATGGTGCCCGCTGTGATGCGGCCGCCAAAGCCGCGAAAGCCTTTTCCGTCGCGCAGCACGATCTGCACCGGCATGCGGAACGACTCATGCGCGTTGTCCGCACGGGAGCCAACCGTTTCAAGGTGCTCGACGAACGTCGGTCCCTTGTACCAATCCATCGCCTGCGAGCGCGTCGCGACGTTGTCGCCGTTCAGCGCGGAAACCGGGATCGCGATCCACGACAGCCGCGGGAAACGCGCGACCGAACTCACGAAGTCGTCGACGATGGCGTCGAAGCGCTCCTTGTCCCAGCCGATCAGGTCCATCTTGTTGACCGCGAGCACCACCTTGCGAACGCCCGCGAGGTCGAGGATCGCGAGATGGCGGCGCGTCTGCCGCTTGATGCCCGCCTGCGCGTCGACGAGTAGCACCGCAACGTCGGCATGCGACGCACCCGTCGCCATGTTGCGCGTATATTGCTCGTGGCCCGGCGAGTCGATGATGACGACGCGGCGATGCGGTGTGTCGAAATAGTGCCACGCGATGTCGATGGTGATGCCCTGCTCCTGCTCGGCGACGAGGCCGTCGACGAGGCGGCTGAAGTCAGGCCGGCTCGCGCCGTGGAGGCTCGCCGTCTCCTTGAGGAGCTTGTCGCGCTGGTCGTCGTAAAGCGGCGAGGCATCCCACAAAAGGCGGCCTATGAGCGTGGACTTGCCGTCATCCACGGAACCGCAGGTGAGAAGGCGGACGATGCCGTTCAATTCCGGGGCAGTCTTGCGCTCAGTCACGGGAGGCTTCCTGTAGGCTTCGTTTTCTGACGCTGGTTCGGCGCCTGCAAATGCATCGGATGTGTCAAAGCGCATCAGAAGTATCCTTCTTCCTTCTTGCGCTCCATTGCGCCGACTGTGTCGTGGTCGATGAGGCGGCCCTGGCGTTCGGAGTTGCGCGCGGCCAGCGTTTCGGCGAGCACAGCGTCGATGTCCGAGGCGTCGGACTTGTCGGCGGCAGTGACCGGCCAACATCCGAGTGTGCGGAAACGGACCTTGATCGGACGCGGCGTCTCGCCTGGCTTCAGGAACGGACGGTCGTCGCCGATGACGAAAACCTGTCCGTCGCGCTCGATCGCGGGGCGCTCCTTCGCGAAATAAAGCGGCACGACATCGAGCTTCTCGCGGGCGACGTAGCGCCATACGTCTTTTTCGGTCCAGTTCGACAGCGGGAAAATGCGCATCGTCTCGCCCTGCCCGAGGCGGCCGTTGAGAATGTTCCACATCTCGGGACGCTGCTTGCGCGGATCCCAGCGGTAACCGGCCGAACGCAGCGAGAAGACGCGTTCCTTCGCGCGAGAGGCTTCCTCGTCGCGGCGCGCGCCGCCGATTGCCGCGTCGAAGCCGTATTTGTCGAGCGCCTGACGGAGCGCAACCGTCTTCATCACGTCGGTATAAACCGACGGCGAATAATCGACCGGGTTGATGTTGCGCGCGACGCCATCCTCGTTGATGTGCACGAGAAGATCGAGGCCGAAGCGCTCGGCGGTGCGGTCGCGAAACTCGATCACTTCCTTGAACTCCCACGTCGTATCGACATGGAGCAGCGGAAAGGGCGGCTTTTGCGGCCAGAACGCCTTGCGCGCGAGATGAAGAAGCGCGGTCGAGTCCTTGCCCGCCGAATAAAGGAATACGAGCTTTTTGAATTGCGCGGCGGATTCGCGGAGAATCGCGATGCTTTCCGCTTCGAGCAGGTCGAGATGGGACAGAGGCTTGGTCATGGAGTCGAAGGTCTCTCGAAGCGAATTAAAGATTTCTCGAACCGCCGGGACGGTTATGCAGGCCGCATTCCTTGCGATTTTCGTCTTCCCACCACCAGCGACCCGCCCGGATATCTTCTCCCGGCTCGATGGCGCGTGTGCAGGGCTGACAGCCGATGGACGGGAAGCCGTGCGCATGGAGAGCATTCACCGGCACGCTGTGTTCGGCGATGTAGGCTTCCACCCGATCGAGCGTCCAATCAGCGATGGGATTGAGCTTGATGAGGTTCTGCTGGGCATCGAAAGCCGCGAAAGGCGTCTCGCCCCGCGTCGTGGACTGCTCGCGGCGAACGCCCGTCACCCACCCGGCCGCGCCATCGAGCGCGCGCTGGAGGGGCAGAACCTTGCGGACGTGGCAGCACGCCTTCCGCTGCTCGACCGAATAGCGGAAGCCGAAAACGCCGTCCCGCGCGACAAGTTCCTCGACGTCGCCCGCATCCGGGAAGACGACGCGGATCCGCGTGCCGAGAACGCGTTCGCTGCGCGAAAGGACGTCGTAGGTCTCGGGAAACTGCCTGCCCGTGTCGAGGGTGAAGACTTCGATCCGCGATTGCGCCTTGGCGATGGCGTGCAGGAGAACCTGATCCTCCAACCCGAGACTTGTCGAAAAGAAAACGCGGCCAGCAATTGTATTTTCTATTGCTTGCAGACGTGAGGACAGGTTTTCCGCCTCCGCCAGCGCCTCGTTCAATGTTTTCGCAAGATCTGCCTGATCGGAAGAACGATCCAATTCTCGTACGACTGCGTTCATAGTCTCGTAAGCGCTTTCCCGCTGAGGCGTTTGCCCAAAGCCTCTAGATATGCGTGTTAACATACACGGAAAAGTCGGTGACGGACGCTTGCGCCCGAAATAAAGATCGAATTGCGCAGTGCATCGCGCAGAAAGAAAATTTCCCTAAAAGCGGTAATTTGGGTGGCGCTTTGTCCTACAAAACCGCTTTAGAGTGAAAGTCTACCAAATCGCTCAAAAAAGCGTTGGCGGGGGCATAAAAAAGCCGCCGTAAACGGCGGCTTTGCTGGTGCGGAAGATATCTCGGTTTATGTCCGGTGAAGCTTGCGGCTCAGCCGAGAAATTCGACTTTCAAAATCTCGTAAGACTTCGCGCCGCGTGGCGTGTTCACCTCTACCGAATCGCCCGCCTTCTTGCCGATGAGCGCGCGCGCGATTGGCGAGCCGATGGAAACCTTTCCGTTCCGAACATCGGCTTCGAGATCGCCGACGATCTGATATTTCACCTCTTCCTCGGTGTCCTCGTCGACGAGCGTCACCGTCGCGCCAAACTTCACGGTCTCGCCGGAAAGCTTGGAGATGTCGATCACCTCGGCCCGGCTGAGTTTGTCCTCAAGATCGGCGACCTTCGCCTCGTTCATGCCCTGCGCTTCCTTCGCGGCATGATATTCCGCATTTTCGGACAGGTCGCCATGCGACCGCGCCTCAGCAATGGCCTTGATGATGCGCTGCCGCTCGACGCTCCTCAAAATTCTAAGCTCGGCCTCAAGCGCTGCATGCCCCTGGGCAGTCATCGGCACTTTTTCGCTCATCCCCAATTCTCCCCAGGTCCGGAGAAAGTCCCCCCGGAACCGTTCATCCATCTGAAAGTGGAATTCGACAAAAACAGCGCATGCCGGACCGCCCTCCGGCACCGGCACACACAGTTTAGGCGATATATTTCTGCAGAGGCTGAACTTCAAGGATGCCAGCGCGCATTGCCGCAACTGATTTCGTCACAGCGAGCGCGCCCGCGATCGTCGTGTAGTAAGGAATCTTGTACATCAACGCGGTACGCCGGATCGTGGAACTGTCGGCAAGTGCCTTCGCTCCTTCCGTCGTGTTGAAGACGAGATCCACTTCGCGGTTCTTCATCGCGTCCACGATGTTCGGCCGCCCTTCGAGCACCTTGTTGATGCGCGTGCAAGGGATGCCTTGCGCTTCGAGGTGGCGTGCGGTGCCGCGCGTGGCGAGCACCTTGAAGCCCATTTCCACGAGGTCGCGGACGGGTTGAACGATGCGGTGCTTGTCCGATTCCTTGACCGACACGAACAGCGTTCCGGCGGTCGGCAGACGGCTGCCGCTCGCGAGCTGCGCCTTGGCAAAGGCGACGGCGTAGGTCTTGTCGATGCCCATCACTTCGCCCGTGGAGCGCATCTCCGGCCCAAGGACCGGATCGATCTCCGGGAACCGCTCGAACGGGAACACGGCTTCCTTCACGCCCACATGCTGCACGTTGGCGCGATGCTTGAGGTTCATGTCGGCGAGCTTCTCGCCCGCCATGACGCGAGCCGCGATGGCCGCGACCGGATAACCGATCACCTTCGCCACGAACGGCACGGTGCGGCTCGCGCGCGGGTTAACCTCCAGCACGTAAACGTCGCCGTCCTTCACCGCGTACTGGATGTTCATGAGCCCGACGACGTTCAGCGCGCGGGCGATGTCGGCGGTCTGGCGCTCAAGCTCGCGCAGCGTCTTCTCGCAGAGCGAATGCGGCGGGAGCGAGCAGGCGCTGTCGCCCGAATGCACGCCCGCTTCCTCGATATGCTCCATCACGCCCGCGATGAACACATCCGTGCCATCCGAAATGGCGTCGACGTCGACTTCGGTCGCATCGCGCACATAGGAATCGAGCAGGAGCGCGTTCTTCGCGAGCACGGCGTTCACTTCCGCGTGTCGGTTGCCCCCGAAGCGATGATGCACGTCCGGTGGCACGAAAGCCGCGAGCGTCGTGTCGAAATAGTCCTTGAGCGACGCCTGGTTCGGGATGATGGCCATGGCCCGCCCGCCGAGCACGTAGGACGGCCTGACCACGATGGGGAAGCCGATTGCCTCGCTCGCCGCGAGCGCCTGCTCAATGGAATAGGCGATGCCGTTCTGCGGCTGGCGCAGGTTGAGCTTCTCCACGAGCGCCTTGAAGCGGTCGCGGTCCTCGGCGAGGTCGATGGCGTCGGGCGAGGTGCCGAGGATCGGCACGCCGCGGTCGGCGAGCGTCTGCGCGAGCTTCAGCGGCGTCTGGCCGCCGAACTGCACGATCACGCCCTTGAGCTTGCCGTTCGAGGCTTCCTTTTCGATGATCGCGAGCACGTCTTCCGGTGTCAGCGGCTCGAAATAGAGGCGGTCGGAGGTGTCGTAGTCGGTCGAGACGGTCTCCGGGTTACAGTTGACCATGATCGTCTCGTAGCCCGCCTTCGACAGCGAGAAGGCCGCGTGACAACAACAATAGTCGAACTCGATGCCCTGCCCGATGCGGTTCGGGCCGCTGCCGAGGATGATGATCTTCTCGCGGGCTGACGGCGCCGCCTCGCACATCTCGCGGCCTGCAAGCGGGCTCTCGTAGGTCGAGTACATGTACGGCGTCGGCGAGGGGAATTCGGCCGCGCAGGTGTCGATGCGCTTGTAAACGGGGAACACCTTCAGCGCGCAGCGCTTCTCCGCGACCTCAGCTTCCGTGAGCCCCGAGAGCGCCGCAAGCCGCGCATCGGAGAAGCCCATGGCCTTCAGTTCGCGGAAGGAGCGCTCGGTTTGCGGCAGGCCGTGTTCGCGAACCTTCGCTTCCACGTCCACGATTTCCTGAAGCCGTTCGATGAACCACGGATCGATCCGGCACAGTGCGTGGATCTGCTCATGATCGACGCCCATGCGCAGTGCTTGCGCGACCTTGAGGAGCCGGTCGGGCGACGGCGTGCCGAGCGCCTCGCGGATGACGTTCTTGTCGTCGCCCTTGCCGAGCCCTTCGAGGAGGTAATCGTCAAGACCGGTGAGGCCCGTTTCCAGGGAGCGAAGCGCCTTTTGCAGGCTTTCGTGGAAGGTGCGGCCGATGGCCATCGCCTCGCCGACCGACTTCATGGACGTCGTGAGCGTCGTCGGTGCGCCGGGGAACTTCTCGAACGCGAACCGGGGAATCTTCGTGACGACGTAATCGATGGTCGGCTCGAAGGAGGCGGGCGTCGCGCCCTTGGTGATGTCGTTGTCGAGTTCGTCGAGCGTGTAGCCGACGGCGAGCTTCGCGGCGACCTTGGCGATGGGGAAGCCCGTCGCCTTGGACGCAAGCGCCGACGACCGCGACACGCGCGGGTTCATCTCAATCACGACGAGCTTGCCGTCCGCAGGGTTCACCGCGAACTGCACGTTCGAGCCGCCGGTTTCGACGCCGATCTCGCGCAGAACCGCAATGGAGGCGTTGCGCATGATCTGATATTCGCGGTCGGTCAGCGTCAGCGCGGGCGCAACCGTGATCGAATCGCCGGTATGAACGCCCATCGGGTCCACGTTCTCGATGGAGCATATGATGATGCAGTTGTCCTTCTTGTCGCGGACAACCTCCATCTCGTACTCCTTCCAGCCGAGGACGGATTCCTCGACGAGAATCTGCGTCGTGGGCGAGGCTTCCAAGCCGCGCTCGCAGATGTGGAGATATTCTTCGCGGTTGTAAGCGATGCCGCCGCCGGTGCCGCCAAGCGTGAAGGACGGGCGGATGATTGCGGGCAACGGCACGTGTTCGAGCGCGTCGATGGCCTCCTGGAGGGTTTGCGCAAGCCGCGATTTCGGCGTCGCGAGGCCGATCTTCTTCATCGCCTCGCGGAAAAGCTGGCGATCCTCGGCCTTGTCGATGGCGTCGGCATTCGCGCCAATCAGTTCGATGCCGAAGCGATCGAGCACGCCGTCACGCGCAAGCTTCAGCGCGGTGTTGAGCGCGGTCTGGCCGCCCATCGTGGGCAGCAAGGCCATGCGCTCGTCCGGGTGTTCGCGGCGTTCCCGCTCGATCACCTTCGTCACCATGTCGGGCGTGATCGGCTCGATATAGGTGGCGTGCGCCAGATCGGGGTCGGTCATGATCGTGGCGGGGTTCGAATTCACGAGGATGATTCGATATCCCTCCTGCCGCAGAGCCTTGCAGGCTTGCGTGCCGGAATAGTCGAATTCACAGGCCTGGCCGATAACAATCGGGCCAGCCCCAATGATGAGGATGGAGTCTATATCTGTGCGTTTGGGCATACTTCTGGCGCTCGGGTTTCGACGCGTTATAAAGGAAGCGGGCGATGTTTCAACAACGGCGTGGAATCGAGTGTACACGAACGCGCATTCCACGAGCGGCGAGGAGGCCCTTTCCGCGTAATGCCGCCGCAGCGAACGCGGCCTTAAGGCGCGGTGCCGTGCCCCGAAAAAAGGCAAAAATCGATCCCACGGCGGTGGACTGGGACGGAACGCATCACTATCATGCGCCGCCATGGAACATTTCGCACTCGCCAAAGAATTTCCGCCAGCGTCCGAAGCGGACTGGCGCGCCATCGTGGACAAGGCGCTGAAGGGCGCACCTTTCCGCGTGCTCGAAAATCAGCTTTATGAAGGCTTCGCAACGTCGCCGCTTTATACCGGCGCCGCGACGTCGCCGGCGCGGCATGGTCAGCGCGGCTGGCTCATCGTGCAGCCCGTCGCGGGCGCGTCGCTCGCCGACGCGGAGCGGCAGTTGGCCGACGATGTGGCGAACGGCGCGACGGCGCTGAGCCTCGACCTCAACAACGGCCCAGCGATTCGCAAGGCCGCCGAGTTGAAAGCTGTCGCAGGTGCCGGTGTTCCGGTATTCCTCGCGCCCGGCAGTTCGCCCGCCGACGCCGCATTGCTTCTCGCAAAGGCGGACAAGACCATCGTGGGCACGGCAGGCTTCGATCCGCTCACCGTTTTCGCCATGTCGGGCGAGGTGCCGGCAGATCGGAAAGCCGCGCTCGCCGATACGGTCGACGCGGCGCTTGCCATTCGCGAACGCTTTCCCCTTTTCACGCCTTTCCTCGCATCGAGCCGCGCCTGGAATGGCGCGGGCGGTTCCGCGGTGGACGAACTCGGGCTTACGCTTGCCGCCGCCGTCGCCTACTGGCGCGCGCTGGAAGCTGCGGGGCTGTCGCGCGAAGACGCATCGCGAGCTATCGGCTTCAAGCTTTGCGCGTCTGCCGACCTGTTCCTCACCATCGCGTCGTTCCGGGCGATCCGCCTTCTCTGGGCGCGCGCCCATGAGGCGGCAGGTATCGCGTCAAACGAGCATATCCTCCTCTACGCGAAGATGCCGCCCCGCATCCTCTCCGCCTACGATCCGCAGGTGAACATGCTGCGCGCCACCGCGAGCGTGTTCGGTGCGGCCATCGGCGGAGCTACCGCTATCGAAGTCTACCCGTTCGACGAAGCAGCGACGGAGGCCACGCCTCTCTCGCGGCGCATCGCGCGCAACACCGGCCTTGTGCTTCAGAGCGAGGCGTGGCTTTCGGCCGTCGCCGATCCCGCAGCCGGGTCCGCCTATGTCGAAACGCTGACGGAAAAGCTCGCGGCGTCGGCCTGGGCGCTGTTCCGCGAGGTGGAAGCCAAGGGCGGCCTCTTGAAGGCGCTCGAAAGCGGTTTCGTCGCGGAACGCCTGCGACAGACGGCCGAGAAGCGCGAGCGTGCCATCGCTCACCGCAAGGAGAGGATCACCGGCGTTTCGGTCTTCCCGAACCTCAATGAGAAGATCGCTCTCGAAGAGCCCGCCGCCATCATCATGGAAGAAGCGCACCCGACCGTCGACTTCGCGCTTCCCGCACCCGGCGCGGGCGAACGCTTCGCGGCGCTCATTTCTGCCGCCGCGCGCGGCGTGCCGCTGGCGGAGCTGCATTCCGCCTCGCGCATCGTATGCGACATCATCGCAGGCGGCGCGCTCGACGTCGCAAGACGCGATGCCGAACCTTTTGAAGTGCTGCGCCAGCGCGCCGATTTCGCGCTCGCCAGCATTGGTTCCAGACCGCCAGTGTTCCTCGCGCTTCTTGGCGCGCCGTCGGACTATCGCGCGCGTTCGCTCTGGGTGCAGAGCTTCTTTGCGGCGGGCGGCATTGAGGCCGTTCTGCCCGAGGAAGGCTTCACCGACGTCGAAAAACTCGCGGCTGCGTTCAAGCAGAGCCCTGCGCCAATCGCCTGCCTGTGCTCGTCCAACTCGGCCTATGGCGAGTTGAAGGGAGCCGCAGCCGCGCTGAAGCGTGCAGGCGCGAGCCATGTCTATCTCGCCGGTCCGGCTTCGCTTCTCGCGTCGCTCGATCCCAATGACCAGACGGCGGTGGACCGGCTTATCTACGAAGGCTGCAACGCACTCGCCGTGCTTGAGGAAGCGCAACGCATCCTGCGCGTCGAGGAGCTGGCCGAAGCCGCCGGACTCGAGGCGGAGGATGAAAACTTCGGCGCGTTCGACGAAGCCTGAGGTTGTAAATACGAAGGCCACGCTCCTCGGCGGTGCCAGAGCGAGGCGTCTTGAAATGCATCGGTCAATGCGCGGCTTGGGTGATAGAACCCGCCGCGGTTGACCTGTGGGACACTTGGAAGCGAACGATGACCGATTCTCCGTTGCCGGATTTCTCGAAGATCGAGTGGCAGACACCGAGCCTTGCGGGCAGTTCTTTCGGCGCGCCCGCCGAGACGCCGGAAGGCATCAAGCTCAAGCCCGCCTACGGCCCGGACGACATCGACGGCCTGGATTTCCTCAACACCTATCCGGGTGTCGCCCCGTTCCTTCGCGGGCCTTACCCGACGATGTACGTCCAGCAGCCCTGGACGGTGCGCCAATATGCGGGTTTCTCGACCGCCGAGGACTCGAACGCCTTCTATCGCCGCAACCTCGCGGCGGGCCAGAAGGGCCTCTCCATCGCCTTCGACCTCGCCACCCATCGCGGCTATGACAGCGACCACCCGCGCGTTCGCGGCGACGTCGGCATGGCGGGCGTGGCCATCGACTCGATCTACGACATGCGCACGCTGTTCGACGGCATCCCGCTGTCGGAGATGAGCGTATCCATGACCATGAACGGCGCGGTGCTGCCGATCCTTGCGCTGTTCATCGTGGCGGGCGAGGAGCAGGGCGTGAAGCCCGCGCAGCTCTCGGGCACGATCCAGAACGACATTCTCAAAGAGTTCATGGTGCGGAACACCTACATCTATCCGCCCCTACCCTCGATGCGCATCATCTCGGACATCTTCGCCTACACGTCCCAGAACATGCCGAAGTTCAACTCGATCTCGATTTCCGGCTATCACATGCAGGAAGCGGGCGCGACGGCGGACCTCGAACTCGCCTATACGCTGGCCGATGGCGTGGAATACGCCCGAGCGGGCAAGGCCGCTGGCCTCGGCATCGACGCGTTTGCGCCGCGCCTGTCGTTCTTCTGGGCCATCGGCATGAACTACTTCATGGAAGTGGCCAAGATGCGTGCGGGTCGCGCGCTGTGGGCGCGGCTTATGAAGGCCGAAGGTGCGAAATCGTCGAAGTCCATGAGCCTTCGCGCGCATTGTCAGACGAGTGGCTGGTCGCTCACCGCGCAGGACGTCTTCAACAACGTGACGCGCACCTGCGTCGAGGCCTTCGCGGCAACGCATGGCGGCACGCAGTCGCTGCACACCAACGCTCTCGACGAAGCGCTCGCGCTGCCGACCGACTTTTCCGCCCGCATCGCGCGTAACACGCAGCTTTTCATCGAATACGAAACCGGCACCACGCGCACCATCGACCCGTGGGGCGGCAGCTATTACGTCGAGCGGCTCACCTACGAGCTTGCGAAGAAGGCGTGGGAGCACATCGAAGAAGTCGAGCGCCTCGGCGGCATGGCGAAGGCCATCGACGCGGGCGTTCCGAAGCTGCGCATCGAAGAGGCGGCCGCGCGCACGCAGGCTCGCATCGACAGCGGCAAGCAGATCATCGTCGGCGTGAACAGATTCCAGCCGGTTGATGAGGCGCCCATCGAGGTGCTAAAGGTCGATAATTCGGCGGTGCGTGCCGCCCAGATCGAGAAGCTGGAACGTCTACGCGCTGAGCGCGACGGCGCGAAAGTGGCGGCGACGCTCGAAGCGCTCACCAACGCGGCGGCCAGCGGCTCGGGCAATCTGCTCGCGCTCGCGGTCGACGCGGCCCGCGCAATGGCCACGGTCGGTGAAATTTCGGACGCGCTCGAAAAGGTCTACGGCCGCCATCGGGCGGAAACACGCGCCATCTCGGGCGTTTACCGAGCGGAGGTTGGCTCGATGGAGAACAAGGTCCCGCATGTCATCGCCATGTGCCAGGCGTTCGAAAAGGAAGACGGGCGCCGCCCGCGTCTGCTCGTCGCAAAGGTCGGCCAGGACGGTCACGACCGCGGCCAGAAGGTGATAGCCTCGGCGTTCGCGGATCTCGGCTTCGACGTGGACATCGGCGCGCTGTTCGCGACGCCCGCCGAAGTGGCGCGGCAGGCCGTGGAAAACGACGTGCATATCGTCGGCGTGTCGTCGCTGGCGGCAGGCCACTTGACGCTCGTGCCTGAACTCAAACGCGAACTTGAGGCGCAGGGTCGGCCCGACATTCTCATCGTGGCGGGCGGCGTGATCCCACCGGACGATTACGATGCGCTTTACAAGGGCGGCGCGGTGGCGATTTTCGGCCCCGGCACGAATATCGTCGAAGCGTCAACGGACCTGCTCGGCAAGCTCAACGCGCATTTGGGGTATACAAAGCTCGCGGCGGAGTAAGCGATCTCAGCGCTGACAGGCATCGCAGCCCAGGCGGGTGGCGAACGCGATCTTCATGTTCGGCGCATGCACCTCGTTCGAGAGCTACCTTCATAAACAAGTCTTCGGTGGTCGCTTCAAGCTAAGACGGCGGATCGCTCCATCGCCTTCTCCGATAGCTCGCGAGCGGCACCCGTTAATCGCGCGGCAACAGAGCGTCGCAGTGCGTTCGCGGCACCTTTACAACCTCCGGCTATCATCGGCACGGCAGTCGAATGCGCGGCTGTGATCGCAGGAGGTGCGAGGTCATGACGAAAACGGCCGCTATTCTTGTTTCCCATGCTGTGACGATAATTGTTAACGTCACACGCCGCGACGCTGCTCCTTGGGGGGAACCGATAAAGCCTGAATAGTGCGGCTTTCTGGAACGCGCGCGATGATTGCACGCGTTCCAACTCTCGTTCTCGCCGCTCGCCCGTTAGGCCGCGAGCGCGTCACCTACCTCAGCGCGACCGACTCGCGTTCGAGCGAGGCGTTGAGTGCGGGCTACAGCATCGCGCCGTAAATCAGACGCGGCACGACGCTGTAAGTTCTGTCTTCGATCAACTTCTCTGCGTCAGATCGGGGCCGATGTGACGCAGGCCGATCTAGCGCAGCAAATTTTGCATTTGATTCACGCCCGTTGGTGGCACTTCGATCAAAATGCAAAACTCGAAACTGCACTAAATCAATTGGTTGCAAGTGCTCTGGAGGCGCTTGCATGCGCCTTTGGTGCACGCCGTTATGAGTCCACGGCCTAGTAGCGCGGGCCGTCGAAGCGGCGAAGCGGCACGCGGTCGTCGTCATACGGGCGTTCGAAACGCGTGGAGCCGTAGTCGTCGTAACGCGGGCGGTGGCGATAGAAATACGGCCGCGGATACTCAACCGTCCGATAGCCGGTCTCGTAGCGGACGCGCTCGCGATAGGTGTCGCAGCCATGGCCGCAATATCCCGACCTCACGCGCTTGTACCAGCAGAACACGCCGCAATCGTCACCGCAGCCGCGATCCCGGCACCGGTATGAACTCTCGTCATAGCGGTCACGCCAGCGATAAGGCCGGTAATACCCGCGATGCGAGCGGCGCGCGCCGTTCGAATACACGTTCACCGTGCCGTAGTTGTTTTTGATGTAGACCTGCGAATTGCCGCCGCTGAAATAGCGCTTGCCATAGGACCGGCGCGGCTCGCATGGATAATCCCAGCCACAACCGCGACGCGCCCTTTCATAACGCGGATAGCCATAGCGATAGGCGTAACCCGAGCCATGGCCATAGCCGTATGCGTTATTGTAGCGGTAGCGGTAGTCGTATTCCTCATCGACCTTGATCACCGAAGACTTGGCGTCAATTGCCTGCGCAAGGCCCGAGGCCTGCGACAGAGGAACAGCCTTCGCTTCGACCGTCGCCTGATAGGCGACACCCAACGCGAAGAGCGTCAGCGCAGCAAACATGCGCCTGATCATGAAACCCTCCGGACATAACTCCAACTTTCAACGATTTTTCCTAAAACTCGATGCAAGCACCAGTTTATTTTGAAAACTCGGTTAATTTTCGGCAGCGCCCCGCTCTTGCATATTTCCCACGCACCCCATTTCCGCTATTCACGGCCTGTCACCCTTGGGAACGAATTATGTCACAGCATACCGTCATCCGCCGCGTCACGGCTCCGGACATCCGCGCGAAGAAGGGCGGCGACAAGATCGTGTCGCTCACCTGCTACCACGCACACACGGCGCGGCTTGTCGATCCGCACATGGATTTCCTGCTCGTGGGGGATTCCCTGGGGATGGTCATGCACGGGCTTGAGACAACGGTGCCGGTTCCGCTCGACATGATGATCATGCATGGCGCGGCGGTCGTGCGCGGCTCCCGGCATGCGCTCGTCGTCGTGGATATGCCATTCGGCTCCTACGAGGAAAGCCCGGCGGTCGCGTTTCGCAACGCCGCGCGGATCATGAAGGAAACGGGCTGCGGCGCGGTAAAGCTCGAAGGCGGCGCGCGCATGGCGGAAACGGTCGCATTTCTTACGCAGCGCGGCATTCCGGTGATGGCGCATATCGGCCTCACGCCGCAGTCGGTGAACATGATGGGCGGCTTCAAGACGCAAGGGCGGCGGCAGGAGGAATGGGCCGCCATCGAGGCCGACGCGGCGGCGGTCGCGGAGGCTGGCGCGTTTTCAGTCGTGCTCGAAGGCATGGCTGAGTTGCTCGCGGCCAAAATCACGCGCGCGGTCCCGATCCCGACCATCGGCATCGGCGCGTCGGCGGAATGCGACGGCCAGATCCTCGTGCTCGAAGACATGCTCGGCCTCTCGCCTACGGTGCCGAAGTTCGTGAAGAAGTTCGCGGAGCTCGGCGCAGCCATCGAGGACGCGGTGAAGGATTACGCAACGGAGGTGCGGGCGCGCCAGTTCCCGGCAAAGGACCACGTGTACGCCATGGCAAAGCCTGCGGACGAGAAGCCGCGAGTCACGAAAATGTCCAAAACAAAGCCCAACTGATCGGGCAGTTTTTCGTGGAGAAGCGCGCGTTTTTGACCGCTGCGACGGAGCGTGCGCGGAAAGCCGCTTCCGCTGAAGCGGGCGCTGCCCTATCTGTTGCAAAACGGTGACATCATAACGAAGGCAGAAACGCCATGAGCAGTGACGAGAGCTTTATCCGCGAGGTCAACGAGGAACACCGCCGCCGGCAGACTGCGGTATTTTTCAAGAAGTACGGTATTTATATCGGCATCGCGGCACTGGTGATCGCCGCCGGTGTCGGCGGATATAAATGGGATCAGGCCCGTCGCGCGGCGGATGCCGCCCGTGGCGGCGATGCGCTCGTCACCGCGATCACGCTTCACGAGGACGGCAAGGAGGCGGAGGCCGAGAAGGCGCTCGCCGACCTCGCAGGCTCAGGCCCCGGCGCCTATCGCGTCCTGGCGCGTCTGCATGCGGCCTCCGAATCGCTTGCTCAAAAGAAATACGATCAGGCCGCCGAGGATTATCGCGGCGTAGCCAGCGACGAGAACGCTCCGGCGACGCTCCGCGATTTTGCGCGCGTGCAGATCGCGGCGCTCTCTGTGGATAAGGAAAGTTACGAGTCGCTGTCGCAAACCCTTGCCCCGTATCGTTCGGGAACGAGCGAATGGCGATTCGCCGCCAAGGACGTTCTGGGCATCGCCGCCTTCAAGGAAGGCAAGCGCGATGAGGCCGAACGTATTTTCGGCGAGATCGCAAGCGATGGTGCGGCACCGGCCGGAATGCGGCAGCGTGCACAGATCATGCTGGCACTTCTCTTCGACCAGCCGAAGGCGGCGCAGGCCGGACAAACGGGGACAAAGGACGGGGCGAATGAAGCGAAAACACAATAGCGCGCGTTACGGCCGTCGGTTTTTGCTTGTTTCAACCCTCAGTGTTTTATCCGTCGCGACGCTCCTGGGCGGGTGCGAGTCGGTCGGCTTGAGCGAGCCGAGCATGCCGAGCATCTCCTCCGTCACGTCGGTCTTCGACAAGAAGCAGGAAAAGCTGCCCGGCAAGCGCATGTCCGTTCTCGGCGGTGTCGAGGACAAGGGAAGCATCTCCGCCGCCGAGGTGGCGAGCCCTGTCTCGCTTCCACCGGCTGTCATGAATGTATCCTGGAGCCAACCGGGTGGTGTGGCCACGAACGCGCCGGGCCATCTCGCCTTCGGGCAGGATCTGCGCACTGCGTGGACCGCCTCCGCGGGCGAAGGGTCGTCGAAGCGCATGCGGCTGACGGCTATCCCGATCGTCTATGACGGCAAGGTTTACACGCTCGACGCCGAGGGCACCATTCGCGCCATCTCCATGGAGAACGGCGGCACCGTTTGGCGGATGAGCACCGTGCCCGAGGATAAGGCCGGGTTCGACATCATGCGTCCGTTCAACGGCAACAATCACTCGCGCGCCGGATTTGGCGGCGGGCTTGCGGCTGACGGCGGAAAGATTTACGTGGCCACCGGCTTCGGCACGGTGCTCGCGCTCGACGCGGGCACCGGCTCACCCGTCTGGACGAAGAAAATTCTCATCCCGATCCGCGAAGCGCCGACAGCCGCCGATGGGCGCGTCTATATCGTCAACGCGGAAAGCGAGCTTTTCTGTCTCAACGCGAACGACGGCTCGGAATTGTGGACGCAGAAGGGGCTGCCTGAAAACGCAGCCGTGCTGACGAGCGCAAGCCCCGCCGTTTCGGGCAACCTCGTCTTCGTGCCGTTCCCGTCGGGTGAAATCACCGCCATCGACGTGAAGACCGGCCAGCCGAAGTGGACCGAGACGCTTGGGAAGACCGATATCACGAATTCGTCGGCGGCCATCGGTGAGGCTGCGCGCCCCGTCGTGGACCGCGATATGCTTTTCGCGATGAGCCGTGGCGGGCAGTTGATTGCCACGTCGAAGGACAAGGGCCAGCGCATCTGGACGCGCGACATCCGTGGTTCGCAGACGCCTTGGGTCGCGGGCGACGCGGTGTTCGTGGTGGACGTGACGGGCAAGCTGATCGCGCTGAACCGCAAGGATGGCAAAGCGCGGTGGGTCACTCAGCTTCCCGGAGACGGGCGCTGGAGCGGTCCCGTCCTCGCGGGCGGCAAGCTGTGGCTCGCGTCGTCGAGGGGGCTGTTCGCGGGCGTCGACGCCTCGACCGGCGAAATCGGCGCGCAGACCGATCTCGGCTCGCCGGTCATGATCGCCCCCGTCGTTGCGAACGGCAAGCTCTTCGTGCTGACCGACAAGGCGCAACTTATCGCGATGAACTAACCAGGCGGGCGGTTCATACCGCCTCGCCGCCCGGCGCGGGTTCGCACGATGGAGCGCAAGCCCTCATTGTTTCCATTGCCGTCCGAAAATTATCCTGCCGGTTCCGCATGACATGCTATGACGTTGACGATCAGCGCGCGCATGCGCAGCTTTGCATGGTCAACTCTCTGAGGCAGTCACGCCGATGGCCTACACCGTCGCCATCATAGGCCGTCCTAACGTCGGCAAATCCACGCTTTTCAACCGGCTTGCCGGCAGGCGGCTCGCGCTTGTCGACGACTTGCCGGGCCTGACGCGCGACCGCAAGGAAACGCAAATCCGCATCAACCGCCGCGACGTGGTGCTCACCGACACGGCGGGCCTCGAAGACGCGGAGCCGGGCAGCATCGCCGCGCGCATGCGCGAGCAGTCCGAGCAGGCCATCGCGGAGTCCGATCTCATCCTGTTCGTCATCGACGCGCGGGCCGAACTGACGTCGGTGGATCGCGGCATCGCCGACCTCGTGCGCAGTTCGGGCAAGCCGTTCATCCTCGTGGCGAACAAGAGCGAGAGCCGCGCCTCGGATGCGGGCTACTACGGCTCCTACGAACTCGGCCTCGGCGAGCCTCTTCCCGTGTCGGCGGAGCATAATATGGGCCTCGGCGACCTCATGGCGGAGGTGACGAACCGGCTCGACGAAATCGCGACGGCACGCGGTGACGAACCCGAGCCGGAAGACGACGAACTCACCGAGGAGCAGGCGCGCGCACGCCCGCTTAAGCTCGCCATCGCGGGACGCCCGAACGCGGGCAAGTCCACGCTCGTGAACGCGCTTCTCGGCGAGGAACGCATGATAACAGGCCCCGAGGCGGGCCTCACGCGTGATGCGATCGCGGCCGATTTCCAATGGCGTGGCCGCAAGGTGCGGCTTTACGATACGGCGGGCCTACGCCGCAAGGCGCGCATCAACGTGCGATCGGAGACGCTGGCCGTTGGCGACGCGCTGCGCGCCATCCGCTTCGCCGAAATCGTGGTGCTGCTGCTGGACGCCCAATCGCCGCTCGACAAGCAAGATCTCACCATCGCCGACCTCGTGGAGCGCGAGGGGCGCGGTCTCGTCTTCGCGGTCAACAAGTGGGATCTCGTGCCCGAGCCGCAGGCCTATCTCGCCGAACTCAGGAAATCCGCCGAGCGCATCCTGCCACAGCTTGCGGGCGCGCCGCTCGTGCCGGTGAGCGCGATATCCGGGCGCGGCCTCGACAAGGTAATGGACGCGGCGTTCAAGGTGAACGAGGCCTGGAACAAGCGTATCTCGACCGCCGCGCTCAATCGCTGGTTCGCCACCGCCCTCGACAAGCATCAGCCGCCCGCCGTCGCGGGACGTCGCCTCAAGCTCCGCTACATCACGCAGTCGAACGCGCGCCCGCCGACATTCATCGTATTCTCCTCGCGGCCCGAGGCGCTGCCCGATTCCTATCTGCGATACCTCGTCAACGACCTGAAGAAGTCTTTCGGGCTTGGGCCATCGCCCGTCCGCCTGCATGTGCGCAAGACGAACAACCCTTACGCCGACGAGGGCGGGAGGTCTGGCAGGAGATGAGCGACGGCGGCGGGGCGGATGCGCGCCCCGAGTTCTGGTTTTATCATCTGGAGCGGCAGCCGCTTCAGGCGGTGTTGCCGGTTCTGGTCGAGAAGACGCTCGCGCGGGGCTGGCGCGCTTCACTGCGGTTTTCAAGCGCGGAGCGGCTCGACGCCATCGATACGGCGCTCTGGACGTATCGCGAGGATTCTTTTCTTCCGCACGGCACCGCGCGCGATGGCCACGCAGACCGTCAGCCCGTTTTCCTCACGCTCGAAGAAGCCAACCCGAACAACGCTGAGGTGCTATTTCTGCTCGAAGGCGCGCGCGAAAGCGAGCCGGAGCGTTTTGTCCGAGTGATCCGGCTTTTCGACGACCCCGACGACGAGGCGAAGGCAATCGCGCGCGAGGAGTGGCGCGGCGCGAAGGCGGCGGGGCGGCCCGTCAGCTACTGGCGGCAGGAGGAGAGCGGCGGGTGGAAGAAGTTTGCCTGAAGCCGGGCTTCGCGCCTTGACAGACGCGCGCGCCTGCGCCTAAATGAGCGTCGAAGGGGCCATAGCTCAGCTGGGAGAGCGCTGCAATCGCACTGCAGAGGTCGTGAGTTCGAATCTCATTGGCTCCACCATTTTCCCCTATAATCAAAGTCGTAATGTTCAGAGCGCTCGCGTCGGCGGGTTCGCTGGCGACCGCTTGGCCATTTCCGACCTTGGTTTTTTGCCGCTCCCCTCACACCCTTAACGTCGTCGCCAAACCTTATTCTCGTCAACCGCAATCCGACTCGGGCGAATGGCCACGCGCCACGCGGCTACGTTGGCTCCGGCGAACGCGAAGGCCGCAGTAATGGATGAGGGGCGGGCCCCCTTTCCCCCATCAGGCCGCGCCGCGTCCGGCCTTGTCGAGCTCCGCAAAGTCGGCTGCTGAAAGCCGTATCGCGGCCGCCGCAACATTCTCTTCAAGGTGCTTGACCTTGGATGTGCCGGGAATGGGCAGCATGACCGAGCTGCGCGCGAGAAGCCACGCAAGCGCGATCTGGCCCGGCGTCGCGCTGTGAGCCTTCGCCACCGCGTCGAGAGCCGAACCGGGCTTTGCCAAATCGCCTGCGGCAAGCGGATACCACGGAATGAAGCCGACACCTGCGCTCTCGCAATAGGCGAGCACCGTCTCGCTCGTGCGGTCCACGAGGTTATATCGGTTCTGAACGGTAGCCACCGGAAACACAGCCTGCGCCGCGCGGATCTGCTCCACGGAGACCTCGCTCAACCCCGCATGCCGGATCAATCCATCATCGAGAAGCTTGCGGATGAGGCCGAATTGCTCGTCGCGCGGAACTCTCGGATCAATGCGGTGGAGTTGCCAGAGATCGATCTGCTCAACGCCCAACTGCCGGAGGCTCTTCTTCACATCGGCGAGGAGAAATTCAGGGCGACCGTCGGGCACCCAGACATTTGGACCAGGGCGCGTCAACCCGCCCTTCGTTGCAATCAGAAGCCCGTCATACGGATGGAGCGCCTCGCGGATCAGTTGCTCCGACACGTCGGGACCGTAGGACGCTGCCGTGTCTATGAAGGTTATGCCGAGTTCGGGAAGGCGCTTCAGGGTGCGAATACTCCCCGCCTTGTCGGACGGCGGACCGAAAATGCCGTCGCCCGTGATGCGCATCGCGCCAAATCCGAGGCGGTTTATCTCGATATCGCCGCCGATTTTGAACGTTCCGGCGGCGGCTGCATTGGGTGTAGCCATGATGGTGAACTCGCTCCTTCAAGGCGACGCCTCGGTTTGCGCTCAAGAGATGGAGCGCGGCGCCGCGTGCGTCCGGCGTCCTTCATGAACGCGACCGCCATGCGCTTGCTCCATACACAAGCGCATGGCTGCCATTACGAGCGGCGCGCGGGAGCGTCGGGGCAACGCCGCAGCCGACCCGTCAGGCGGAGGCCGTCGCGGAAGCTCATGCCGATCAGCACGATGTTTACGCCGCCAGCGATAAACTCGATCGTTTGCAGCGCGGCGAAGGTCGCGTCGAACTCGCCCGCCTCAGCCTTCCAGAAAAGGAAGATGGCGGCTGGCACGAGCACCAGAATTCCGTTCACCGCGATGACGCGCATACGGGCAAGCTTGCGAGCGGCGAGACCACGCGGCGAAGGTCCGGCGAGCGCGAAGCCGGTTGCGCCTGCGACGGCAAGCGCGACGATCAGAACCGGCAGGCGCCAGACGATCCACGATTTGACCGCCAGAATGGAGGCGGCATCGCCGTAAAGCTCGGCATAAGCCGTATGGCCGAGGAAGCGAAGAATTATGACGAGGCCTACAAAGCCCGTGATGGCGTGGAGTAGGCGAAGCGGTGTACGCATTTGTAAAGCTCCTTGCATTGCAATGAACATAGTGTGCTATATAACATATGACAGATAAAGATAGCAAGCTATATAATATCGACCGCACAGATTCAGCGGGATATATGACGAACTGGGCGGCGCGGCTCTTTGCACGGTCTATGGATCGCAGGCTCAAGCCTCTCGGGCTGTCGACCGGCCATTTGCCGATGTTTTTCGCCTTGGGAAATGGGGGTGCGCTTTCGCAAAAGGCGCTGACTGAATTCGCCGCCATCGAGCAGCCGACCATGGCAGCGACGCTCTCGCGGATGGAGCGCGATGGGCTGATCCACCGCGAGCCTGACGCGAACGACAGGCGAAGTATGCTGATCTCGCTGACGCCGCTTGCGCTGGAGAAACTGCCCGCAGTGCGCGAGGCGATTGAGACGCTCAACGAAAAAGCCCTGGGCGCGCTCAGCGAGGAAGAGCGAGACGCTTTTCTCGCAAGTCTCGCGAAGATCGTGGCAGCCTTGGCTGACGACGATTAAGTGGAAATTGCTTCTGCCGTCGCCGTAAGCTATGCACCTTTAGCGGGTGTCGAACCCCGTGAAACAGGAAGTCGCGCTATTATATAATTCGAGGAGATCGCACGATGCCGCTTTACAGCTTTCAATGTCCCGACTGCGGCAAGGAAACGGAACTGCTCGTCGCTTTCGGCGATACTCCATCCTGCCCCGCCTGCGGAAGTGTCGCGATGAAGCGGTTGCTCTCGCGCGTGGCTCCGCATGCGAATGCGGACGCGGCCGGAACGCCATGCGCGCAAGCTGCCCGCGATGGCGCGCTCGCCAGCTTCAGCCCGTCCGAATGCCGAGGCTGCGCCTGTCATTAGGAAGGCCGCCTGGTTGTTGCCGGCTCCACACCTTCGAACCCGAGTTCGCCAAGATTTTCGCGCGAAACAGAATTGCTCTCGTCGATTCAGCGTCGGGGTCTGCCCCCGCCTCGACATGCAGCCGAGGCGGGCGTGTCGTAACGCAAGCTCTTTGGCGACGCCGAGTAAAAGCCGAGAGCATCTCGGATTTTACAAAATGGGCTCGACCTTACGATAATGGGGTATAAAACACCGAAGACTTTCAGAGGACGGGCGCAGCATGAAAATCGCAATCGCAACGAAAGACTGGCAAAGCGTCGCCGGACATGCGGGGCAATCGCGCTTCTGGTTGCTTTACGATCTTTCGTCGGTAAAGGCGGGCGATCCTCTGCCTGCGCC